>NZ_JAUMBI010000260.1:0-21947 GCF_032115815.1 Sandarakinorhabdus sp.
TATCGCCAGCGTTATTCGCGCGGGATTCCGCAAGGCAAGATCGAGGAACTGGGCCCGACGCAAAACCGGCGCGGCACCAGCGTCAAGTTCCACCCCGATGCCGAAATCTTTGGCGACGATGCCCGCTTCAAGCCGGCCCGCCTCTACAAGCTGGCCCGGTCCAAGGCCTATCTGTTCGGCGGTGTCGAAATCCGCTGGCGCTGTGCGCCGGAACTGGCGACGCCCGATGTGCCGGAAACCGCGGTCTTCACCTTCCCGGGCGGCCTGGCCGATCACCTGAAGGAACGGCTCGACAATCGCCCGCTGGTGGTGCCCGATCTGTTTGCCGGCCGCACCGATCTGCCCGCCGGCCCCGATGGCAAGCCGATGGGCGCGGTGGAATGGGCCTGCGCCTGGCCGCAATATGGCGAAGGTTCGGCCAGTTTCTACTGCAACACCATCCCCACCCCCGATGGCGGCACCCACGAAGCCGGCCTGCGGCTGGCGCTGACCCGCGGCCTGAAGAACTATGCCGGCCTCACCGGCAACAAGAAGGCCAGCGATCTTTCCGGCGAAGACGTGTTTGCCGGGGCGGAGATCATGCTGTCGCTGTTCATCCGCGACCCGCAGTTCCAGAGCCAGACCAAGGACCGGCTGACCAGCCCGGAAGCCACGCGACTGGTGGAAAACGCCATCAAGGATCATTTCGATCACTGGCTGGTGGCCAATGGTGAACGCGGCAAGGCGCTGCTCGCCTTCGTGGTGGAGCGCATGGAAGACCGGCTGCGCCGCCGCCAGGAAATGATGGTGAAGCGCAAGACCGCCACCAGCAAATCGTCCTTGCGCCTGCCCGGCAAGCTCACCGATTGCGCCCGCGATGACGCGGTGGGCACCGAATTGTTCATCGTCGAAGGCGATTCGGCCGGCGGCAGCGCCAAGCAGGCCCGCGATCGCAACACCCAGGCCATATTGCCCATCCGCGGCAAGATTTTGAACGTGGCCAGCGCCAACATGGCCAAGATCGGCGCCAACAATGAAATTGCCGATCTGACGCTGGCCATGGGCTGCGGCACGCGCGACAAATACCGCCCGGAAAATCTGCGTTACGAACGCATCGTCATCATGACCGACGCCGATGTCGACGGCGCCCACATTGCCACGCTGCTGATGACCTTTTTCTTCCGCGAGATGCCGGGCCTGGTGCGCGACGGCCGGCTCTATCTGGCCCAGCCGCCGCTCTATCGCCTCGCCGCCGGCGGCACCGTCGCCTATGCCCGCGACGATGCCCACCGCGCCGAGCTGATGAAGACCGTGTTTGCCGGCAAGACCAAGGTGGAGGTGAGCCGCTTCAAAGGCCTGGGCGAAATGAACCCGCCGCAACTGAAGGAAACCACGATGGATCCGGCGCGGCGCAGCCTGATCCGGGTGAAGCTGCCCGAGGATGTGGACGGCAGAGCCGATGTCGCCGATCTCGTGGAGCGGCTGATGGGCCGCAACCCGGAACATCGCTTTCACTTCATCCAGAGCCACGCCACCTCGATCGAGGCCGACGCCATCGATGCCTGATGGCCCGCTCTCAGGCTGGCGGGCGAATATCGCGCCGCTCATACGCTATGCCAGCGTGATGGGTATCAAGGCCGGCAACATCGCAACCGGCTTCATCGTCACCCTGCTGTTGGCCCGCGCCGGCGGCCCGGAAGTGCTGGGCAGCTATGCGATGGCGATCCAGTCGGCGCAGTTGGTCTCGATCCTCGCCGTCATGGGCTGTGATCAACTCGCCCTGCGCGAAGCGGCGGCGCATCTGCGGCTGGGCGACAAGGCCACGGCCAACAGCCATGTGCGCCATTATTTGAAATTCGTGACGCCACTGGCGCTGCTGGTGGCGGGGCTTTACGCGGCAAGCATCGTGGCCCTGCAGCACGCCGGTTTTGCAGCTGCCCAGGAAGGCGCCCTGATCGCCGCCACCGGTTTCGTGACCGCCAATGTCTATTACATGATGGGGCTGGGCATCGTGCGCGGGCTGGGCAACGCCGTGCGCGCACAGGTGTTCGACGGGCTGTATACCGTGCCGCTTGCACTGGGCCTGGGCGTGGTGTTGCTGACTGGCGGGCATGTCACGGCGGTTTCCACCGTGATCTTCGCGACGGTCTGCCTGGTGGCGGCGATGGCCCTGTTGTTTTTCCTGTTATGGCGGCAGGCCCGCGATTGGGGCACGGACGACAGCACGACCCCGCCCTCCCCGTGGGTGGAAGGCACGCCGATGATGCTGATCTCCTTCCTGATGTATTTTGGCCAATGGCTGCCGCAATTCCTGGCCGGCACGCTGGGCAGCGCCGGCGACGCCGGGGCCTTCCGCGCGGCCTGGCAATTGGCGATGCCGTTCGCGGTGATACAGACCACCGCGGCCATGATGATTTCGGCCAATATTTCCGGCGACTTGCGCCAGGGCCGCCTTGCTGCCGCCCACGCCCGCTTGCGCCGCAATCGCTATGCCACGCTGGCTTCCACCCTGCCGTTGGCCTTGCCGCTGCTGATCTGGCCGCAGCCCATCCTCACACTGATCTTCGGCCCGGCCTTTGCCGGCACGGCGCCCCTTTTGCAGTGGCTGGTGGGAGCCAACATGCTGGCTATCCTTGCCGGGCCGTCGGGTGCCATCATCACCATGTCGGGCCGCAGCCGCGACACGTTGCCAGCGGTGATCGCGGCGGCCCTGCTGATGGCCGTGCTGGCCTTCGTGCTGGTGCCGCGCTTTGGCATCAGCGGTCTGGCCATGGCCTATGCCGCCAGTTACGCGCTGCGCGTGGTGCAGGGCTGGTGGCTGACACGGCAGATATTGCTCCCAAAGCAGTGAGTTCTGCGCCTGTTTTGAGACCGGTTTGAGGCTTGACAAGGCTTGCCGCCCTGCCTCAAGCGATAGGCCGGCAGCGGCAAGCAGGGCAACACGATGGCAAAAGGCAAGAACAGGATGGCCCGGTTGCGCAGGGATCTGCGTAACGCCATCATGGAATGGCGCCGGCTGTACTTCAACAAGGTCTGGGGCACGAACATCGGCAAGGGCAGCGCCATCAGTTTCTCGGCCAAGCTTGACCTCACCAATCCGGCCGGCATCCACATCGGCGAAGATACCGCCATCGTGTTTGGCGCCACCATCCTTTCACACGACATGACCCGCAATCTGCACATCGATACCAAGATCGGTAGCCGCTGCAGCATCGGCGCGCACAGCATCATCATGCCAGGCGTGACGGTGGGCGATGGCAGCATCGTTTCGATGGGCAGCGTGGTGATGCGCGACGTGCCGCCGGGCAGCATCGTGTTCGGCAATCCGGCGCGCGTGCTGGAAACCGGCATCGTCACCGGCAAATGGGGCCTGATCCTGGATCGCGAAAGCAAGCGCACCGCCGAAGGCTCGGCCGCCACCCCGGCGCCTGTGGCTGAATAAGGCCATGACGGGCGATCTTTCCGGCCGCGTTGCGCTGGTCACAGGCGGCACGCGCGGCATCGGCCGTGCCATCGTGCTGGCACTGGCCGGCGCTGGCGCTACCGTGTTCGTGGGTGGCCGCAGTGCCGAAGCCGTGGAGGCGATGATCGCCACCAGCGGCGCGGCTGATCATCTCCACCCCCTGCCCTTCGATGTCGCCGATCCGGCGGCGGTGAAAGCGGCCTTCATGGCGCTGCAGAAACAGGCCGGGCGGCTCGACATATTGGTCAACAACGCCGGCGTGCTGAAGGACGCGGTGATCGAGATGACCAGCACCGGGCTCATGGCTGAAACGCTGGCCACCAATCTCACCGGCACGCTCACCTGCTGCCAATATGCGGTGCGGCTGATGGGGCGATCGGGCGGCGGTTCGATCATCAACCTCACTTCGATCATCGGCCGCGTCGGCTATCCCGGCCACACCGCCTATGGCGCCGCCAAGGCCGGCGTGATCGGCCTCACGCTCAGCCTGGCGCGCGAAGTGGGCGGGCGCGGCATAAGGGTGAACGCCGTGGCGCCGGGCACGATCGAAACCGACATAACCGCCGGGATCCCTGACGACAAGCGCGCCGCCCTGGTGGAGCGCATTGCGCTGGGCCGAACTGGCCAGCCCGAGGATGTCGCGCCGCTGGTGCTGTTCCTCGCCGGCGACGGCGCCCGCTATATCAGCGGTCAGGTGATCGGGGTGGATGGCGCGATGGCAATGTGAACAGCCAGCGCTTGATTCCACGGCTCTCCACCCGTTATTGATGATCAACCTTTTGTTACCGGGAATTACCTGATGAAATCGCTTGCTGAAGTCTTTGCGGAATCGCTGATGATCGATGCGGCCAGCGTGGTGGACAGCCTTGCCTACCAGTCGATCAAGGAATGGGACTCGGTGGCCCACATGGTGCTGGTGACCGCGCTGGAAGACAATTTCGACATCATGCTGGACGCCGACGACATCGTGGCCATGTCGAGCGTGGCCAAGGTGCGCGAGATCCTGGCCAAATATGACGTTGCGGGCTGAACGCCTGACGTGCCGGCCATGACGACCGGCAACCCCTGGGCTGCGATCCTTGCCGGCCATGGCGACGCCGTGGCGGTGCGGGATGATGCGGGCACAGCACTGACCTATGCCGATGTGCTGGCGCTGAGGGCCCAATTTGATGCCACGCTCGGCCGGCGATCCCTCGTCTTCCTGCGCACCGCCAACAGCGCCGCCTCCGTGGCGGCTTGGCTGGCCTTGCTGGCCAGCGATCATGCCACATTGGCCATCGAACATGATCTGGCGCCGGAACGGCTGGCCGCGCTGGTTACCCTCTATCGCCCCGATGCCATCATCGATCCGGATGGGACCATTGCACCCGGCCCTGGCGGCACTGCGCTGCACCCCGACCTGTCCGTGCTGCTCTCCACCTCGGGCAGCACCGGCAGCCCCAAGCTGGCGCGCTTCACCGCCGCCGCGCTGCTCGCCAACGCAGCTGCCATCGCCGACTATCTGGGGCTGACCGCCGCCGAACGCCCCTTCCTCGCGCTGCCGACGAGCTACTCCTATGGCATGAGCGTCATCAACAGCCACGCGCTGGTCGGCGCCTGCGTGGAGGTGACCGCCCACGGCGTCATGCAGGCCGAATTCTGGGACGGGCTCAAGAACCGCGCCGCCACCAGCCTGTCGGGCGTGCCCTTCCATTATGATGCCATCCGACGCTTGGGGCTGGACCGGCTGGCGACGCCCACACTCACCACCCTTACCCAGGCTGGCGGCAAGCTGCCGGCCCCCGTGGCCGCCAAATATGCCGAATGGGCCGCCGCCAACGGTCGCCGCTTCATCACCATGTATGGCCAGACCGAAGCCGGCCCGCGCCTGACCTGGCTGCCGCCGGAACTGCTGGCAAGCCACGCCGGCGCCATCGGCGTGCCGATCCCGGGCGTGACCATCGATCTGATCGCCGCCGACGGTGGCGTGAACACCGAACCCGGCGTCTCCGGTGAGATGCGCTGCACCTCGCCGGCCATCATGATGGGCTATGCCCAGGGCGCCGCCGATCTTGCGCGCGGTGACGAGCTGGGCGGCGTGCTGATGACGGGCGATCTCGCCAGCCGCGAAGAGGCCGGCATCCTTTCCATCACCGGCCGCGCCAGCCGCATGATCAAACTGTTCGGCACGCGCGTGAACCTGGATGATATCGACGCGCAGCTGGCGCGCATGGATGTGCCCGGCGTTTCCTTCGGGCAGGACGACCAATTGCGCATCCTGATCGAAGCCGGCGACCCTGAAACCGTGCGCGCCGCGCTGATCGCCGCCTTTTCCTTCCCGCCGCGCGGCCTGATGGTGAAAGCCGTGGCTTCCCTGCCGCGTGCGTCTTCAGGCAAGCTGCTGTATGGCGCATTGGGTCAAGTGTGGGAGGCGGCAACATGAGCGAAGCAATGCAGGCGCGCGATGCCGTGCTGGCCGCCCCGCCGTTCGCGCTGGATGCGACAGAAAAGAACCGCCTGCTCGGCGCCGCTCTGGCCGAACTGACGCTGCATCACGCCGCAAACTGCCCGCAATATGCCGGCATCCTCGCCGCACAGGGCCGCGCCGCCCCGATCGGCATCGCCGATGTGCCGTTCCTGCCGGTGCGCCTGTTCAAGGAACTGGACCTGAAATCCATCCCGGCCGATGCGGTGTTCAAGACGCTCACCTCGTCCGGCACCACCGGCCAGGTGCCGTCGCGCATCTATCTCGATCAAGCCACCGCCCAAGCGCAAAGCCGCGCACTGGCGGCCATCACCACCAATTTCATCGGCAAGGATCGCCGGCCGATGCTGATCATTGATCACCCCGGCGTAGTGCGGGACCGCACCAGCTTCTCGGCCCGCGGCGCCGGCATCCTCGGCATGATGACCTATGGCCGTGCCCACATCTATGCGCTGAACGATGAGGACATGGGGCTCAACCTGCCGGCCATTACCGAATTTGCCGAAAAGCACGCCGGCAAGCCGATCTTCGCCTTCGGCTTCACCTTCATGGTGTGGAAATATTTCCTCTCCGCGCTGGAACGCGCTGGCATCACGTTGGATTTCCCCGGCAGCGTGCTGATCCATTCGGGCGGCTGGAAGAAACTGGAAGACGAAGCGGTGTCGAACGAGCAGTTCAAATCCGTGGCGCTGGAACGCGCAGGCTTCGATCATGTCCACAATTTCTATGGCATGGTCGAACAGGTCGGATCGGTGTTCATGGAATGTGATCATGGCCGCCTGCACGCGCCCGGCTTTGCCGATGTGATCATCCGCGATCCGCTCGATTGGCAACCGCTTGGGCTGGGCCAGGAAGGCATCATCCAGGTCGTTTCCGCCATCCCGCTCTCCTACCCCGGCCACAGCCTGCTCACCGAAGACCGCGGCGTGCTGACCGGCGAAGATGATTGCCCGTGCGGTCGCATGGGCCGCACCTTCCGCGTGCTGGGCCGCATCCCAGCCGCCGAAATGCGCGGCTGTTCCGATACGCACACAGCTCAGGCCGCATGAGCATCGCACCCGATATCGCCCGCCAGATCAGCATCATGGCGCCGGCCGGTGGCAGCATCGCCGCCACGCTGGCCGCGCCGCGCGCCGCACCCTTTGCGCCGGAACGGCTGGCGCTGGTCGATGCGGTGCGCAAGGCCATCCTTGCCGATCCACAGGCACGCAGCCGCCCTGAAATGGTGGCACTGGCATTCTGGGCCCGCGCTGCCAGCCTGGCGCAGCTCGCGCCCACCGATGGCCTCACCCGTGCCCCGCGCGGCCTCGCCCTCCACATCGCGCCGGGCAATGTCGATACGATGTTCCTCTATTCGGCGCTGCTATCGGTGCTGGCCGGCAATGTGAACATCGTTCGGGTTTCCGGCCGCGAGTCCGATGCGCTCACCCTGCTGCTGCGCCTGCTGAACGAGGCGCTGGCCACCCTGCCCGACGATGTTCGGGCCTGCCTGCTGATCGTGCGTTATCCGGCGGAGAAGCCGATCAACGATGCCCTCTCCGCCCATGCCGATGTGCGGGTGATCTGGGGCGGGGACGACACGGTGCGCGAAGTGCGCGCCAGCCCGCTGCCGCCACACGCCAGTGAACTCACCTTCCCCTCCAAGGTGTCGGCCGCGGTGATCGATGCTGCCGCCTGGGCCACTGCGCCCGACCAGGCCGAGCAGGCGCGCCGCTTTGCGCTGGATGCCGTCACCTTCGGCCAGCAGGCCTGTTCCTCACCGCTCGCCCTGTTCTGGCGCGGCGACGCCGCCAGCGTAGCGGCGGCGCAGGCGACATTCTGGCCGCTGGTAGAATCTGCCATCGCCGCCGCCGGGGAGCCCTTCGCCGCCCGCGCTGCTGTGGACAAACTGGTCGCCGAACAGATGCTCGCCGCCGCCGGCGCCGTGCATCACCGCGACACCAGCGATTATCGCCTGCGCGTGACCGAAACGCCCGACATGACCCGCCTCACCCGGCTGGCCAGCGACGGCTTCTTCGCCGAACGCCGCATCGAGCGCCTCGAAGACCTCGCCCCGCTGGTGCAGCGCGACTGGCAGACCATTGCCAGTCTGGGTGTGAGCGGCGACGACTGGCGCACCATGCTCGCCGCGACCCGCCCGCACGGCATCGATCGCATCGTCCCCTTCGGTCAGGCGCTGGCGTTCGGCAATGTGTGGGACGGGGTGAATTTGCTCACGTCTCTCACCCGCATCGTCAGCGTCGAGGTTTAAGGCGCCGCCACCGCCACGTCATAGGCCTCGCTGGCCGCGGCCCACGCGTCTTCCGCTGCCGTGATGCCGGCATCCAGCACACCGCGCCGCTGCATCAGGGCGGTGATGTCGGCAGGCGCCTGGGTCATCTGCTCGTCCACCGCCTCGCGTTCGGCAATCAGCCGGTTCATCTGCGCTTCGGCGGCCAGCATCGCCTGGCGCAGCGGCTTGGCGGCGTCGCGGCGGGCAGCGGCCTGGCGGCGGGCTTCCTTGGGATCGATGCGTTGTACCTTGGCGCCAGCAGGCGCAGCGGTGCTGGAACCAGAGCCAGCCAAAATCAGCGTTTCATAATCGTCGATGCTGCCGTCGAACTGGCTGGCGCGGCCAGCGTCGACCAGCACCAACCGATCGGCACTCGCCTCGATCACGTGGCGATCGTGGCTCACCACCACCACCGCGCCTTCATAGCCGGCCAGCGCCTGCACCAGGGCTTCGCGGCAATCGATGTCGAGGTGGTTGGTCGGTTCATCGAGCACGATCAGGTGCGGCGCATCGCGCGTGACCAGCGCCAGCGCCAGACGCGCCTTTTCCCCGCCGCTCATCGTGCCGATGCGCTGTTCTGCCACCGAACCAGTAAAGCCGAAGCGGCCCAGTTGCGCCCGCACCGCGCTGGGGCTGGAGCCCTTCATGGCGCGGCCCATCATCAGCACCGGCGTGGCGTCGCCATCCAGTTCCTCCACCTGATACTGGGTGAAATAGCCCACTTTCAGCTTGCCCGACGCAAAGCGCGTGCCCGCCATCGCTGGCAGTTGCCCGATCAGCAGCCGTGCCAGCGTCGTCTTGCCGTTGCCGTTGCGGCCAACCAGTGCCAGCCGGTCATCGGGATCGAGCCGGATATCGAGATTGCTCAGGATCGCCCGCCCGTCATAGCCGACATCGGCATGATCCAGCGTCACCAGCGGCGGGCGCAGCGGTTCCGGGCTGGGGAAATCGAACTTCATCGTCGGATCGTTGGCGGCTTCGGCAACGGGCTGCATCTTGGCCAGCGCCTTCTGCCGGCTCTGCGCCTGCTTGGCGGTGGAGGCGCGGGCGCTGTTGCGGGCGATATAATCCTGCAGCTTGGCGCGCTGCGTGGCCTGGGCGGTGCGCGCGGCCTCCAGTTGCGCCAGCCGTTCGGCACGCTGCCGTTCGAAACTGTCGTAATTGCCGGTGTACAGCTGCACCTTGCCGCCTTCGAGGTGCAGGATCATGCCCGCCACCCGGTTGAGCAGATCGCGTTCGTGGCTGATCAGCACGATCAGGCCGGGATAGGATTTCAGGAAATTTTCCAGCCACAAGGCCGATTCCAGATCGAGGTGGTTCGACGGTTCGTCGAGCAGCAGCACATCGGGCCGGGTGAACAGCAACGCCGCCAGCGCGACGCGCATGCGCCAGCCGCCCGAATAGCTATCAAGCGGGCGGCCCTGCATTTCCTCGTCGAAGCCCAGGCCAACCAGGATGCGCGCGGCGCGGGCCGGGGCGGTGTGGGCATCGATGGCGATCAGCCGTTCGTGAATATCCGCCACACGTTCGGGCGAAGCGCCGGCGTCTTCCTCAGCCATCAGCGCGGCGCGTTCGGTATCGGCGGCCAGCACGGTTTCAAACGGCGTGCCCTGCCCCATCGGCGCTTCCTGCTTCAGCCAGCCCAGCCTTGTGCCGCGTGGGCGCTCGATGCTGCCGCCATCGGGATCGATGGTACCGGCCATCACCTTCATCATCGTGGATTTGCCAGCGCCGTTGCGGCCGATCAGGCCCACGCAGCCGCGCGGCGGCAGCGTGGCGCTGGCGCCGTCAATGATGGCGCGCCCGCCAAGGCGGACGGTGAGGTTCTGAACAGACAACATGATGCGCGCCGCCTAGCAGGATGCGGGCAAGCCGGCTAGGCTGTGACCATGATAACGCGTCGATTGCTGATGGCTCTGCCTCTCATGCTTGCCATGCCGGTGCAGGCCGAACCGGCCAATGCACTGGCCGCCACGCTGGTCGCCTGCTGGCAGGCGCGCGGCATCCGCTTCACGGTGGAACAGGTGATCGCCCGCATCGGCCCGCGTTCGGGCCGTGCCGCCTTGCTTGCCATGGCCGGCGCCACGATAAGCGCCGACGAGGACGAGGTGGAAACCGCCGTCGAGATAATGTGGGAGGCCGGCGCTGTCCCCTCCCCGTCGCTGCCGCTGCTGGCGCGTGATCTGGGGGCGGGCCTGCCGCTGCTGCTGATCACCAGCGATGGCCGCGCGCTGCTTTTGCACGCGCTGGATGGCGGCAGCGCCACGGCCAGCGATCCGCTCAGCGGTCAGCGGCTCACCCTGCCCATGAACGAGATCACACTGATCGGCCGGCCGGTGATTGCCGGCGCTTGAGATCCGCTACAGCCGCAGGCCCAGCCGCGGCGCGGCCCAGGTTATCGCCAGATAAAGCGCGATGGTGAGCAGGCAGCCGGTGACAAGGGCTGAAGGGAAGCCCCAACCCCTGTTCAGCAGCGCCGGGATCACCAGGAACATCGGCAGCGACGGCAGTACGAACCAGAATGTGGCGCGGGCGTGATCGGCCAGCAGCGCCGGATCGCCAGTATCGTTCCACAGCCAGATCATGCCCAGCACGGATACCAGCGGCAACGAGGCGACCAGCGCCCCGAACCCCGGATAACGCTTCGCCACCGTTGCAACCGTCGCCACGATCAATCCGGACAGCAGGGCCTTGACGATGAATTGCAGCACCACGCCTCCTTGGCCGGCCCGTCCGGCAGCGGCCCTCAGGGCCGCGGCTGGGGCGACGGGAACGGCGGGTTGCTGATGAAATTGCCGGCATCGCCCGGATAGGCAATCGGGCTTTCGCTGCCATCGGCGGCGATGGCGGAAACACCGAACAGCCAATCATCGATCGACGCCTGTTCCAGCACCAGCGCGGTGGCGCCGGCATCGGCGCTGCGGCTGTATTGCCACTGCGGCGCGGTGGTATCGCGCCACCAGATCTTGTAACCGGCAGCGCCCTTCACCGGGGTCCAACTCACCTTGGTGTTGGAACCGGCATTGCGCTCGATCGTGACGGCCGGCGGCATCGGCGCACGCGCCAGCGCGGCCAGGCCGGCAACGTTCAGCCGTGTGACCTTGGCGAGATACTGGAAATCCACGCCATCGATCAGATCGCCATAGCGGCGGCCGTTTTCGACGCGGATATTCTGGTGCTGGCGATCATAATGTTCCACCGCCTCGGTGATGCGCACCGCCGGATAGCCGGCTTCAAGCAGCCGGGTCTGATCACCGCCGCGGCCGAATCTGTCGGTGCGATAGATCATCTTCACATCCAGGCCATCGATATTGTGATCGGCGAGGCTGTCGAGGAAGCGCGCCACGTTGCGGCTGGGGGAATCATTCTCACCGCCGTTATAGCGACGGCGGTTGGCCTGTTCCGGCGTTTCCACCGCCTTGGTGCCTTCCGAAAACACCCGGACATGGCCCGAATCCTTCATGCCGCCGATACCGGTGCTGTTGCCGATGATGTCGTTGTTCAGATCGGCTTCCACTATCCAGCCCTGGGCACGGGCATAATCGGCCAGCACCTTGCCGCCGTTCAGCCCCTGCTCCTCGCCGGACAGCACGGCATAGACGATGGTGGCGGCGAACTTGTGCTGCGAAAGCACGCGCGCCGCCTCGATCACCGCGGCGGTGCCGCTGCCATCATCATTGGCACCCGGCGCATCGCCCTTGGCATCCAGGCCATCGCTGTTGCGGCTGTCGATATGGGCCGAGATGATGATGACGCGGTTCGGATCGCTGGTGCCGCGCTGGATGGCGAGCACGTCCACCACGTTGGTGGGCGTGGGCAGGCGCGCGCTGGTCACCACTTCGGCCGGCGTGGCGATGGTCAGGCAATTGCCGCAGGCGGCACTGAAGCTCTTGAAACGATCTTCCGTCCAGCGGCGGGCGGCGCCGATGCCGCGCGTCGGGCTGGTGGTGTCGCTGGCGGTATGGCGGGTGCCGAAACCAACCAGCGCAGTGATGCTGGCCTTCAGCTCAGCCTCGCTCACGCCAGCCGCAATCGCCGGCAGCGCCGGTTCGGCCGCCGCCAGCGGTGTCGCCAGCAGCATCGCTCCCAGCATCAGTGTCACGCGGTTGTTCATTGCCCCAGTCCTCAGATATAAGTCGCCACTGCGATGGCTGCCCGGGGCGGATTTGGCAAGAGCCGGGCGATGCAGCCCCAACAGCAAAAAGGCCGGCCCCCGCAGGGACCGGCCTTCGTGTTTCAGTTCGGATCGGATCAGGCCGAAACGCTGTGCGCGCCACGGCGGCGACGGGCAACGGCACCGACCAAGCCAAAGCCAGCGATCAGCATCGCCCACGAGGCCGGTTCCGGCACTGCGCCACCGCCCGGATCAAAGCCGCCACCACCGGTGCCCATGCCGATGCCGGAATCGCCCAGGGTGCTGCCGGTGATCGACTGGTAGCGAACGACGAAGTTGTTGAAGATCACCGAGTTGATCGGGTTCGCGAAGCTGAGCGAGAAGGTCTGAGTGGCCATATTGCCGTCCAGAACGCCGCCACCGCCGCCGCCCGTGCAGTTGTTGGAGGTGAGGCAGAAGTCAATCGTCGTCCCGCCACCAAGCTGGGGCAAGTTGGCGTTGATCACTGCATTGGTGAACGGACCGGTGCCGGGAGTCGCACCGGTGATTTCCGGATTGCCGTTGAACCCGAAGCCGGAAATGCGGCCACCAACCGGAGCCGTCGACAGCGTATTGTCCACAGCGGCGGAGAAGCTCCAGACATTGCCAGCCACGCCAGTGAGCGTGAACTTGATGGCAGAGGCCAGACCGCTCTGGTTCTGCTCCTCAATGATGCCATTGTAGTTGTAGGTGAACGACTTGCCGACATCGGCCGAAGTGACCGTGATCGGCGAATTCACCAGCGGAACGGCCGCAGTTGCGGGAACTGCGGTTGCGGCGATCGCTGCCGCGGCGATGAAAATACCAAGTTTCATATGACTGCCCTCGCGTTCGTGGAAGCGAGTCGCTTCCGGTTGTCTCATTCATTATCATCAAGAAATGATGACTATTGAGCAACGATAATTAGCTTTTTGGTAGTATTTTATACATTTTTTTCATGATTTCCCGCCAGTGCCCCGCGACCATCGGCATTTGGCAGGCAGAGTGCTCAGGGTCAGGTCCGGCCCTCGTACCGGCGGTGCCGGTACCCGGGCCTGACCCCAAGCGAACCCGATCAGGCCGCAGCAGCAACCTGACGGCGACGGGCGGCAAAGCCGACCATGCCGAAGCCCAGCAGCAGCATCGTCCAGGTGCCGGGTTCCGGAACGGCGGCGGTGAAGTCACCCGAACCACGGCCCGTGAAGTTCTGGAAGCGGACGGACGACTGGCCCTGAATACCGCATTCGCCGATGCAGAAGCCCGGGATCACGTTGGCGAGGCTGATCGAGAAATCGGTCAGCTGGATCGGCGGGAAGCTCAGGAAATCGCTCGTCACGTTGGAGAAGCCATCACCCGGGATCGAAGCCAGGGCATTCCCCGACGTGCCGTTGACGCGAGCCGACAGTTCGCCACCCGAGAAGCTCAGCGACAGGATGTTGCTGCCCGCAGCATAGTTGGTCGAGCCGAGGCTGAACGCAGCCGTGGAAATGAACGACACCGTGCCGCCAGCGAAGTGCTGCGACCACAGATCGCCATTCGTGTTTTCCGCGAAGCTGGTACCCGTGCCTAGGAACGAGAAATCGGCCTGAACGCCGGACACGAAGTTGCCGTCGAAATCTTCCAGCGTGACCAGAACCTTCTTCGTACCGTCGGTCGACAGCGACCAGCCAGCGGCACCATTGTCCACATAAGTCAGGTTCGGACCGGCCTGGTTGGCGGTGAAGCTGACGATCGAAGCCGTTTGAGCGGCTTGCGCCGACATCGGCAGCAGGGCGAGCGCAGCGGTGGCGATCGCGGTCTTCAGAAACTTACTCATAGCAGCAACTCCCTCGTTGGCATTGGCCCAGCCTGGACGTCGACCTGACACCCAGCCGCAAACACATATGCAACATTCATACCAATTTAACGTTTTTGAAAGTTTCACAGCGATTCAAACACCTTAACAATTTACTGCCAAATCCTTACGTTCACGAAATGTAAAGTTTACCGACAGTTTTCATGGTTAATTGGTTAACAACCATAGCGCCGGTGGCCGCTGGCGCGGACCGGAGATGGGCCCATTTCGGAGGGATGCGGGCACGGATTCCGCCCGTCGCGGATCACCGCAAGCGCGCGTGCGGAACGGCCCCTGCGGGGCGGCACGGAAAGCGCAAAGGCCGCTGCCGCGGCCGATTCAGCTGATCAGAAACGCCACCAGCGACCGCACCTTGGCCTGGCGCCATTGCGGCGTGGGCGCGGTCAGCCACCAGGCGCCGGCCGCCGGCTCGCCGGCATCCAGTGCCACGATGCGCCCCGAGGCGATATCGGCGGCCGCCAGCAAGGCCGGCACCCGCGTCTTGCCCAGCCCGGCGGCGGCGGCATCGATGGCAAGGCCTGCATCTGCCACGGTGAGCGCGCTTTCCACGCACGGCGTTTCGGGATCGAGCGGATGGGCAATGCACGCTGCATCTGCCCCCGCGCCCGGCGCCGCCACCGTCACCAGCCGTTCATCACCAAGGGTGCGGCCATGAATGCCCTCGGCCTGCGGCTCACCGCCGAAATGGATGGCCAGATCGTGATTGGCCTGGGTAAAATCGATCTCGCCGTCTTCATGGGCGGCGATGGAAAAGCGCAGATCGGGGTTCTGCCGGCCATAGTCGGCCAGCCGGGCGGTGAGCCACTTGGCCACCAGCGCCCGCGGCGCCGCGATGGAGAGCACCCGGCTGGATTGCCCGGCCTGCATCAACCGCACCGCCTCTTCAAAGGCGAGGAAGCCCTGTTGCAGCGCCGGCAGCGCCTGTTCGGCTTCGTGGGTGAGTTCCAGATTGCGGGTCAGCCGGCGGAACAGCACGACGCCCAGCGTTTCTTCCAGCGCGCGGATCTGCTGGCCCACGGCAGCCGGCGTGACCGCCAGTTCATCGGCAGCGCGCGTGAACGACAGGTGGCGCGCGGCCGCTTCGAACACGCGCAGGGCATTGAGGGGCAGATGGGTGCGCTTCATGGGGAGAGAATGGCTGGCCCGCGCCGGCTAATCAATGCACTGGCGGGCGGCCGACCGGCACTTCCAGCGCAAAGGCCGGGATGACGACCGTGTAGCGCACGCCATCTTCGCCCAGCATCACATAACGGCCCTGCATGCGGCCCGATGCCGTGGCCAGCGGGCAGCCCGACACATAATCATAGGCGCCGCCGGGTGCGATCAGCGGCTGCACGCCCACCACACCATCGCCTTCCACCTGTTCGGTGCGGCCATCGCCATCGGTGATCAGCCAGCGCCGCGCCATCAACCGCACCGGCACCAGGCCGGCATTTTCCACCCGCACATGATAGGCCCAGACATAATAGCCGCGTTCGGGATCGGATTGATCGGGCAGATAATGGGGAGCGACACGCACGGTGATGCCGCCGGTGGTTTCGGCGTAGGGGAAGATCTGGCCGATCATCCCCGTCATAGGCCAGCCGATTTCAGCGCCTGATCAAGATCGTCGATCAGATCGTCCACATCTTCCAGGCCCACGCTCAGCCGCAACATGCCTTCGGTGATGCCCATTTCGGCACGCACCTCTTCCGAAACGCTGGCATGGGTGGTGCTGGCCGGATGCGTCATCAGGGTGCGGGAATCACCCAGATTGTTGGAGATGTCGATGATGGTGAGCGCATCGAGCAGCGCCTGTGCCTGGGGCCGGCCGCCATCAAGATGCATGGCGATGATGGTGCCGCCGGCCGTCATCTGGCGCAGCGCCAAAGCGTGCTGCGGATGGCTGGGCAGGCCGGGATAGACCAGCCGCGGCACCGGGCTTTCCAACCAGGCGGCCAGCTTCAGCGCGTTGTCGCACTGGCGGCGCACGCGCAGATCCAGCGTTTCCAGGCTTTTCAGCACCACCCAGGCGTTGAACGGCGACAGGTTCGGCCCAGTGTGGCGGGCAAACGCCAGATAGGTGTCGTTGATCCACTTCTCGCTGCCAACCACGGCGCCAGCCAGCACGCGGCCCTGCCCGTCCATCAGCTTGGTGGCGCTGTAGGCGACGATATCGGCACCATGCTCCAGCGGCTTCTGCACGATGGGGGAGGCGAAGGCGTTATCCACCATCACCAGCGCGCCGGCATCATGGGCAACATCGGCAATCGCGCGGATATCACACAGGTCCAGCCCCGGATTGGTGGGCGTTTCGAGGAAGAAAGCCTTGGTGTTCGGGCGGCGCGCCTTGGCCCAGGCGTCCACATCGCGGGCATCGACCGTGGTGGTTTCGATGCCGAAGCGCGGCAGGATCGTGTCGACCAGCACCCGGCACGAGCCAAACAGCGCGCGGCCCGCCACAAGATGATCGCCCGCGCTGAGCGTGGAAAGCAGCATGCCGCTCATCGCCGCCATGCCGGTGGCCGTGGCGCGGGCGGCTTCGGCCCCTTCGATCAGGGCGATGCGCTTTTCCAGCATCTCCACCGTGGGATTCTGCAGGCGGCTGTAGGTCATGCCCGGCCGCTCGCCCCGGAAGCGTGCGGCGGCTTCCTCGGCATTGTCGTAACAATAGCCCGACGTCATGAAGATGGCTTCGGAGGTTTCGCCCACCTCCGTGCGCATGGTGCCGCCGCGCACCATCTGCGTGGCGGGCCGCCACTGCTTCACGAGTTCCAAGTCTTGTCCGGTGTTACGCTTCATGGCTCCCGCCATAAACCTGTGATGGCCCGGGCGCAATGAAGCGCTGCTTCAAATTGCCACAGTGTCACATGATCTTTGCCGTGACTGTCAATCAACGGTTGCAGCGACGGCCTTGTCGCCCTGCACGATCAGCAGATACATCACCGGCGTGACAACACGGGAGAGGACAGTGGACGATACCAGCCCGCCAATGATCACCCAGGCCAGCGGCGAATAAAGGCCGGAGCCGGACAACGCCAGCGGCAGCAGGCCGCCGATGGCCGTCACGCTGGTCAGCAGCACGGGCAGGAAACGCACTTCGCCGGCCTCCTCGATGGCCTCACGCAGTGGACGGCCGGCTTCACGCAGTTGGGTGGTGAAATCGACGAGCAACAGGCTGTTCTTGATCTCGATGCCGATCAGCGCGACGAAGCCGATGACGGCGGTGTAACTGAGGCTGTTGCCGGTGACGAACAGGGCCACCAACCCGCCGAACAGGCCGAGCGGGATGACGCCGGCCACCACCAGCGTTTCGCGGAAGCGGCCGAACTCGATCACCAGCACCGCCAATATCCCGAACACCGCCAGCGCGATGATGGGCCCCAGCCCGCCAAAGCTCTTGGCCGCGGTTTCCGCCTCACCGCCGACTTCGAGGCGATAGCCTTCCGGCATCTTCACCTGGCCCTGCACCGCCTGCACCACCGCATCGTTGACCTTGGCGATGAGATAGCCATCCAGCACCTGGGCATCGACATAGACAACCCGGCTCTGACGTGAACGGTTGATGCGCGGCGGGGCCGAATCAAGATAGGGGGTGGCGATTTCCCGCAGCGGCACCGCACCCTGGCTGCCCGGCAGATAGATATCGTCCAGCACCCTGATGTCGTGGCGTTCGGCCAGCGGCAGCCGCACCACGACATTATAGCTGTCGCCCTCCACGTCGCGGAAGCGCCCGGCATTTTCCCCGGCCAGCGCCAGCCGCAGCGCCCGGCGGGGGGCGCCCGGCGCCACGCCCAGCAATGCGGCCTTGTCGCTGTCCAACCCCAGATTCAGGCGCGGCGTGTCCACGGCCACCGGGTTGCGCACGTCGCGGGTGCCCGGCACCCTGCGCATCACGGCTTCCACTTCGCTGGCCAGCCGTTTCAGCATATCCAGTTCAGGCCCGATAACGCGCAGCTGGATCGGCGCATCGATGGGCGGGCCGTTCTGGAAAATCTTCACCACGAACTGCGCATCGGGCACAGTGGCGAGTTTTGTGCGCAGCCGTTCCACCATCTCCGGACTGCCCGGCTTGTCCCAGGCTTTCAGCGTCACCAGCACTTCACCAATGTTGCTGCGCTGATCATTATTGACCTGATTGTAAAAGATGCGCGGGTTGGCGCGGCCGATGTTGCTGGCGATGCCGGTCACATTGGGTTCGCCTTTCAGCGCCTCCTCCACCGCCCGAACGGCGCGGGCGGTGGCGGGAATGGCGGTGCCTTCGCTCGCCGTTACCTGCACGGTGAAATAGGGGGTTTCAGCGGGTGGGAACAGGCTGGAACCAATCAGCGGCACCAGGCCAAAGCCCGAAAAGATCAGCAGGGTGGCAACGCCCATCGCCCGCCACGGGTGGGTGAGGCTCCAGTGCAGCACCGGCTGGTAAAATCGGTGGATGCCGCTGTTGACCAGTTGCAGGAAGCGGTTGCCATGCTCGCCTTCCTCGCGCGGCAGGATACGGCTGGCGAGGAACGGCACGATGGTAAGGGAGACCAGCAGCGACGCCGCCACCGTGCCCAACACCGCCACCGGCAGGCTGCGGGTGAACTTGCCGGCGCCTTCAGGCAGCATCGTCAACGGCAGGAAGGCAAACAACAGCACGAACGTGCAGCCGATAACGGCGACCGCGATCTGGCTGGTGCCATCAATGGCGGCCTGTTCGCGCTTTTTGCCCATGCGCAGGTGGCGCGCGATGTTTTCGGTCACCACGATGCTGTCGTCCACCAGCAGGCCGAGCGCGATGATGAAGCCCGAAATTGCCAGCTGGTTGAGGGTGAATCCGCTCCAGCCCAGCACAGCGACGCCCATCGCAAGCGACAGCGGCACCGAAACCATGACCACGATGCTGGCCCGCCAGCCCAGCGGCAGCAGGGTGATCAGCACCAGCCCCAGCGCGATGCCGAAATCCCGCCCCAACTGCCCCAGTTTGCGGGCGATGTCGTCGCTTTGATCAAAGGCGACATGCAGTTGCACATCGGGCGGCAGCAATTTGCGATATTCATCTGCCGCTGCCACCGCGCCGTTGCGGATATCGAGCACGTTGAGCCCGTCCTTCTGGGTCATCGTCACCCACACGGCGCGCTTGCCGTTGAAACGGGCGAAATGCGGCTGCTCCTCATAAGCCCAGCCAACGCTGGCAATATCCTTTACCCGCACGATGCGGCCGCCCTGGGCGCGCACCGGTTCATCGGCCAGTTCGGCCACGCTCTTGTAGGCGCCGCCGGCCTGCACGTTCAGCCGGGCTTCGCCCGATTGCACGGCGCCCGGCGGCAGATCCTGGCCGCCGCCGCGCAGTGCATCCGTGACAGCGGTGACCGGGATGCCGATTTGCGCCATGCGGCCGGTGTCCAGCGCCACCCGCATTTCCGGCGTGGGCAAGGCAAACACCCGCGCTGCCCGCACGCCCGGCACCCGGATCAGCCGCTCGCGCAGGTCCTTGGCGACTTTTTCCAGCCGGCGGTAACTCGCCGTGTCCGATACCAATGCGAACTGCAGCACGGCCGCTTCGGTGGTACGCGATTTCTGGAATTCCAGCCGGGTCAGCGCACTGGGCAGATTCTGCCGGATGGCGTTCACTTCGCGTACGATCTCGTCGTAGTTCTTTTCCGGATCACCATCCCAGCTGAATTCACCGGTGATGATCGCGGTGGAATCAGTCGATCGCGATTCCACCTTCACGATGCCATCAAGGCCCTGAATCACGTCCTCGATCGGCTTGGCGATGGTGGTTTCCATGTCGCCCGGTTCCGCGCCCGGCACATTGGCAATCACGCTGATGAACGGCGACGGGAAATGCGGATCAACCGATCGCGGGATGGTGAAAAAGGCCGAAAGTCCCAGCGCGGCCAGCGCCAGGAACACCACCAGCGTGATCTGCCAACGCTGGATGGCAAAGCGGATGATGCCGTTCACTGGCCCACCGGGACGGCTTTGGCGACCTCGATCACCTGGCCATCGCGCAACCGGTCAATCCCCGTGGTCACCACCTGATCACCGGGCTTCAGGCCGGCTGTCACCACCACGCCGGCATCGCTCACCGTGCCAAGCGCCACTTGGCGGCGCCGCACCCGGCGCGTCACCGGCTCCAGCACATAGACAAAGCCTTCATCGGCCCGCGCGGCAAACACTGCGGTGGCCGGCACGCTGATCGGCGCACCCGGTTCAGCCGGCCCCAGCGTCAGCCGGGCGGTACCGATCTGGCCCGACGCCAGGCGCTTGTCCGCCGGCAGCTTCACTTCGATGCGGAAGGTGCCGGTGCCATCATCGCCGCGCGCGCCAACTTCGCTCACCACGCCGGTAAGCGTGCCAGCCCCCAGCGCCGGGATACGCACCGTGGCCGGCTGTCCCTGCCGCACCCGCGCCGCATCACGGTCCGCCAGCGGCAGGCGCATCACAAAGCCTTGATTCATCTCGCCAATGGTCAGGATCGCCTGGCCGGGCTGGGCGATCTGGCCCGGTTCCCCCGGCCGCGCCAGCACAACGCCGGCAGCCGGTGCGCGCAAGGATGCCAGGGTGACATCAAAACCCGCCGCCCGCGCCCGCGCCTGTGCGGCCACCATCGTCGCCCGCGCCTGCTCCACCCGCGGCGCCGTCACCCAGCCCTTGGCAAACAGATCTTCGGCGCGGCGAACATCGGCCTGTGCCCGCACCACTTCGGCCGTTGCCGATGCCTGGTTCGCGCCCAGCGCCGTGGTGTCGAGCCGCGCCAGCAGCTGCCCGGCCTGCACCTTGTCGCCTTCGCGCACCAATATGGCAGCGATGCGCCCCGGCGTGTTGAACGCCAGCGGCGTTTCGCGCTTCAACCGCACGGTGCCGGCCACATCCAGCAAGGTCACGCCGCTCACCGGCGCCACGCTCACCACCCGCACCGGCACGGCCGGAGCCGGGGCCGGCGGCGGCGCCTTGGTTTCGCCGCAGGCCGTCAGCATGGCGGCCATGCCCAGAATGGGGCCCAGAATGAAGAGTGTGGCTGCGCTGGCACGTGGCGCTGGCCGAACGGCCCGGGTGACCCTGTTGGTGACCATGTGCGTGCCTGCCGACCCTGTTGCTGCCAGTTGCAACCGGCAGTTTTGATTGCGACTCACATCCTGCCCACGTCGGCTCGGGCTGGCAAGTGTTTTTGAGCAGCGCTCAAGTTTGTCGCAGGGGATCCTCCCGCCGGTTGCCAGCACTCCCCCCGGGTGCTGGCGCGACAGGCAATGGCGCGCTGTGTTCAGTCGTTGATCACCAGGGCGCAGATGGTCATGGCCACGCCCTCATCGTCGGCCGTGCCGGGTTCCACCACGGCTTCCGCCACGATCTGCCCGGCAATGCTGATGACTTCGTGGGCCAAGCGTTCGCCCACCGCGGCCAGCGCGGCGGCTGCACCCACCCCATCCAGCCGCACGTCCAGCTCATGGCGCGTGCCGGTCAACGTCAGGCTCGCCCAGTCGCGGGCGCGCAGCTCCTCGATCACCACCCGCGCCCCGAACGGCGCCGCGATGGCAGCCACCGCCCGCAGGATGGCGGCCTGGGCACGATCAGTTTGCGGACGCATGGGGCATTTCCTTGTTCTGGCGGTTGGCAGTTTCGGTGCTGGCGATATGGGCCAGCACGCGATCCCGTGTGGCGGCGCGGGGTTCCCGGCCGCGCCGCAGATCGAAGACGAATCGCGGATCACCGGTCACCAACCGGCCAAAGCGCGAGGGTGGTACGCTGTGAGCGCGCAAATGGCGCTCGACGACAGGCAACAGCCTCATGTCGTTCACTCCCTATTCGGATTGGACA
>NZ_JAUMBI010000261.1:0-14634 GCF_032115815.1 Sandarakinorhabdus sp.
CATTGCGCGAACTGGCCGCCGATGCCGCCCCGCGCGCCGCGCGGCTCTATGCGCCGCGCGCTGCTGCCCGCGGCGTTGGGGGCCTGCCCCTGCAGGAGGTTGATCTGCAACTGCCCGACAATCTGCCGCACGGGGCACTGATCCACTACAGGCTCGCAGCCGATGCGCCGGATGCGACGATCGAAATCCTGGATGCGCGCGGCACCGTGCTGCGCCGTTTCCGCGCCGGCAGCAAAGCGCCTGATCTTTTGGCCACGAAGCCCGGGTTCCACCGTGTCGTGTGGGACCTGCGCGCCGAAGGGCCGATCGGCGCGAAATCGGATGATGGCGACGAGCGCGCCGAGAAGGGCGTGAAGGTGCCGCCAGGGCGCTACACCGTCCGGCTGACCGCGCTGTCGCAAGTGGAGACGCGTCCACTGATGGTCACCGGCAACCCGCGCGCGCCCGCCATCCGCCAAGCCGATTATGATGCCCAATATGCCGTGGCCACAGCGGTTCGCGATACGATTACCACACTGAACCGCGCGCTGGCCGACGTGCGCGCCATGCAGCGCGCCGTCACCGCCTCCCCTGCAGCCAGCACCAGTGCCGCCACAGCGCTCGCCACCGCACTGCGCGCGGTGGAAGCGTCGATCGCGCCATTGCCCGTCGCGGGCCAGATCGGCGTGCCCGCCGGTCTGAGTGCACACTACGACACGCTCTACGGCACGCTGGTCGGCGACGGCGGCTACGGCGCCGGGAGCGCCGAGGGACGCCCAACCGCAAGCCGGTTGCAGCGCAAGGCAGACCTGGACCGGCAATGGCAGTCCGTGCGGACCCGGCTGCAGCTGATTGCCGGCGAGGAGCTCGCGCGCTTCAATGCAGAGCTGCGGGGACGCAGCCTTCCCGAGCTTCGCCTGTCACCTGCGTAGCGCAGCAAGGCGCCGCCTGTTGCCGGCGGCACACGCCAGACCAGGAAACGCGGGTTGGCGGGACGAATGAAGAATTTGTGGCGGCAGAAGTCCGCCGCGAACCAGGCTCAAGGGCAAGCTTCCCCGTTTTCCCTTTCGCCGCCCGGCGAGCGGGCACGGGGCCGCTGAATCGCCTCTTCGGGCGACCACTTGGCGGCACCAGAGCCCCTTGGGGCGCTGTTGCCCGCTGGCGGCGTCGTGTCGTCAGTTGCGATGTTCAGACATCGCGCCCTTCTAACTCCTTGCTAGCGAACAAAATAACCCGAAAGAATCCTGCGTCGGGGACCCAGCAATTCATGAGTCCACGGCCTAGACCGACGGCACCCCAGTTGATACAACCTTGAGCCTGTAAGACAGAATGGTCAAACCTGGGGTCTGACATGTACCAAGCTCGATGGCTCAAAAAATCATTAATCGGCGCTGTCGTCATAGCATTGGTTGCATTCGGCGGCGGCCGCGCCCTTGTCGCTGCCGATCACTTTGATCCGCCCGCCCGAACAGGTTCCGACACCAATACCGTTGGCTTCGATGTCGCCGCCGATATCGCCGATCTCTATGCCTTCCACGATGCCCAGAACGTCTATCTTGCCATCGGCTTCGGCGGCCCATCAGCCACCAACCTTCCCGGCTTCTATGATCCCGATGTGCTCTACACGATCAACGTGTCCAATGTGTTCCCGCGCACCGATGTCGAATTCCCCATCGAGATTCGCTTCGGCCGCGATGGTCCAAATCCCGGCATTCAGGTCCGCAATCTCCCGGGCGGCGTCTCCATCGAGGGGCCGGTGGAGCGGAACCTGACCACCAGCAACGGCATCGTCGTTCGTGCCGGCGTCTTCGATGATCCCTTCTTCTTCGATCCCCAGGGCCTGCGGGACTCCCGGGCCACCGGCAATTTGTCATTCAACAACCAGCGCGACCGGTTTGCCAAGCTCAACTCCACCTTCGTCATCCTCTCCATCCCCCGCCAGCTCATCGATCGCGGTACGCCGCTTGATGTCTGGTCCTCGTCCGCGCGGATAAGGCCGTGACCGTCATGATCCGCACAGCCCCCGCGCTCAAATTGGCGTCCACATTGGCGCTCGCCTTCGTGTTGGCCAGTTGCGGTGACAAGGCACCAGAACCCGTCGCCGTCAGCCCCACGCCAGCACCCATGCCGGTGCCCCCGCCCACCCCCACACCAACCAGCTTCAACGTCTCGCGCTGCCTCTCCCAAACGGCGGTGCCCGGCCGCAGTGTGGCTGATCTGGTGGTGCCCGATCTGGTCCGGCTCGATCTCACGCAGCCCGCCGGCTTCCCCAACGGCCGCCGCTATCTCGATCCGGTCATCGACATCACGCTGGCCGTGATTTTCCTCGATTTGCGCCGGCATCCGGCAACCGTTTTCGCCAATCTGCCGGTCAACCCCAATGGGGTCGATCAGCCGCTCTCAGACAGCTTCCCGTTCCTGGCGCCGCCGCTGGGCAACCCGCCGACCGCGAATGGCGCCGGCAGCAATTTCCAGTTCCGTACCGATCCAGCATCAGCCTATGTTCGCGTTGATCGCGCCGCCATGCCGGGCGTTTCCACCGCTCTCATATCGGGCAATCCCAGCAAGAACGGTTATAATGACGACACGCCGGCCATCGACGCCACCGCGAAATGGGTCCCTGAAATCGCGAACACGTTGACCATCCTGACCAACGCCCTGGCCGATGATTTCGGCAGGCTGGGCCTGACCATCTGCGCCACGCCGAACTAGCCACAACCATGGCTGTGGCCTCAAGACCGCCAGCGCGCCGATTGTTTCTGCTGCGGTGGCTGCTGGTGGCCTTGCTGGCCATCGCAGCCATCTGGACGATCAATCGGCTGACGGCCGCGCCAGATGGCCCAACCCCGCGCATTTGGCCCGACACGCCTTATTCAACGGATGGCCTGCCACGCTCCTATGACGTGGCCATGGCGCGCGCCGAAATCGCCGTTGCCAACGCCAGCGCCGCGGCCGCCAGCGCGCCCGATCAATGGCTGATGCACGAAATTCTCGCCAGCGAGTATCTGGCAAAGGCCCAACTTTCAGGCTCTTACGATGATTACGCGGCCGCCGAACGCGCGCTGGACGATGCCTTCAAGGTCGCCGTAACCGGCAGCGGCCCGCATATGGTGCGCGCCAGTCTTGAATTCACCATGCATCGCCTCGCCGGCGCCGAACAACAGCTGGACGCGATCGATCGCTATGTGGTCCCGCCCGATCGCGGGGAGCGTGCCGAAATCGCGGCCATGCGCGGTGACATCGCCTTCTACCGCGGCCAGTATAGCCAGGCCTTGGCGCACTACGACCAGGCCGATGCCCTTGTGCCAAACGCCGCCAGCTTCCGCCGCGCCATCCATGCCGCCCGAACGGGCGACCCGGATCGCGCGCTGGCCTGGTTCGACCAGGCGGAAAAGGCCTACCGCTCTCCATCGCCGCAAACCCGCGCCTATTTCGCACTCCAGCGCGGCATCGTTCAACTCGATCGCGGTAAACTGAACGAAGCAATGGAACATTTCCGCAGCGCCGACAGGCTTTTCCCCGGCCGCTGGCTGTTCCAGGAACACATCGCCGAGGTCCTCACCCTGCAAGGCAAGAAGACCGAGGCTGAAGCGCTCTATCGCGACATCATCCGCCGCACGGGCCATCCGGAATTCATCGATGCCTTGGCCGGCATCGCCGCTGCCAAGGGCGAAACAGCCACCGCAGCGCGCCTCTATGCCCAGTCATCCGCCATCTGGGCACGCCGCCTCAAGCAGTTCCCGGAAGCCACCTATGGCCACGCCATCGATCACTGCATCGCCAAGAAAGACTGGCCATGTGCGCTGCAACTGGCGCAGAAAAATCATCAGGCCCGCCCCTTTGGTGAAGCCAAGATTGCGCTCGCTCGCGCCTTGCTGGGCAGCGGCCAAATCAGCCAAGCGCGCGCCATGATCGAAACGGTCCTCGCATCCCCCTGGCGCACCACCGATCTGCACCGCGCTGCGAGCGAGATCTATACCGCCAGCGGTATGGCCGCCCAGGCGCAGGCGCAGGGCCGGCTCGCCGGCGCGACAGCAATCGGCGTTCCATAGCTTTTGCGAGGCTTTGGTCAGATCGCGCCGATCAGATCAGCAGGCGCAGACCCTAGAGCGCCTGACAGACATTCTGCTCAGCCGTATCGACAAATGGCGCAAACGGGCACCCGACAAACCGCAACCGCACGCTGTTGCCACCCGGCACAGGCACCGCGATCTGATCGGACCTGATGCTCGCCGGCGGCAGGCCGATGCCCCCCACCCGCAGCCCGGCATTGTTCACGCCCAGAAAGCTCACCATGTCATCCTGGTCGATACCGTCACCGGAAACCCCGATGGCACCAACCAGCGTGTTGCCCCGATAAATCGGCACGGCGCCTGGGAAGATCTGCAAGCCATTGGCCAGCCGGTTCGATCCGCCGGGATGGTTGGGCAGGAATGTGCAACGCTGCAGGGTGATGTTGGCCAGCCCTGCGGCAAGATTCTGCACGATCAGCGCCGATTGCAACCCGTTTGAAAATGGCGAAAAAAAGTTGATCGGTCGGCTCAGCGGCCCCGGCGACTGTGCCACTTCGCCATCGGGGAAATACGGCCGCGCCACCAGCCCCACCGCCCGGTTGCTAACGGCAAACCGCCCATCGAAGGCGCCATTCGCAGGCCCGAAGAACGACGATAGCCGGCTCACGAAGTCGCGCACATTGGCATCAGGGTTGCCAATCGCCGTCGTCACCGCCCCCAGTTCGGCGGCCACGCGCGATCCAGAAAAGAACGCCGACGTCCGCGCTTTCTGCAAGCTCACATCGATGCCGAAAATCGGCGCATCGGGCGCGCGCACCAGCCCCAGCGCCACGCCGCGCGTATCCACCACCGAAATCGAAACCTCGCCTCGGCTGTCCAGCGGCCGCCGGATCTGCGCGCGTGACCGGCTCATGATCTTGAAGGCTTCTTCCAGCACGGCGCGCACTTCGGCCGCCGTCAGCGGGCTGGCCACTTCCGCCCCGTCGGTGCCGGCGCGCACCGGATAGCGGTTGTTGCCCGCCCCGTCGCTCAGCACATAGGCATCGGGATTGTTGAACTCCGCCGCCGTCGCCGGCCGGACCCCGCTCGCCTCAACGCCATAGGGCGTCCCGGCCACAATCCCACCGCGCGAAAAACCTGTCACCGCCACGAGCGCGCCCGCCGTGCTCAGCAGCCCCGTGCTCGCACTCGACGGGTTGGCGCGCAGCCCATCGGTCTTCGCATCGCTGTAGCGCAGCAGCGTACCATCCACCGAAATCCGCTCGGCGCGCACCGTCTCGGGAGCCGGAAATGCCGTTGTCCCGGCCAGGGCGATGAATTCCTCGTCATCAACGTCGATGTCGACAACTTCGGTATCGAATCCATAGTCGCCGTCGCCCATCACCCCGACGCCGCCGACCACCACGCCGTTCTTGTAGAGTGGAAAGCCGCCGGCATCAGCCGCCAGCCCCAGTGGCGAGTGCTTCGGACCGATCATGGGCGACCCAACGCCAAAGCGCGTGTTCAGATCAGAACATGGCAACTGGGAAAACTGCACCCCGAACAGCGGCCCGGATTCCAGCCCGCGCGTATTGGCGCTCGGCGGAAAATGCTCCTGCACGATCATCGATGCCGTTCGTGTCGAAAACGCATTGCCGCTGCTGGAAAGATAGGCCCCGGTAATCGCCTTGGCGATCGCCGCCAGCTCGGCCCGAAACTCGACATTCTGCACATCCAGATTGCCCGCCGCGCCGCCAGGCCGTGCCCGCGCCATCGCCCGCGCGCCGTTCATCCGATAGACCGCCAGCACATTGCCCACCCGATCGACCACGGCCACCACCACCGGCAGCCCGCGCGCCTGCGCCTCGGCAACGGTTCGCGCGATCACGTCTTGCACATCAGCGGTCGTCAGCGCTTCCGCCGCCGGCCGGGCAAACACACTCGCCGGAGCGGTCGGCGTCGGCGTGCCGCCCCCCACCGAGCCGCCACTTGCAGGGCTGCCGGTCTGGCTGGTCCCCCCACCGCACCCTGCAACAAGCAGCGCCAGCACAGAAATCCCAACCAACCTCATTGCAGCCCCCGCACCTGCCCGGCCACACCTGCCAGTATCGATCGCAGTTCAACGAGCACCGAGCGGCTGGCACCGCGCGCCGCCGCGAGCGAATCCGTGTCTGATCCAACGCTGCCGAAGGCCGGGATCAGCACCGCAGCCAATGCTGCAAGCAGCCCGCCGAACTCCAGATTGCCCCCCAGACCGGTCATGACCGCCCCTCTGAATTTCCCACGGTACAGTAACCAAGCCCCCACCGGATGCAATGGAAACCAGCCATTTCATGCACATGACCGTATAATCACGGCAAGACCTTCGCCCTGCTGCAATAGCATGCCGCAAACCCCCCGCCAAGCAGGATTGCCCCCCGGCCGATTGCTGTCTCAGGTTCATAAGCCGTTGATTTAATTAGCGCGAGCTGGTTCAAACTCCGCAGGGAGCCTGGGTCAAAAACCGCCTGGTGTTGGATTGAAACTTGTCCAGGAAACGGTGATCCCCGCCAATGGTGACAAGGTCGACATCACGCTTGTGAAAGCCATTTCGAAGGGGAGGGTCAGGTCAACCGTACGCATTCGGTGAGGGCCGCGGGTGTGTTGGATTTGGCGGCAGCGAGCCGGCGCTGATCAGGCGGCGATTGGCAGTTGCTGGCACAGCGCTTTCCAGTTCCACGGCAGCAGTTCGCTGAGCCGGTGCTGTGGGATATCGGCGATGCGGGCGAGGACGTCAGCGAGCCAGGCCTGGGCGTCGATGTCGTTGAGCCTTGCCGTGGCGATCAGGCTGAATATGAATGCGGCCCGTTGCCCGCCGCGGTCGGAGCCAGCGAACAGCCACGCCTTCCTGCCGATTGCGATGCCGCGCATGGCGCGTTCTGCAGCATTGTTCGTCATGCATATGTGGCCATCGTCCAGGAACGCGGTAAACCCGGCCCAGTCCTTCAGCATGTAATCCATGGCGGCGGCGACATTGGACGCGCGGGAGAGCTTGCCACGATGCTCCACCATCCAGTCGTGGAACGCGGCTACCAGGGGCGCGACCTGCTCGCGGCGCACGGCCAGACGTTCATCGGCGCTTTGGCCCGTGATGGCACGTTCGATGGCAAAGATGGCATCGATCTGGCGAACGGCTTCCACGGCCAGGGGCGCCACGACGACCTTGGTCTTGCGGCGTTGCTTGAGCTGGGTGGCAGCGTCGGCAAGCTTGAAGAAGTAGCGCCGCGCGTGCGCCCAGCACAGGGCGCGTGTGACCGGTGCGGGTTGGCGCTTTGGATCGACCAGCCCGTTGTAGCCGCCGTAGGCATCAGCCTGCAGCAGACCGGACCAGCCTGTGAGATGGGCAACGGGATGCTCGCCACGCCGGTTGCGCGAGTAATGGTAGATCACCGCCGGTGGTGCTCGGCTGCCGAACGGTCGGTCGTCGCGAACATAGGCCCATAATCGCCCGGTATCGGTCTTGTCGCGGGCCAGCACCGGCACGGTGGTATCATCGGCGTGCAGGCGTCTGGCGGCCAGCACATGTGCCTCGATCAGCTTGTAGAGCGGCAGCAATGCGGCTGAGCAGGCGCCAACCTGATCGGCCAGTGTGACCAGGCTCAGGTCAACGCCTTCGCGGGCATAGCGATCACGCTGGCGGTTCAGGGGTTGATGCTGCCCGAACTTCTCGAACAGCAGCATGGCCAGGAACGCCGGGCCAAACATGCCACGCGGTGTGACGTGGAACGGCGCAGGCGGTTGGGTGATCTTCGCGCAGGCCCGGCAGGAGAACCGCTCGCGCACGGTCTGGATGACCTTCCACTGGCGCGGGATCACCTCGAGGGTCTCGGTGATATCCTCGCCCAGCTTGGACAGGCGATCGCTGCCGCATGCCGGGCAGGTGCACGGTGCTGGCACCACGACACGTTCCCGGGGAAGGTGGGCCGGCAGGGGCTTGCGGGCAGGCCGCTTGCGTTCGAAGGCGGCAACGCTGGTCTTGGCGGCTGCCGCTGCAGCGACGGCTTCATCTTCGCTGGCGTTGGCTTCAAGCTCTTCGAAGTGCAGCTCCATCTGGTCGACGAGGAGCTTGCCGCGTTCGGCGCTCTGCCCAAAACGCTCCCGCCGCATCTTCTCCATCTGGAGCTCCAGCAGTGCGTTGCGGGCTGCAAGATCGGCGTTGATCGCGTTGATCCGGGCGTTCTCGGCGACCGCGGCATCGAGCGCTGCCTGCAAGGCAACGGCGTCGATAACGGGCGCGGATCCGGCGGCGTCCATGGGCTAGATGGAATCACATCACCGGCCTCGATGGAAGCAAAAAATGCCAGCAGATCAATCCGCTGGTACTATCCCGCGCGCTGTGGTCGCCAGCTGTGTTGCGGGTTGCGCCAGTCGATGCCTTCGAGCAGGCAGGACAACTGCGCAGAGGTCAATGCAACCACGCCATCGCTGGCCGATGGCCAGATGAACCGGCCCTTCTCAAGCCGCTTGGCATAGAGCGACAGGCCGATGCCGTCGTGCCAGATGATCTTGACCAGCGAGCCGCCGCGGCCCCGGAACACGAACAGATCGCCACCAAACGGGTTACGGCCGAGCAGTTGCTGGACGATCAGCGCCAGGCCTTGCATCCCCTTGCGCATATCGGTGTGGCCCATGGCGATCCACACGCGCGCGCCCGGGGGGATCATCGCAGACCCCGCAGCACGGCCGACACAAGTGCCGGCGTCGCGGACGCGAACAGGGTCACGCGCCGACCGCGTGGCAGATCGATGATCGCTGCCGGTGCCGGGGTTGCCAGACCGGCAGCTTGCTCATCAACCACCACCGCTTCGGCAAAGCCCATCAGCGGCTCGGAGCCATCATCGGCCGGGACCAAGAACTTGCGGCGCCAATCGTACAGCAGGCTCGTCGACACGTCCCGGCGACGGGCAACCTCGGCAACACACGCGCCAGGCGAAAACGCCTCCGACACGATCGCCAACTTCTGATCGTCGCTCCACCGTCGACGCCGCTCCGCGCCCGAAAACACCGCCACCTGGCCCATCCAACGTCCTTACCCGCGTCCTATAGGACACGCTAAAGAGCGCTCGATCCCTCAGCCGGCAAGGCGGCCCTCACCGAAGCGATACGGACGGATCAGACATCCAGCCCTTCATCGTCTCAAACGCCGCATCGCGGGTCGCCTTGTCGGGCCACTCCACCCAGGAAAACACAATCTCCTCCTCCGGCGCGGCCTCCACCGCGCGGCGGAAATCGGTTTGCTTGCCATCCGGCACCTCATCGGCCCAGCATTCCATCACGCGCAACGCGCCCAGACCGATGAACACACCGTCACCGAGCCGCGCGTGGGCTTCAAACTTGTCCTTGTTGGCCGCGGGCACTGCAATCACATATCCGTCGATGTAGCTCACCACGCGTTTCCCTTCAGAAGTTGCGATTGGTCAGCCCCAATCGGTCAAGCCAATCGCTGCCAAACACATATTCGCCTTCCCGATCGAGCAGATCGACCCGCGCTGCCCGCCAGTGTTCCAAATCGTCCCCATAGGCATCGCGCACGCTGCTGGCCGTGGCCTGATTCAGCTTGCCCCAATGTTCGGCATGTGGAATTCCGGCCGCGCGCAGATCGGTGACGGCCTGGGCCATCACCAGCCTCGTGGCATGGTTATCCAGCCCGTCAATGTCGGTGATCACGCTTTGCGGCCAGCGGATGAAAGCGAGATGGCCGGGCGATTTGCGGGCGTAACGGCAGGCGAAGGCGACCGGCGCCTTGCCAACCTTCTTCAGCGCGGCCTGGAAGATCGCCCGCACGTCGTGGACGGAGTCAACCGGTGCCGCCACCGAAGCTCCGGCGGTGCCGGCGCGCGGCGTGGTGAAGTTGAAACTCTGTCCCCAGCTGCCGACCCGGCCGTTGATGGGGCTCAATTGATCGGCCAGCACCGCCTTGGTGATGATCGGCGTCAGCCCTGGTGCGGCATCGAGCAGATTGGCGACCACCGTTGCCAGATTATAGCCCGGGCTGCGCTTGGGCTGGATGCTGTAATCCAGATTGTGGCTGGCGTCCCAGTCGCGCCGATAGCCGCAGGTGACATAGGCAAAGCCCTTGTCGATCTGGTCATTGATTACCGACTGGAAGAAATAGGGCCGCCGACCCACTGCGCCCGGCAGATCGGATGCCGCGAAATCAGCATCCGCCAGGCTTCGCATCGCATTCAGCAGCGCCAGGTCGGCCGGCAAGCGCTTGCGGTGGCTTTCGAGCAGGAAGCGCGGCACGCTTTCAACCAACACGGCATGCACCACCCCCAGCGCCCCCAATGACACCAGCGCGGCAGCAAACAGCCGATCATCGCGCAGCACGGTAGCGTCCAGCTGCGCCGCCAGGCGGCCGTCCGTGACTGGGCGGCTCGCCGGCTCGATCCACAGGTTGCGGTCGGGTCCCGGGATCAGCTGGATGGCGCGCACCTGGCTCTGGATGGCGCCGTGATCGATGGCGGAACCATGGGTGGAACAGCTCATCGCCCCCACGAACGTCTGCCCGTTCGACGCACCGGTGGTGGCCAGTGATCGCCCGCGCGGTTCCAGCCACATGTTGAGCTCGGCCACCGAAATCCCGGTCTGGCACAGCACCAGCCCATTCTTGTCCCCGGTAAAACCGGGATCGACATGGCTGGGCGGCAGCGCAAACAACTGGTTGGCATAGCCCGTCGCCAACGGCCAGCCGCCGGGCACGGATGGTGCCGCCGAAAAGGACCAGGTCGCACCATGGGCGCGCAGCCGGCGCCGCTCGATAAAGGCCTTGCCGATAAGATCCTGCACGGCCTTGGCGCTGGCCTTCATGTCCGCCAGGCTGGCAGTCACGGCGCGGTGCAGTTCGTATCGCCCGGCGATCGGCACATCCCGTTCGGTGAAATGCCAATTATGCCATGTGCGATCGTCAAATTTCAGGATGCGGGCCATGCGGCGTCCCCCCTTATTGCGGAATCTCGCCTTCGCCGGTCGGCAGCTTGCCGCAGCGATAGCGGATGTGGGACGGTTGCCAGAAGCCCAACGTGAGCACGGTGGCTAGCGATTGCAACAACGACGTGCGCACCTGCACATCGCTGATGCTGTTGGTGCCGACGCAGGCCTCGGCCTTCTTCGGATCCTCGATGGCGCCCCAGGCAATGGCGTTGCTGTTGACGGGGTGCAGATATTGATCGCCGCGATTGGGTTCCGGCACGGTCAGGCTGTGATAGGCGCAGCCCGGCAGTGCGCAGGCGATCATCAGGGCAGTAAAAGGGCGCAGCATCATATTCCCCCAGAAAGGCCGACCCGATCCCATGATGGCACGAAGCCATTGCACTGGCCAGCGCTCTGGTTTCGTTGGCGCATCTGGTGCAAAAGCGCCGGCATGGATGACGAATTCACCCTCTATGATCTCAAGGTCGAAGTGATCGCCCCGCCCGGCGCGACCCTGTGGTGCAACGCCAAGCCGGGCGACTGGTTCGAACTGCGCGGCGAATTGCTGTTCCTGCCGCCGGGCCAGGGCTTTTCGATCTACAGCCTGGCTGCCGTGCTGCCGCTGCTCGCTGCCAAGCAACGCGTTACCCATCCCAACGACTGGATGGACAGTGACGCCGAAATCGCCTGCCCCGATCCCAATTGCCCGTCGCGCCTGCGCATCACTCGGCTGAACAAGCGCATATTCCGCCGGGGCGACACCACGGCAACGGTGAAACCATGAGCGTCGAGCGCATCGAACTTGCCCCCGGCTACGAAATCTCACGGTTGATCCGCGGCGGCTGGCAGCTTGCGGGCGATCATGGCCCGGTCGAGCGCGACAGTTTGAACGAGGGCTTCCTCGCCTTCTACGATGCCGGCATCACCACGCTGGATTGCGCCGATATCTATACCGGCGTGGAGGAGATGATCGGCGATTTCCGCCGCCATCTTGGCCACGCCCGCGGCGCCGAAGCACTGGCCCGGCTGAAGGTGCACACCAAATTCGTGCCCGACCTCACCCTGTTGCCCACCATCACCCGCGCCGATGTCGAAGCCATCATCGATCGTAGTCGCGCCCGGCTTGGCATGGAGCGGCTCGATCTCGTGCAGTTCCACTGGTGGGATTATGCCCAACCACGCTGCGTCGAAGCCTTGTTGCATCTCAAGGATTTGCAGCAAGCGGGAAAGATCGCCCACCTCGCCGGCACCAATTTCGATGCGGCGCACCTGGCCGAATTCGCCGCCGCCGGCGCGCCGCTCACCAGCATCCAGGTGCAATATTCGCTGCTTGATCGCCGCCCGGCCGGTGCGTTCACGGCCACCGCAGCGGCCAGCCACACCGGCCTGATCTGCTACGGCGCGCTCGCCGGCGGCTTCCTCTCCGCCCGCTGGCTGGGCCAACCCGATCCCGCCGAAAGCCTCACCAACCGCAGCCTGATCAAATATCGACTGATCATCGATGAATGTGGCGGGTGGGACGCGTTCCAGGCGCTGCTGGCCGTGCTCGACCGCATCGCCCAAGCCCACGCCGTCCCCCTCTCCGCCGTCGCCGCGCGCTGGGTGCTCGATCAACCCGGCGTCAGCGCCGTCATCATCGGCGCCCGCCACGCCGGCCACCTGGCCGATACGCTGGCCATTGCGCGCTTGCGCCTCTCCGCCGCCGATCACGTGGCCATCGCCGCCGTCTTGTCCGCTGGCCCGCAAGGCGATGTTTATGCCCTCGAACGCGACCGGGATGGCCGGCATGGGCGGATCATGAAGTATAATTTGAACAAGGCTTGAGTGCAGAATTAATGGGCCTCCGGCGGGCAGGGCCTGAGGCCCTGCACCCACTTTCGTTTTCGGGCGGCACTCATTCAAAAACCATTGTTATGCCGGCGAAGGCCAGAATCCATCGTGCCGAAATGGGCAGCGTCAAAGGTCCTTGCCCGACCGTGGATGCTGGCCTGCGCCAGCATGACGAGCGCTTATTGGCAAACAAGGTGCAAAATCGATCGGGTGCAGGGTCTGCGACCCTGCCCGCGGCGGGTCCCATCGAAACTCCGTTTCGATGGGTGCCCTCGGAGGCTCCCCTTTTTCTGCTGTCTCTCGCCCCGCACTGCGCTATCACCACCCGCATGAGCAAAGATCCCGTCGCCCTCAACAGCCAAGGCATGCAGGCGTTGCAGCGAGGCGATGCAAAGGCGGCTGTCATCGCGTTTGCGGCGGCGGTGAAGGCCGATCCCGGCGCGGCGATCCTGCAGTATAATCTGGCCAATGCGCACGCGCTGGCGGGCGATGCCAAGGCGCAGCTGGTGGCGTTGAATGCCGCGCTCGATCTTGATCCCTACATGGCCCATGCCCTGCTGGCGCGCGGGCGGCTGCATGAGCATGAAGGCCGGGCGGCCGAGGCGCTGTCGGATTATCAGCGGCTGCTGGCGGCGGTTGATCCGCGGGAGCAGGTCGGGCCGGGCTTTGCGGCGGGCTTGCAACATGCCGCCGGCGTGGTGCAGGCGGCCAATGACGCGCTGGCCGCGCGGCTGGATGCGGCGATGGCCGATGAATTGGGCGCCGCCTCCCCCGCATCGGCCACCCGTGTGCGCCACGCCATGGAAGCGCAGCTCGGCCGCCGCCGCATCTATGTGCACCAGCCGCTGGCGCTGCATTATCCCTATCTGCCGGCCATCCAGTATTTCGAACGCGATCTGTTCCCCTGGCTGGCCGAACTGGAAGCCGCGACGCCGGCGATCCGCGCCGAATTGCAGGCGGTGCTGGCGGCGGGCGGCGAAGGCTTTGCGCCCTATGTGGATTATCCGCCTGGCGTGCCGGTCAACCAGTGGAAGGACCTGAACAAGAGCGATGCTTGGGCGGCGCGCTTCTTCCTGAAACATGGCGTGCGCGACGAAGCCATGTGCGCGCTCTGCCCGCAAACCGCCGCCGTGCTGGATCGCATGCCGCTGTTCGATCTGCCCGGCCGCGGGCCAACCGCCTTCTTCTCCCTGCTGAAACCCCGCACCGTGATCCCGCCCCACACCGGCGCCACCAACGTGCGCAGCATCATCCACCTGCCGCTGATCGTGCCCGAAGGCTGCTGGTTCCGCGTTGGCAACGACACACGGCCGTGGATCGAAGGCCAGGCCTTCGCCTTCGACGACACCATCGAACACGAAGCCCACAACCCCACCGATGAACTGCGCGCCGTGCTGATCCTCGACAGCTGGAACCCCTTCATCGCCGAAGACGAACGCCCCCTGATCACCCGCTGGGTGAACGAACTGGACGCGCATGGGCGCGGGCTGGCCGGGTTTTCGGCGGCCTGAGCTTTTTAGGCTGAATTGGCCTCCGGCGGGCAGGGGTTGAACCCCTGCACCCACTTTCGTTTTCGGGTGGATTCTGCTCTGACGAAGTATGCGCGATGTCCGAGGTGGGATGGGTAGCTGCAGTCAGTCCACTTGCGCTCTAGGATTACTTCTGCAGAATCTAGTTCGTAACGGGCAAATATGCCTGATCATCCAACAATCCCGTCGCATTACCGATGACGCTGACGTTGCCACAGCGAGGACACTTGGCGCTCCAACGCTTAACGCGGTTTTGATGCTCCGGCGCGGTCCACTCATCCTGCCAGTCCGTTACGTGCTTTGTGTCGAATACAGCGCAGCAGGATACACATCCAGCATACTTGCTGTTCTCC
>NZ_JAUMBI010000261.1:14703-31545 GCF_032115815.1 Sandarakinorhabdus sp.
GCTCGGTTGCCAACTGTGTGGCGCCGAGCTTCGGCAATTACCTCCGCATCCGTTTTCTGCTTCATGAGCAGAGATATGGCAAAACGGCCAGAACTGCGCAATTAGGGCGCAAGCGGACGCTTCTCCAACCGGCGCATCCTAAAACGAAAGGGGGTGCAGGGCCTCAGGCCCTGCCCGCCGGAGGCCCTCTCAACCCCCTTCACCCGATGATGTCGCGCGCCCGCAGCCAGGTCATGATCGCCTCTGCGGCGTCGGCTTCGCTCATGTCCTGCGTCTTGATGTGCAACTGCGGCGCTTCAGGCGCTTCGTAGGGGCTGTCGATGCCGGTGAAGTTGGTGAGTTCGCCGCTGGCCGCTTTGGCGTAGAGGCCTTTGGGGTCGCGGGCCTGGCAAAGTGAGAGGGGGGTATCGACGAACACTTCGATGAAGCGTTCTGCACCGACCAGTTGCCTTGCCATTTCGCGTTCGGAGCGGAAGGGCGAGATGAAGGAGCAGGTGACGATCAGGCCGGCGTCCGCCATCAATTTCGCGATTTCGCCGATGCGGCGGATGTTTTCGACGCGATCGGCATCGGTGAAGCCCAGATCACGGTTGAGGCCGTGGCGGACATTGTCCCCATCCAGCGCGTAGGTGTGGCAGCTCAGCGCGGCGAGGCGGGCTTCGACCAGATTGGCGATGGTGGATTTGCCGGAACCCGAAAGCCCGGTGAACCAGATCACCGCGGGCTGATGGCCTTTCAATGCGCTGCGCTGGGCCTGCGTGACCGTCATCGGTTGCAGGTGGATGTTGCTGGCGCGGCGCAAGGCGTGGCGGATCATGCCGGCGCCGACGGTGTTGTTGGTGTAGCGATCGATCAGGATGAAGCCGCCGGTATCGCGGCATTCACCGTAGGGATCGAACAGCAGCGGCGCGGTGGTTTCGAGGTTGGCGAGGCCGATCTCGTTCATGGCGAGCGTGCGAGCCGGGCGTTCGTCGAGCGTGGTGATGTCGATGCGGTGTTTCAGCAGCGTCACCGAAGCCGGGGTCGTCAGAGGCCCGGATTTGAGCAGGTAGGAACGGCCGGGCTTCAGCTCATCCTCGTCGAGCCAGATCAGATCGGCGGCGAATTGCTGGGCGACGGCGGGCCGGCTTTCCGGGCTGACCAGCATGTCGCCGCGGGAGATGTCGATCTCGTCTTCCAGCACCAGCGTGACGGCGGCTTCCGGGCCGGCGCTGGCAAGATCGCCATCGACGGTGACGATGCGGGCGACCTTGCTGGCCTTGCCGGAACGCGCCGTGACGATGGGGTCGCCGGGCTTCACCTGGCCAGCAACGATGGTGCCGGCATAGCCGCGGAAATGGGCATCGGGCCGGTTCACCCATTGCACGGGGAAGCGCAGCGGGCCGCTGGCATCGGTGGCGGCGAGCTCGATGCTTTCGAGATGCGCGATCAGGGTGGGGCCATCGTACCAGGGCATTTCGGCGGCCGGGCTGGCGAGGTTGAGGCCGGCGCGGGCGGCCATCGGGATGGCGGTGAAGCCGGCGAAGCCCAGCCGGTCGGCGATGGCGCTGTATTCATCGACGATGGCGCGGAAACGGGCTTCGTCAAAGCCGACGAGGTCCATCTTGTTCACGGCCAGCACGATGTGGCCGATGCCCATCAGCGAGGCGATGAAACTGTGGCGGCGGGTCTGGGGCAGCAGGCCCTTGGACGCATCGACCAGGATGATCGCCAGATCGGCGGTGGAGGCGCCGGTGGCCATGTTGCGCGTATATTGTTCGTGGCCGGGCGTATCGGCGATGATGAAGCGGCGGCGCGGGGTGGCGAAGAAGCGCCAGGCGACATCGATGGTGATGCCCTGTTCGCGCTCGGCCTCCAGCCCGTCGAGCAGCAGGGCGTAATCCACTTCGGCGCCGGTGGTGCCATGCTTGCGGCTGTCGGCCGCCAGCGTGGTCAGCGTATCGTCCATGATGGCCTGGCTGTCGTGCAGCAGGCGGCCGATGAGCGTGGACTTGCCGTCGTCCACCGATCCGCAGGTGATCAGGCGCAGCACGCCGTCGCGAGTGAGAGAGCTGGCCATCAGAAATACCCCAGCCGTTTCTTCTGTTCCATCGATCCATCGCCGTCGCGATCGATCACCCGGCCCTGCCGTTCGGATGTGCGGGTGTCGGCCATTTCGGCGACGATATCGGCCAGGGTTGTCGCATCTGACTCCACCGCGCCGGTGAGCGGATAGCAGCCCAGCGTGCGGAAACGGATGCGGCGCATCACGGGCTCTTCGCCCGGCTGCAGCGGCAGGCGATCATCATCCACCATCAGCAGCACATCATCGCGCACCACGGTGGGGCGAATGTCGGCGAAATAGAGCGGCACCACCGGGATGGCTTCGGCCTCGATGTACCGCCACACGTCGAGCTCGGTCCAGTTGGAGATCGGGAAGACGCGCATGGATTCGCCGGGCCCCACCCGCGTGTTGTAGGTGCGCCAGAATTCCGGCCGCTGCCGGCGCGGATCCCAGCCCTGGTGGGCGTCGCGGAAGGAGAAGATGCGTTCCTTGGCGCGGGATTTCTCTTCATCGCGGCGGCCGCCGCCGATGGCCGCATCGAAACCGCCGCCGGTGAGCGCCTGCAGCAGCCCGGTGGTGCGCATCACTTCGGTGTGCAGCGCCGATCCATGGGTGAAGGGGTTGATATCGCGCGCAGCGCCTTCCTCGTTCACATGGACGCGCATATCGATGCCCAGCGCCGGCATCAGCGTGTCGCGAAAATGGCCCATGGCCGCAAATTCCCACAGGCTGTCGACATGCAGCAGCGGGAAGGGCGGCAGCGACGGCCAGAACGCCTTCAGCGCCAGGTGCAGCATCACTGTTGAATCCTTGCCGATGGAATAGAGCATCACCGGCTTGCGGAACGACGCCGCCACTTCGCGCAGGATATGGATGGCCTCAGCCTCCAGCCGCGCCAGATCGGGCGGCAGCGTCTCCCGTGTGTGCGGCTTTGCGGCATGGCCGCTGCTGTTGCGGAACCGCGCGGCATAGGCGGCGATGGTGGCGTCACTGTTCATGGCTCAGCCATAATCAGTTCGCCGGAAAAGCAAAAGGCTGGCGTTTTTGCCCTGCCGACCGCCAAGATTGTGGCGAATTGGCCACACAGCGAGGTGGAAACGACCACTTTCGTGTTTGCGCGCTTTACAGAAGGGCGGGCTTTTCACAGAAGCGTCACAGGCCTGAGAGGGGCTGGGGATTGTGCTGGTGTGCCGTCATTGGCACCGCGAGGGGAATGGATCACTACCGAAAGGGGAGTGGGCGTTTTCCTGGCGATGCATGATTCCCTTGGAATTTGGTCAGAAGAAGGAACTTACCGTGACGCAACTCAACAATTCGCATCGGCGCCTCGCGCTGACGTCCAGCGTCGCCACGCTGGCTCTCGCCCTGATGGCCGGCCCGGCGCTCGCTCAGACGGCCACTGCCGCTGCTGAGACCGAAGCTGCCGAAGAAGGCACGATCGTCGTTACCGGTACCCTGATCCGCAACCCGAACCTCGTGTCGGCCGTGCCGATCACCACCACCTCGGCTGACACCATCGCGCTGCGCGGCAGCAACGTGGCCGAAGAAGTGCTGCGTGAAATCCCGGGCTTCGTGCCGAGCATCGGTTCGGCCGTGAACAACGGCAACGGCGGCGCCAGCTTCGTCGATCTTCGTGGCCTCGGCACCAACCGCAACCTCGTCCTGCTCGATGGCCAGCGTCTGGCCCCGGCCGGCCTGGGCGGCGTTGTCGATTTGAACAACATCCCGCTGGCCCTCGTCGAGCGCGTTGACGCGCTGACCGGCGCCGCTGTGACCACCTATGGTGCCGACGCCATCACCGGTGTCGTGAACTTCGTCACCAAGAAGAACTTCACCGGCATGGACCTGCAGGTCTCCAACGCGCTGAACGAGCGTGGCGATGGCCACCGTCTGCGCGCCGACTTGACCATCGGCGGCGATTTCGCCGACGGCAAGGGCAACGCCGTGATTTCGCTGGGTTACCAGAAGGCCGATCCGGTGTTCCAGGGTGACCGCGACATCTCGCGCAACGGCGTGTCGAGCTACACCGGCGGTGTTGGCGGCGGTTCGCCGACCACGACCCCGTCGCGCCTGTTCGGCATGCGTCCGCTGCTGGCCAACGGCCTGCCCGACACCAGCCCGACCACGCTGAACTTCGCCAACACTCAGGTTGCGCCGGATGGCAGCCGCGCTGTTCCGTTCTACCAGGATTTCAACTTCAACCCGTTCAACATCTTCCAGACGCCGTTCCAGCGTTTCAACCTCTTCGCCAAGGCGAACTACCAGATCACCGACAACATCGAGGTCTATGGCCGCGGCATGTTCTCCAAGAACACCGTGCGCACGATCATCGCGCCGTCGGGCCTGTTCGCGCAGACGGTCACCATCCCGCTATCGAACCCCTTCATGAACGCCAACATCCGCAACCAGTATTGCGGCTTCAACACCACGCAGGCCGCCGGCATCTACACGCCGCGCTTCACCCAGGCCGAGTGCAATGCGGCCGCCACGGCGCTCAGCCCGAGCGATCCGGCCTACCGCACAGTGCGGGTGCCGGTCAGCCGTCGTACGGTGGAAGCCGGTACGCGTGACAGCGAATACACGACGACCCTGTTCGACTACACCGCCGGTCTGCGCGGCAAGCTGACCAACAGCATCGATTGGGATGTGTCGGCCAGCTATGGTCAGAGCGAGAACGTCGCCAGCGACACCGGCTATCTGATCACCAATAAGGTGGAAGAAGCGCTGCTGGCTACCAACACCACCACCTGCCTCAGCGGCAACGCAGCCTGCGTCCCGTTGAACGTGTTTGGTCCGACTGGCTCGATCACCCCGGCGATGTCGCGCTTCATCGAAGCCGCTTCGTCGACCCGTCGCACCACCAGCCTGACCCAGGTCCGCGGCTTGCTGTCCGGTGATCTGGGCGTTGGCTTCGGTGATGCCGAACCGATCTCGTTCGCCGTCGGCGCCGAATACCGCGATTACGGCGCTGCCGTGTTGCCGGATGACATCGCAGAGCGTGGCGCTCTGGGTGGCGGCGGTGGCCCGACCCCGCGCATCGAAGGCGGCTACAACGTCAAGGAAGTCTATGGCGAAATCATCGCCCCGATCCTTGAAGGCAAGCCCTTCTTCGAAAACCTGACCGTGGAAGGCGGTGCGCGTTATTCGTCCTATGAAGTCGCCGCGCCGGGCAACCCGTCGTTCGACGCCTTCACCTGGAAGGCCGGCGCTACCTGGGAAATGGTCCAGGGCTTCAAGGTCCGTGGTAACTACAGCCGCGCCGTCCGCGCCCCGAACATCGGCGAACTCTTCTCGCCGGTTTCGCGCGGCCTGACCAACCTGGGCACCGATCCGTGCGCCGGTTCGGCTCCGGCCAGCAACGCCAACCTGCGCGCGGTCTGCATCGCCCAGGGTGCCCGTGCTGGTGACATCGGCTTCATCGAACAGCCGGCAGCCGGTCAGGCCAACGCCTATGGCGGCGGCAACCCGAACGTGCAGCCGGAAAAGGCCAGCACCTGGACCCTGGGTGCAGTGTTCCAGCCGACCTTTGCGCCGGGCCTTGCCCTCACGGTCGATTACTACAACATCAGCGTGACGGACGCGGTCTCCAGCCCGCTGCCGGGTGACTCGATCGCAGCCTGCTTCGCCAACATCACGGCCGCCAGCGCCAGCAGCCCGGCCTGCCTTGCCATCATCCGCAACCCGGATTCGGGTTCGTTCGATGGTGAATCGTTTGGTCTGCCGCGTCCGTTGTCGAACCTCGGTCGTCTGAAGACCGATGGTCTGGATGTGAACGTGACCTACTCGAACGATCTCGGCTTCGCCAAGCTGGGTGTGAGCGCCAACTTCAACTACACCTTCCGCTCGCAGTTCCAGGCGACCCCGACCTCGCTCAATCGTGAGTGCGTCGGCTTCTTCAGCGTGAACTGCTCGTTCACCGGTTCGATCCAGCCGAAGTGGCAGTCGTCGGTGCGCACCACGCTGGGCTTCGAAAGCTTCGACGTGTCGCTGCTGTGGCGCCACATCGACAGCGTGATCCAGGAGCCGGAAGACGCCCGTGACACCGGTCCGTTCTTCGCTGCTTTCCAGAAGATCCGTGCCTACGACTACTTCGATCTGACCGGTCGCTTCAACATCATGGACAACATCACCCTGATCGCGACTGTCAGCAACCTGTTCGACACCAAGCCGCCGCTGGTTGGCGCAGCTGCCGGTTCGACCTCGTTCAACAGCGGCAACACCTTCCCGTCAACCTACGACGCGCTGGGCCGCCGTTACACGATGCAGGTGAACGTCCGCTTCTAAGCGGCGTCACCCGCACGGGTGGAAATGCGAAAGGGCGGGTGGCAACACCCGCCCTTTTTGCTGTCTGGAACTTGACGAAGCGAGAGCCCCGGCTGCCGTCGACGGCGGCGCTTATCCCAGTAGCGGACGCGGCAACTGCATCGGCACACCGGCGGCCTTGGCCACGGCTTCCGCCCAGATCGCCACCTTGGCAATCTCATCGGCATGCGCCGCTTCGGCCGCACGCTCGGCGGTGCGATCGTCGGTGGTAAAGGCCTGGCCGAACTTGCTGTGCCGGCCAAAGATTGGTCCGGAAACAACGGCTTGCACGTCCAGCGGCACGCCGAAGAAACGGCACAGGGCCGTCATCGCTGCTTCAGGCTGGGCCAGCAGCAATTCGGAATCGAGCGTTGTCACCTGATTGCCCACCTGCGCCGCCAGCCGGGCGAACAACGCATGCTGCGCCAGCCAGCCCATGGCCGCCACCTGCAGATCGGTCTGCCCCAGATAATCCTCGCCGCTGAAGCCGAAGCCGTGCAGCCCCTGTTTCAACTGCTTCAGCAGCAGATCGCGCACCCAGATCCGGCCATCCATGCCCTTGCGTGCCACTGACCCCAGGAAAACCGGCAGCGGCGCATAGAGCAGCAGCGCCCGCGCCTGCGGCCGCAATTGAAGCATCAATGGTGCCATGGCGTTGCACACATTGCTGGGTTTGATCACCACCGCTTCGCCCGGTGCGAACGGCCGGGCCAGCAGCGCCAGGCTGCCATCGAGTACGTTGGCGATCTGGCGCCCTTCGCCGCCGCGCAATTGCCAGCCGATCAGATCGTTCAGGATCACCGGTTCCTTCAGGCCCATCGCCAGCCCCGGCGCATCAAAGGCCCGCGCCAGCAGCGTGGAACAGCAGAAGGCGCTGTGCAGGATGAAGCGCAAGGGTGCCGGCGGGCCGGCCTGGGCCAGTGCGGTGGCGCGGGCGATGATCGTCGGATTGGCCTCGCCCAGATACTCGTCGGTCAGGAAGGTTGCGGCACCGTGCGCTGCGCGCGACGTGTGGCGGAAGTGGATGGCATCATGCTGCGGATCATACCGATGCGGCAGCCAGACGGGATCGAAAGCGATGGTGGACACATTGCCGATTTGACGGCACCGCCAATAAAGTGCAATCCCTGCCCGCCGAAATGCCCTTTGCCCGGGCCCGTTACGCCCCCGATGGAGGACCGCTGATGTTGCGCCGTCATAGCCTCGCCCTGATCATCGCCGCTGCCACGCTGGTTCCTGCCGCTGTTCAGGCGCAGACTGCTGCTCCGGCGGCCGCCCAGCCGGCCGCTGCACCGGTGGACAAGAGCCAGGAAATCATCTGCAAGCGCGAAAAGGAAACCGGCAGCCTGGTGAAGGCCAAGCGCACTTGCCTGACCCGCCAGCAATGGGCCTATGTGCAGGATACCAACCAGCAATTCGCCCGCGATCTCAACAACTCCACCATGAGCCGCCCCGGCAGCCAGTGACTGTTGTTGCCGCCACGGGCGTGACGGCGATGCGCCATGAACGATCCTGAAAAGGCTGCCCTTGAACGCACCGCGCAGGCCGGCATCGCGGCCCTGCAACATGGCGATGGCCAGGTGGCGCGCCGGGCCTTTGAAACCATCGTGGCCAGCGGCCGCGCCACCGTGCAGATCTGGCTGTGGCTGGCGCAAGCGTGTGACCTGCTGGATGATCGCGCCGCCGTGATGGCGCATGTGGCGCAGGTGGTGGCGCTGGATCCGGCCAATCCCTATGCGCTGGTGATGGCCGGCGAGGTGCAGACCCGCAGCGGCAATGATCGCGCCGCCATCGCCTGGTACGAACGCGCCCTGAACGCCGCCCAGGGCCGGCAGTTGCCGCCCGATCTGATCGCCCGCCTGAACCGCGCCGCTGCGGCCCGCGAGGCGGCGTTTGCCCGGTTCGAAGGCGAGATGATGGGCGCCTTCCGTGATGCCGGTGTCGATGCCGCCAGCACCGGCCCGCGTTTTGCCGAGGCCATGCAGATCGTTGCCGGGCGCAGCCAGCCCTATCTGCAACAGCCCACCAGCTTCTATTATCCGCGCCTGCCGCAGATCCCCTTCTATGATCCGGCGGAATTCGCCTGGACTGTGGCGCTGGCCGCCGCGCTGCCGGCGATCCGCGCCGAGGCGGAGGCGGTGATGGCCCAGGGCGCCGGGATTGCCCCCTATGTGGAGGCCGATCCCGATCGCCCCAACAAGGGCCATGCCCTGCTGGCTGATGCCCGCTGGAGTGCATTTCACTTGTTCCGCAATGGTTTGCCGATTGCCGACCATGCCGCGCGCTGCCCGGCCACGATGGCGGCGCTGGCCCAGGCGCCCTTGCCGCGCATCGCCGGCACGGCACCGATGGCGCTGTTTTCGATCCTGGCGCCGCACACCCACATCCCGCCGCACAACGGCATGCTGAACACGCGGCTGATCTGCCATCTGCCGCTGATCGTGCCCGATGGCTGCCGCCTGCGAGTGGGCGCCGAGGTGCGCGATGTGCGCGCCGGCGAGGTGCTGCTGTTCGACGATTCGATCGAGCATGAAGCCTGGAATGACAGCGATGCACCGCGGGCCATCCTGCTGTTCGAAGTGTGGCGCCCGGAACTGACCGAAGCAGAACGCCAGGCGTTGACCGTGATGTTCGAAACGGTGGCGGCTTACACCCCCGATCAGGCCTGAATGGACCTGCCCCTCACCAGCCAGAATGGCGACGCCCCGGCGGTTGTGAGTGAGCAACGGCTATCCGCCGAAACACTGCGCCGCCGCGGAGCCGTGCTGACGGGGGAGGCCGTTGGCGACTGGCCGTGGCTGCGCAGTGCAGGGCGGGGTCTGATCGTGTCCGGCCTGCCGGGCACGCTGGTGACGCTGGATGGCCTGCGGCTGGCGCCAGCGCCAAGCGGGGTGGTGGACCTGACCCTGCTGCCGTTGGGCCTGATCGACAGCGCGCGACTGTCTGCCAGTGCTGCCGGGGTGGCTCAGGGTGCTGGCGCGCTGAGCGGCGCGGTGGACCTTTTGCTGGCGCCGGTGGGCGGCGGTGGCCGGCTGCTGGCGGCGGCTGGCGGGCAGGCGGGGCGCGGGATTGGCGTGGTTGATCTGCAACTGGGCAATGATTTTGGTTGGGTGGGCGGCGGCTATACGCGGGGCGGCGCGCTGCCCGGCGGGGCCACCAACCAGGATCGCTGGCATCTGGCGGCGCGGTTCCAACAGGATGTCGGGCCTGTCCAACTCTGGGGCCGGGGGATGTTTGCACGGCGGACGGAGGGCGGGAACCGCGCCGATTGGCATGATGTGGCGCTGGGGCTTTCGGGTGGCACGCGCTGGCAATGGCGGCTGGCGGTGTCCGATGGTGGCCATCGGGAAGCGGCGGGGGCCCGCAGCCGGCTGACACAGGCGCGGGCTGTGGTGAGTGGGCCGACTGGCCTGATCCTGCCGGGCGCCGTCGAGCCAATCAGCCTCGCCGCCGGGGCGGAGTGGCGGCGGCTGCGGCTGGCGGCGGGCGTGGTGCGGGCGCGGGAGCTGTTTGTGGAAGCCGCCGTGCCGATCGTGCAGGACAAGCCGGCCGCCGAAAATCTGCTGGCGACGCTTGGCGTGCGGCAGGCATGGTTGGCCGGCAAATCCGAAACGCTGTGGCAGGCGGGCGGGCGCTGGGAGGCATTTCCCGGCATTGCCTTGCGCGCGCAGGTGGCGCGCGGCGTGGATGATTTCGCGACGTTGAGCGGGATGAGCCGCAGCGTCGGGATGATTGCGACGCCGGCGTTCGTGCCGGGCTTTGCGCTTACTCTCGATCGCCGCTGGCAGTCACAGGGCGTGAGCCAAGTGCAGGCGTGGGATGTATCGGCCAGCTGGCGTGGGCGGGTGAGTGATGGCGCGCAGTTGGCGCTGACGGCGCTGGTCACCCATCACGACCGGGCGGACTTCACCTTGGTTCCGGTGCCGCGCTTCGCCAGCTTGCTGCGGGCGACGCTGGAGACAGGCCCATGGGCGGTGAGTGCCGGCTGGCGGACCCGCACGGCGCTGGCTGGCGGGGTGGATGTGAGCGTGGAGCGGCAACTGGCCGAGAAGCTGCGGCTGGTGGTGAGTGTGGGCAATGCCGGCGATGTGCAACCGGCCGGGCGGCAGGGGTTGGTGCAGCTGGTGGCGGGATTTTAAGGGCACGTCACCCCGGCGAAAGCCGGGGCCCATTCCCCCAACGTGGTTGCGGGCGGCATGGCCGGGCGATGGGTCCCGGCTTTCGCCGGGATGACAGTTGAGTGCTTACTCCGCCACCAGCACCAGTTTCCCGTCGCCTTCGTCCACCTTCACCGTGCTGCCATCCGGTACTTCGCCGGCCAGGATCAGTTCGGCCAGCGGGTCCTGCAGATGTTTCTGCACGGTGCGTTTGAGCGGGCGTGCGCCATAGACCGGGTCATAGCCCACGCGCGCCAACCAGCGACGGGCGGCGTCGGTCAGGTCCAGCGTCACCTTGCGGTCCTTCAGCAGCGACTGTACGCGGCTGACCTGGATATCGACGATCGGCGCCATCACTTCCTGGCCAAGCCGCTGGAACAGCACGATTTCATCGAGCCGGTTGAGGAACTCGGGGCGGAAATGCCCGCGCACCACTTCCATCACCTGCGGTTCGGCCTCGCTGATTGGCGCACCATCGGGCAGGGCGGCGATATACTGGCTGCCCAGGTTCGAGGTGAGGATGATCAGCGTGTTGGTGAAATCGACCGTGCGGCCCTGGCCATCGGTCAGGCGGCCATCGTCCAGCACCTGCAGCAGCACGTTGAACACGTCGCCGTGGGCTTTCTCAACTTCGTCGAACAGCACCACCTGATAGGGGCGCCGCCGCACGGCTTCGGTGAGCACGCCGCCTTCTTCATAACCGACATAACCGGGAGGCGCGCCGATCAGCCGGGCGACGCTGTGCTTTTCCATGAACTCGCTCATGTCCAGCCGCACCATGGCGCGCGGATCATCGAACAGGAATTGCGCCAGCGCCTTGGTCAGCTCGGTCTTGCCGACGCCGGTGGGGCCGAGGAACAGGAAGCTGCCCAGCGGGCGATTGGGATCCTGCAGGCCGGCGCGGGCGCGGCGCACGGCGCTGGAAACCGCCTTCACGGCGGCGGCCTGGCCGATCACCTGAGCCGACAGGATGCTTTCCATCTTCATCAGCTTGTCGCGCTCGCCTTCCAGCATCCGGTCCACCGGGATGCCGGTCCAGCGCGAAACGACCGCAGCGATATCATCGCCGGTCACTTCCTCGCGCACCATGGCTTCGGCGGTCACGCTTTCGGCTTCGGCCAGCTGACGTTCCAGTTCGGGGATGCGGCTGTAGGTCAGTTCGCCGGCCTTGGCGTAATCGCCGCCGCGCTGGGCCTGTTCCACTTCGATGCGGGCGGCGTCGAGCTGCTCCTTGATGCGGGTAGCGCCGGCCAGCTTCTCCTTCTCGGCCTGCCAGCGCAGCGTGAGTGCGCCGGATTCCTCTTCAAGGCCCGCAAGTTCCTCGTTCAGCGCCACCAGGCGCTCCTTGGAGGCGGCATCGGTTTCGCGTGAAAGTGCGGCGGCTTCGATCTTCAGCTGGATGATGCGGCGGTCGAGCGCTTCGATCTCTTCGGGCTTTGACTCCACCTCCATGCGCAGGCGCGATGCGGCTTCGTCCATCAGGTCGATGGCCTTGTCGGGCAGGAACCGGTCTGCGATGTAACGGTTTGAGAGCGTCGCAGCCGCCACGATGGCGCCATCAGTGATGCGCACGCCGTGGTGGAGCTCATATTTCTCCTTCAGGCCGCGCAGGATGGAGATCGTGTCTTCCACTGTCGGTTCGCCCACCAGCACGGGCTGGAAGCGGCGTTCCAGCGCGGCGTCCTTCTCCACATGCTTGCGATATTCTTCCAGCGTGGTGGCGCCGATGCAGTGCAGCTCACCGCGGGCCAGCGCGGGCTTGAGCAGGTTGGAGGCGTCCATCGCCCCTTCCGCTTTCCCGGCGCCCACCAGCGTGTGCATTTCATCGATGAACAGCACGACATCGCTGCCTTCCGCGCGTACTTCATCCAGCACGCCCTTCAGCCGTTCCTCGAACTCGCCGCGATATTTGGCGCCAGCGATCAGGGCACCCATGTCCAGCGCCATCAGCCGCTTGTCTTTCAGCCCATCGGGCACGTCGCCATTGGCGATGCGCAGGGCGAGGCCTTCGGCGATCGCGGTCTTGCCCACGCCCGGCTCGCCGATCAGCACCGGGTTGTTCTTGGTGCGGCGGGCGAGCACCTGGATGGTGCGGCGGATCTCCTCGTCGCGGCCGATCACCGGATCGAGCTTGCCAGCACGCGCCGCCTCGGTCAGGTCGCGGGCATATTTCTTCAGCGCATCAAAACTGTCTTCGGCGCCGGCGCTATCAGCCGTGCGGCCCTTGCGGACACTGTTGATGGCTTCGTTCAGCGCCTGCGGGGTGACGCCGGCGCCTTTCAGCGCCTTGCCGGCTTCGGTGGTGGAGGCGAGCGCAAGGGCAACCAGCAGCCGTTCGACGGTGACGACACTGTCACCAGCCTTCACCGCCACTTGCTCGGCGGAATCGAGCACGCGCACCGTGTCGTTGTCCCAGGCTAGCGATTGCGCACCGCTGCCCGATACCTGGGCGATCTTGACCAGCGCCTGATCGGTGAGTTGCAGCGCGGTGGCGGGTGTGCCGCCAGCGGCCTTGATCAGGCCGGAAGCGTGGCCCTGCTCATCTTCCAGCAGGGCTTTCAGCACATGTTCCGGCGCGACGCGCTGGTGATTGTTGCGAATTGCAACCGTTTGCGCCGATTGCAGGAACCCCTTGGCGCGATCGGAGAATTTTTCGATGTTCATTGAGGCCATTCCTCCTGTTCACCGGAGGATATGGTGTGGCTTTACGGCAACACAAGTAGGGGTGTTGCGGAATTGGCGTTCAGCGCGGTTTGAGCCAGCCAAAGACAAAGCCGCCGATGCTGCCAGCCAGGCAGAACAGGATGAAGCCATCCATCCCGCGCGCGCCGGCCAAAGGGGTCATCTGGAACTGGGCGTGCATCGCCATCAGCACGGCCGCGATGGCAAGGCCGCCGGCCAGCGGCCAGGCAATGGGCGCGAGCAGCGGCAGGCGCGGTTTCAGCCAGTGGGCGGCACTGAAGGCGACCAGAAGGGCAAAGCCGAACACCGCCAGCAGCGGCAGCAGCAGGCCGGCGAAATCACGGCCAGCGGTTTCCAGCGCCAGACCGGCGGGGATTTCCACGCCAAGATCGACCAGCCCGGATTGCACCTGCCAGCTTTGGATCATGCTGGCGATGGCGGTGGTGGTGAGAACCGCGGCGGACCAGGCCGGGGCAGTACGCAACAGGTCCTTGAGGGATGCCATGTTGTATTTTTTCCTGTTCGTTGTCGCTTCTTACTCCATGATGGAATCGCGAGGAAAGGGTTGATTCGACGAAAATGGTAAGGTTCGCTAAAAAGCTGTTAATAACTCTTACTTGCGCCCTGTATGGCCCCTTAACGGCTGGCGCGGCGCAGGCGGAGCAGGTGCAGACGATGGCCAGCGGGCTTGATCACCCGTGGAGCCTGGCGTTTCTGCCCAATGGCGATGTGCTGGTGACGGAACGCGCCGGGCGTTTGCTGCGGCTGGCGCCAGGCGGCAAGCCGCGCGCCATCGCCGGCGTGCCGGCGGTGCGGCTCGCCAGCCAGGGCGGCCTGTTCGATGTGGTGATGCACCCGAAATTTGCCGATAACAGATTGATTTACCTCAGTTATGCTGCCGGTGAAAAGGGCGCCAACTTCACCCGCGTCACCCGCGCCCGGCTGGACGGGGATCGGCTGGTGGAGGCCAAGGTCATCTTCCAGGTCAGCCCGGCCAAGGACACGCCGGTGCATTTTGGCGGGCGCATGGCCTTCCTGCCCGATGGCAGCCTGGTGCTGACCACCGGCGACGGTTTCGACTATCGCGAGCAGGCGCAGCGGCTGCAATCCGGCCTGGGCAAGATCATGCGCATGGCCGATGATGGCCGGCCGCTGGCTGGCAATCCGTTCATAGGGAAATCGGGCGCGCAGCCCCATATCTGGAGCTATGGCCACCGCAATCCACAAGGGCTTGCGGTTGATCCGGCCACTGGCCGGCTGTGGGCGCATGAACACGGGCCGCAGGGCGGTGATGAGCTGAACTTGATCCAAAAGGGTGGCAATTACGGCTGGCCGGTGGCGACCAAGGGCCTGGATTACAGCGGCGCGACCATCAGCCCGTTCCGGACCTATCCCGGCATGATCGATGGCCGCGCGGTGTGGGTGCCCTCGATCGCGCCCTCGGGGCTGGCCGTCTATCGCGGCGCGCTGTGGCCGCAGTGGCAGGGCGATCTGATCGTCGGCGCGCTGGTGAACAAGGAGGTGCGGCGGCTGGATGTGGATGCCGCCGGCACGGTGGTGGGTCAGGAACGCATTTTCCCGTCGATCACGGCGCGCATCCGCGATGTGCGGGTGGCTCCCGATGGCGCGGTGTGGCTGACGACGGACGAAGATGCGGGCAAGGTGCTGCGGGTCACGCCGTAACCCGCAGCCCGCGGGCGCTCAGTGCGCCGTCCAGCCGCCGTCGATCACCAGTTCCGAACCTGTCATGTAACGGCTGGCGTCGCTGGCCAGGAACACCACGCCGGCCGCGATATCCTCAGGCTTGCCGGCAAAGCCGACCGGGGCGCCGGCACCGACGGCATCGACATCGATGGCATTGGCCCCCGGCTGGCTGGCAGTGGCCAGCGCGGCGGAGAGCGCGCCCGACGTGTCGATCTTCTGCCAGATCGGCGTGTCGATGATGCCGGGGTGCACGCTGTTGCAGCGGATGCCGTCCTTCATGGCGGCACATTCCATCGCCACAGCCTTGCTGAGCAGCCGCACCGCGCCCTTGCTGGCGCAATAGGCGCTCATGCCGGCCGAACCACCCAGCCCGGCCACCGAGGAAATGTTGATGATCGAGCCGCCAACATGGCCATCAGGCCGCGGGCTGCGCATCGCCGGCAGCGCGTGCTTGGTGCCGAGGAAGCAGCTGGTGACATTGATGTCCATCTGCCGGTTCCACTGCTCCAGCGTCACCTCGGTGATCAGGCCGGACGTGCCAATGCCGGCGTTGTTCACCAATATGTCGAGCCGGCCATAGAGATCCATGACGCGCTTGACGAGTTCGGCCCAGCGCGGCTCCTCGGTCACGTCCTGGCCGCGGAAGGTGGCCTGGCCGCCGGCGGCTTCGATCAGTTCCACCGTCTTGCGGCCGCCTTCGGCATCGATATCGGTGACGAAGACGATGGCGCCCTCAGCCGCCAGCTGGACGGCGCAAGCGCGGCCGATGCCGCTGGCGGCGCCGGTGACAAAGGCAACGCGCCCCGTAAGTGTGCCCATGATCTTGTCCTCCCCTGAATTTGGCCCCGATTTTGGCAAAGCCTGACAGGGCGCAGGCGGCTTCGCCAGCCCTCACATTTGCGGTGCTACGCATCATCACCGATACGCAATCACCCTTAGGCATTTGTTGAGCCAGATCAAAGAGAAGCGCGGCACGCTTCGCCACAAGGCGGTCATCACGACAACAGGGACGAACACGATGACCATGATGAAGACCGCCGCTGCCATTGTTGCGCTTGTGCTGGCCGCCGGCCCGGCCGCAGCCGCGCAGGGTGATTTCTTGGTGCGCCTGCGCGCCATCACCGTGCAGCCGCAGGAAAAGGTCGGCCCGGTGCTGCCCACCTTCCCGACCAGCGGCGGCAGCATCACCAATGCCTATGCCCCGGAAATCGATTTCACCTACATGCTGACCGACAATATCGGTGTGGAATTGATCGCGGCGACCACCAAGCATTGCGTGGAAGGCGGCGGCAGCCTTGCCGCCGTGGGCCGGCTGGCCTGCACCTGGGTGCTGCCGCCCACGCTGACGCTGCAATATCACTTCGTGCCGGAAGGGAGGGTTCACCCCTACGTGGGTGCCGGGGTGAACTGGACGATGTTCTACAACGAGAAGGCCTCGACCCAGCTGGTGAATGCCATCGGCGCCACCAACGTGAACCTGTCGAACAGCTTCAGCTTTGCACTGCAGGCCGGCGTCGATTTCGACATCAGCGAGAAGATGTTCCTCAACCTCGACGTGAAATATGTCGACATGGACACCAACGCCCGGCTGACCACGGGTGCGCTGGTCAACAATCTGCGGGCCGATATCAACCCGCTGATCATCGGTGTTGGCGTCGGCTGGCGTTTCTGAGCTCCCGAGCGTCGGGCACACTCTCCCGCCCGGCGCTCACCCCCCGGCCCGGTGTCCCTGCGGACATCGGGCCGGCTGGCGTTTTCAAATCAGCGCCGCAATCGCGCCCCATGCACCGGCCAGCAGCAGCACCAGGCTGGGCAGCAGGGTGAGGCCAAAGCCCGGCCCGCGCTTGGCCGGATCCTTGTAATAGGCGCTGGCAAAGACGATGCGGCCCACGCTCCACAGCAGGGCAAGGCCGCCGGCGACGAGATCGCCCAGCACCGGCGCGCCGACAATCA
>NZ_JAUMBI010000262.1:0-18641 GCF_032115815.1 Sandarakinorhabdus sp.
CGTACGCCAAGTGGCGCCCGAAACCCTTCATCATTGCAGACGCTGCAGCATCGGAGACAGAACGCTTTGGTGAGGTTGCATAGGAACAGACGATTTTGGACATTACCTATGAAAAGATGAGCGGGGCCCTGGGATCGCTGCTGCTGGTTTGGGCAGCTTTGGAGAGATCTCTGCGCAGCGAAATCATTCGTGCCAAACGTTGCGTGCCAGAAGGCACGCACGGCGTTGGCGGCTTGCTCAAATGTTGGGAGTGCGTGGTGACAGAGAAGCACCCAGCTGACTCACTGGGTCCGCTGCTGGCAAGGGCCCTTCAAGACCAGCTGCAAGGGCCGCGAGAAGTTCGCAACGGCTTATGCCACGGCCTCGTTGGCATTTCGGCGGCAACCGAGAAAATCCCTGCCAAATTGCGCTGGAAAATCAACGATAAAAGCCATTCGATCAGTTGGGCCGAGTTGCAGGAACAGTTCGCATGGCTTTCAAAGCTGCCTGGTGCGGTTTCGTTGATATCCAACCCGAGCTTCGGAAGCAGGGCAACCAACAATGCTGAGAACCGCGAATGGTGGCGATCAGTGTATGCCATTGATCTGCCAGAGCCGTGAACCTGCTGAGAGGCTGCTTCCAATCGAAAGCTTTGCCCGATGCCAATTGTTGCCGGAAATCGGTTTTCCACCCCAAATCGGCCGTTGAGCGCCGGCCAAAAACAAACGGGTGCAGGGACTGCGTCCCTGCCCGCCGGAGGCCCCTTCTTCCTGTCCTACACCAAGCCAGCTGCGTTACACTGGCGTGGCTGCGGATCGGACAGGCCGTCGGCGCAAAGCGGCCCCCGCGCGCATGAGAAGAATCTGTAACCTTTGTAACCTACAGGCCCCGCCGCTGCAGGGTTGCAGCATCTGATTGACTGAGCCGCCCAGCGTCTTATGGGAGCAATACGCCCTTTCTTCTCCTGGAGTGTTCCCATGCGCGTTTCTGCTCTGCTGGTTGCGGTCAGCTTGTTTGCTGTTTCCCCGGCGCTGGCTCAGAATCCGGTCCCTGCTGCGACGGCGGCGGCGGAGAGCCCGTCCGTCCGGCTGGCGGCGTTGTTTGCGCAGAGCGATGCCGACAATCTGAAGCGCAATCCGCTCTATGGCCTGTTCCGCGGTGACACCTCTCGCGCTGACCAGTTGGGTGAGCTGATCACCGATGCGGCCTATGCGGCGGAGAAGCGGGCGGCGGAGAATGAGCTGAAGGCCTTGGCCGCAATCGACCGCGCCGCGCTGACCGCAGACGAGCAGGTGAGTTACGATACGTTCAAGTGGCAGCGCGACACCGACCTCGCCGGGCTGCAGCCCGCCCTGCTCGCCGCCACCGCGCCGCGCCCGATCGATCATTTCTTCGGCTTCCACAACTTCCTTGCCGAATTGCAGTCGGGCGAGAGTGCGGCGCCCTTCAAGTCCTTGAAAGATTACGAGGATGCGCTGAAGCGCCACGACCAGTTCGCGCTGCTGCTTGATCTGTCCGTCCTGCGGTTCCGCCAAGGCATGAAGACCGGCGTGGTGCAGCCCAAGCTGGTGGTGAACAACATCATCGATCAGCTCAACAACCTCACCGCCGGCGGCACGGATGCTTCCATCATGATGAAGCCGGTGCAGAAATTCCCCGATGGCATCAGCGCCGCCGATCAGGCGCGGCTGAAGGCGGCCTATGCCAAAATGGTCGGCGAACGGGTCAACCCCGCCCTCATCCGCCTGCGCGATTTCCTGAAAACCGAATATCTCCCCGTTGCCCGCGAGGCCCCTGGTCTTGGCGCCATGCCGGGCGGGCCGGATCTGTATCGCTATCTGGTGGCCAGCAGCACCACGACCAGCCTGACACCGGACGAAATCCACAATATCGGCCTGTCTGAAGTTGCACGCATTCTCAAGGGGATGGACGAGGTGAAGGCCCGCGTTGGCTTCACCGGCGATCGCGCCGCTTTCTTCACCCACCTTCGGACCGATCCGCGCTTCAAGTTCGCCAGCGCCCAGGCCATGGGTGATGCCTTCCGCGCCGTCGGCAAGCGCACCGATCTGGTGGTCGGCAATCTGTTTGACACCATCCCCAAATCGCCGCTGGAGATAAAGCCCGTGCCAGCGCACCGGGAAAAGACCGATGCGGCCGGCAGTTACCAAGGCGGCACGCCCGACGGCAAGCGGCCAGGCATCTTCTACTACAACGCCTATGACCTGCCCTCGCGCAGCAACTATGGTGTCGAAACGCTCTATCTCCACGAAGCCGTGCCCGGCCACCATTTCCAGGTCAGCCTCGCGCAGGAGAATGAAAAACTCCCCGCTTTCCAGCGCTTTGGCGGCAACACCGCCTTTGCCGAAGGCTGGGGCCTCTACGCCGAGAGCCTGGGCCCGGAACTAGGCATGTTCAAGGACCCCTATCAGCTGCAGGGACGCTATGAAGACGAGATGCTGCGCGCCCTGCGCCTCGTCGTCGATACCGGCATTCATTCAAAGGGTTGGGGCCGCGATCAGTCCATCGACTATATGCTGGCCAACAGCAGCATGAGCCGCACGGATGCCATCGCCGAAGTGGAGCGCTATATCGCCATCCCGAGCCAGGCGCTGGCCTACAAGATCGGCCAGCTGACCATCAGCCGGCTGCGCGCCAAGGCGCAGGCGGCGCTGGGGCCAAAGTTTGATATCAAGGGCTTCCACCGCGAAGTGCTGATGACGGGCGCACTGCCAATGGCGGTGCTGGAGGCCAAGATCGATCGGTGGGTTGCGCAGCAGGGCGGGCGGTAAGCCGGGCTGTCCTACAGGGACCTGATGCGGTAAAAGGTCCGCATCAGGCTCTTTGAAAATCAGTCACTTGCCGGGCGAAAATTTCCAGAATCCGCACATTTCGTCAAAACTGGCAAAACCCGGCCGTCACGCCTTGACGAGGCCCTTCTCGATCAGGCTGCTCGCACAATCGAGGATGGTGGTCGCCTCGTCGCGGGTCTGCCAGCCCAAACGCTCCCCGGCATGGGCGGCGCTGGCTTCACGGCGGCGGCCAAGTTCGGGCACCACCATCTTCACCGTCGCATCGAAATTGGCCAGCAGTATCAGCAGCCAATCCGGCAGGCCGCGCGTCGGTACCCGCCGCGCCTGCTTGCCGAGCCCGGCCTTCAGCACCTCGGCCACCTCACGCATCCACATGAATTTGCCTTGTGCGATGAAGCGTTCGCCATCCAGCCCTGGCGCTGTCATCGCGGTGACGTGCAGATCGGCGACGTCGCGCACATCGACCACCCCAAAGCCCAGGCGCGGCAGGCCGGGCAGTGCGCCGTCGAGCAACTTCTTCACCACCTCCAGGCTGGTCGAAAAATCCGGACCCAATACCGGGCCAAGCACGGCGGCCGGGTTGATGGACACATACTCCATCCCCTGCCCATTGGCCGCCATCCACTCCCGCGCCGCGCGTTCGGCGAGCGTCTTTGACTTTATATAGGCGTATGATTCCAAGCTGTTGATGTTGGACCAATCGCTTTCCGTGAACGGCGTGCCGCGCTCACCGTGGCCATAGGCGATGGCGGCCATGCTGCTGGTCATCACAACCCGTTTTACACCGGCAGCATGGGCAAAGCGCAACGCCCGCAGGGCGCCTTCGCGGGCCGGGACGATCAGATCATCGGGGTTCTTCGGTTCGCCAGCCGGGATAGGGGAAGCGATGTGCTGCACAAAGGAAATGCCACCCATCGCCTCGGCCCAGCCGGTGTCGCTCATCAGATCGCAGGCCACCAGTTCGAGTTCGGGCAGGCCCAGCGTGGCCCGCACTTCAGCAGCGCGCGCAAGATTGCGGATGGTACCGCGCACCGGCCAGCCATCGGCCACCAGCGCCTTGATGATGAAGCCGGCGATATAGCCCGACGCGCCGGTGACCAGCACCTTGCCCTTGTTCACCCTTTTGACCCTCCAATTTTGCTGAACCACCATGGTGGGGGGCAACTGCCGGCTTGGCAAGCGCGGCAGCGCGGCCCATTAGCGGGGTGTGCAGACGCCCAATCCTTTCGCCGGCCTGGCGGCTGGTTCGCTCCCCCGCCGTGAATTCGCAGTGGTGTTCGCGGCGCTGCTCACCGTCGCGGCCGGCAATACCGCGCTGCAAACCGTGCTGCCGGCCATCGCCCGGGTGATCCACCTGCCCGACATGCTGGTGGCGGTGATCTTCTCTTTCTCGGCGCTGCTGTGGACGTTCAGTGCCCCCTATTGGGCGCGGCAGAGCGATATCAGGGGCCGCCGCCGGCTGATGCTGGTGGGATCATTGGGCTTCATGGTGTCGATGGCCGGTTGCGGCATCGCCATTTATGCGGGGCTCAACGGCTGGCTGGCGCCGATCGCCACCTTTGCGCTGTTCGCCACGCTGCGCAGCCTGTTCGGCATTTTCGGTTCGGCGGCCAATCCCGCCGCTCAGGCCTATGTCGCCGGGCGCACCAACGAACAGGATCGCACCGCCGCCCTCTCCAGCCTGTCATCGGCGTTCGGGCTTGGCACCATCATCGGGCCGGCGATTGCGCCACTGTTCATTCTGGCGCCCTTCGGCCTGTCGGGGCCGATGTTCGCCTTTGCCGCCATCGCCGCCGTTGTGATGATTGCGGTGGCAAAGGTGCTGCCCGACGATGATCCCACCCACCAGCCGGGCCATGTGCAAAGCGGCAGCGGAGCGCCGTCATCCGAACCCAATCTGGCCGGCGCCACCACGGGTGCCAGCGTCAAGGCGGCTGCCGCCGGCCGGCCGAAACGGCTGAGCGTCAAGGACAGCCGCATCCTGCCCTTCATGATCTTCGGCTTCGTATCGGGCTCCATCCAGGCGGCCACCGGCCAGGCGCTGGGCTTTCTGGTCATCGACACGCTGGGCGGCGACGCGATGGATTCGCAGCAGTCGATCGCCCTGATCTTCATGGCCGGCGCGTTTTCGACCCTTTTGGCGCAGTGGGTGCTGATCCCGCAGCTTGGCCTGACACCGCCGGCGCTGATGCGCTGGGGCACGTTGCTGGCCGCCGCCGGCACGGCCGGCATCGCGGTTTCCAGCAGCCTTTATGCGCTGGTGATCGCCTTTGCGTTGATGAGCATGGGTTATGGCCTGGCACGGCCGGGCTTCACCGCCGGTGCCAGCATCGCCGTCTCCCGCGCCGAACAGGGCGGAGTTGCCGGCGCTGTCACGTCGGTCAACGGCAGCTGCTTCGTGTTTGCGCCGGCCGTCGGAATCGGCCTCTATCAGATCGGCCCCTCGGTCACCTATTGGCTGGGTGCTGCGGCGCTGGTGGCGCTGGCTGTCTATGCCTTCACCAAGCCCGAACTGGCCCGCGAACCGAACGAATATCACGAAGACTGATCAGCGCCGCCACGGATGGACGAACTGCCGCCACCAGCCCGGCGGCACCGGTTCAGCGATGCCATAGCCCGTGGGCCAGCGCCCTGCAGGCAGATGGAACGTGCCGAACAGCTTGTCGATCAGCGGGAAGTGGATCGCGAAATTGCGGTCCACCGCTTCGGCATCGCTGGCGTGGTGCCAGTGGTGATAGCGCGGGGTAGCGATGAAATGGCCCCACCAGTCCCTCTCGCCGCCCATATTGGCGTGGATCAGAGCGCTGTGCAGATAGACCACGGCGACATAGGCCTGCACCGCCTCGGGAACGAAGCCCAGCGTGAACATCGGCAGCGTCGTCAGCCCGCGCACCACCGCGATCTCCAGAAAATGCAGGCGAGATCCGGCCAGCCAGTCCATCGCTCGGGCACTGTGATGGATGGCGTGAAATCGCCACAGCAACGGCACACGGTGAAAGGCGCGGTGCAGCCAATATTGCAGCACATCGGTGCACAGCATGATCGCCAGCACCTGCACCACAAAGGGCAGATCGGCGACGGCGGCGCGAAGGCCTGCCAGCCCTGCACTGTGCGCCATCACCAGCCGTGATGGCCCGAAGGTGACAAAGGCGACCACCTGCACCAGCATCGAACTGATCAGGAAATAGGCCAGATCCACCTGCCATTCCGGGCGAAACAGCCGCTGTTCGCGGATATGCGGCCACAGCCGTTCCAGCGGTGCCAGCATGAGGCCCGACAGCGCCAGATTGAGAATGAAGAAATCAAGGCCAAAGAATAGCCCGCCGCGGCCGGCCGGCCCGGCACCGGGCGCGCCGGTGCCAATCAGGCTGGCCACCAGCGCGAGGGCCAATGCCGCCAGCCCCATGGCGCGGTAACGGCCCAGCCACAACGACACCATTGCCAGTGCAAAACTGGCCAGAACGATCAGATGCACCGCCGGGCGAAAGAGCGCCGATTGATAGACCGGCACCAGTTCCGGCGTGGCCAGTTCACCGGGAAAGCGCAGCGCCAGCACTAGGCCCAACCCGGCAATGGCCAGCAGCAGCGCGAACAGACCGGCATACCAGCCGCTGCCGAACCGGCGCAGCGCCCGCGGCGCTTCCAGTTCGGTGATCAACGGGCTGCGGTTGGCCATCAGCGTGGCTGCAACAGCGCGATCCGGTTGCCTTCGCTGTCTTCAAACTCGGCGACCCAGCCAGGTGGACCGATATCCTTGCGCGGATAAAGTGTGCGACCACCTGCGGCGGTCACACGGGCCAGCGTGGCATCGATATCGGTTGCGCGAAAATAGAGAATCGGTCCGGTCTTGCCCGGAACGTAAACGTCACCCTTGACCAGCGCGCCCTCCGGGCCATCGGCACCGGCAAACATCGCCATGTCATAGCCATCAACCCGATCGCGGCTCAGTGGTTTACCGAACACCGCTTCGTAAAAGCGCGTTGCCCGATCCAGATCGTTGACTGGGATCTCGAACCATACAGCAAGCGGGGCCTCAGTGGCGGCTACGGGAGCCGCCACCAACAGGGCCAGCGTAACCGCCAGCCACCTCACGCGCCGGCGGGTGCCTCACCAAGGCCGGTGCCGCGACGGCCCGCTTTGGGAATTGCCGAAGTGCCCGACGAAGGGCGCGCCACCGGGGTGGTGGTGGCACTGCCGCGATTGATGGTGCCGCCGTCCATGACCTGCTTGATCTCGTCGCCGGTGAGGGTTTCATATTCAAGCAGCGCGCCAGCGATGGCGTGCAGCTGGTCAATATTCTCGGTCAGCACATGCTTGGCGCGGTCATAGCCAGTGGTGACGATAGCGCGCACTTCGCTGTCGATCATCTGAGCGGTTTCTTCCGACATGTTCTGGGCCTTGGTCACGCTGTGGCCGAGGAACACCTCTTCCTGGTTCTCGACATATTTCAGCGGGCCCAGCTTGTCAGACATGCCCCATTGCGTCGCCATCGAGCGGGCCAGATCGGTGGCATAGCTGATATCGGACGAGGCACCGGAGCTGACCTTGTCATAGCCGAAGATCACTTCTTCGGCGACGCGGCCGCCCATGGCCACGGCCAGATTGGCGTACATCTTGTCGCGGTGGTAGCTGTACTGGTCCCGCTCCGGCAGGCGCATCACCATGCCGAGCGCACGGCCGCGCGGGATGATGGTGGCCTTGTGGATCGGGTCCGACGCCTGCTCATGCAGCGAGACGAGCGCATGGCCGGCCTCGTGATAGGCGGTCATCTTCTTCTCGTCCTCGGTCATCGCCATGGTCTTGCGCTCGGTGCCCATCAGCACCTTGTCCTTGGCATCCTCGAATTCGCGCATCGACACCAGCCGCTTGCCGCGACGGGCGGCCAGCAGCGCGGCTTCGTTGACCAGGTTGGCCAGATCAGCGCCGGCAAAACCCGGCGTGCCGCGCGCGATGGTGCGGGCGTTCACGTCAGGCGCCAGCGGCACTTTCTTCATATGGACGGCGAGGATCTTCTCGCGCCCGTCGATATCGGGGCGGCCCACCACGACCTGGCGGTCGAAACGACCGGGGCGCAGCAGGGCAGGATCCAGCACATCAGGCCGGTTGGTGGCAGCGATGATGATGATGCCTTCGTTGGCATCGAAACCATCCATTTCCACCAGCAGCTGGTTCAGCGTCTGTTCGCGTTCGTCGTTGCCGCCGCCAAGGCCAGCGCCACGGCTGCGGCCGACGGCGTCGATTTCATCGATGAAGATGATGCACGGGGCGGATTTCTTGCCCTGTTCGAACATGTCGCGCACACGGCTGGCGCCGACACCAACGAACATTTCGACGAAATCGGAGCCGGAGATGGAGAAGAACGGCACATTGGCTTCGCCGGCGATGGCGCGGGCGAGCAACGTCTTGCCGGTGCCGGGCGGGCCAACCAGCAGCGCGCCCTTCGGAATCTTGCCGCCGAGGCGGCTGAAACGGCCAGGATCCTTCAGGAAGTCGACGATTTCCTGCAGTTCCTCGCGGGCTTCGTCGATGCCGGCAACGTCGTCAAACGTCACGCGGCCTTCCTTCTGCACCAGCAGCTTAGCCCGGCTCTTGCCGAAACCCATGGCACCGCGGCCGGCACCGTTCTGCATCTGACGCATCACGAAAATCCAGATGCCAATCATCAGGATGAAGGGCAGCATGTTGAAGAACAGCTGCGCAATCACCGAACGGCTTTCTTCCGGGCGGGCATCAAAGCGCACACCCTTGCTGCGGAGACGCTCGATCAACTGGGTATCGCCGGGGTTGAAAGTACGGAACTCCTCGTCGCCGCTGGTGCGGCCGATGATTTCCTCGCCGCGGATCTCCACCGATTTCACCGCGCCATCATCAACGCGCGCAAGGAAATCCGAATAGGCCAGCGTGTCGCTGCTGCGCGAGGAACCGCTGCCCTGCATCACGTTCACCGCCACGGCGAGGCCGAGCAGGATGACGATCCACAACCCCAGATTCTTCATCCAGGGGTTGGGCGGACGCTTGTTGGGGCCTTCGGACATGGACAGTTCCTGATCAATTACACGCGGCAACGCTGGCGATCGCACGCACAGCCCAAGATAAGGTGGAATGATGGGGTTGCAATCCGCCTGTGCTGTTCTGCCCCGTTTCAGGCGGCGTTTTGTGGCTTTTTGCCGCCGTTCTGTGGCGGGCGGGTGACGGAAAGTTGCCAGATTGTGCCGGGACGCGCGACAATGCCGGCCAGTGTGCCGCTTGCCCCGCTTCCGAGTCGCGCCGCCAGACGGGCGATGTCGCTGCCCCGCGCCGGTCGTCCGGCCATCGTTTCCACCGCCCGCGCCAGCAGCCGCTGCACCAGCGCCGCTGGCAGCCCACCTGCATCAACCATCAAGCGGCCATCGGTTTCGCGCACCCTGCCAGCCCAGGCCAGATCGGCCGCCCAGGCAAGCGCTTCGGCGTCGGCAGCCAGATGCGCCGCACTGGCCGCCAGGGCAGCAGCGTCCAGCGCCGGCGTAACAGCCAGCAGCGCCCGCACCTGTGTGCGATCATGGCGGGGATCGCGGTTGGCGGGATCGTCCACCACCGACCAGCCATCAGCGACAGCGATCGCCGCCAGTTCGCCCTTGCGGACCGACAGCAGCGGCCGCACCAGCATCACGCCAGGCCGCAACAGCCGGGCGGAACGGATCGCAGCCAGCCCCTCGCTGCCACTGGCGCGGTTCAGGCGCATCAGCAGCGTTTCGGCCTGATCATCGGCGTGATGGGCGGTGAGCAGCAGGCTGTGGCCGTGGGCGGCGCACCAATCGCCCATCAGTGCATAGCGGGCGGCGCGGGCGCGGGCTTGGATATTGCTGGCGAAATCCGCGCCGTCGCGCACCAGCGTTACCTGCGGCAAGCCGCGGGCCGCACACTCGGCTGCAACCCTGGCAGCTTCGGCGGCCGCTGCGGGGCGCAGACGGTGATCGACGGTGAGCGCCGTCACCCGGCCCGCAAAAGCGGCGGCGGCCAGTGACAGCAGTGCCAGGCTGTCCGGCCCGCCTGAGGTCGCGACGGCAATGCGTTCATCGGGGGCAACCGGGCAGCCCAGCGCCGCCGCAATCAGTGCGGCAAGATCAGGCCGCACATTTGGCCGGCTCACGCCGTGCACTTGGCTTTCAAGCGCTGGCGCCCGGCATCGGCCTTCTGCGTGTCGGTCAGCTTGGCACCATATACCGTTTCCAGCTCACCCAGCACCTGGCAGGCGTCCTTGGGCTTGGTCATAGCATTGAGCGCACCAGCCAGCGCAATCAGCGCATCGGGTGCCGGGGTCGAACGCGGGGCCGACTGATAGACATCAAGGAACGCCTTGGCCGCCTGCGGATATTGTGTGCGCGCGGCAAAGCTGCGGCCCAGCCAGTATTTTGCCTGCGGCACGCGGGTGGATTTCGGCCAATCGGCGATGAACTGGCTCATCGCGGTTTCAACGCCGGGCCAATCGCGGGCCGTGACCTTGGGATAGGCGGCGGTCCAAGCCGCCCCGTCGGTGGCTGGCTTGGCGGCGGGCGCTGCCGGCTTGGGCGCAGTGGCAACGGGCGTGGCCGGCGGTTTGCCCTGAACCGCCGCAGGGCCAGCGGTAGGCGCGAGCGGCGCTCCAGCCGCATCGGCGGGCGGCGTGCCACCGGGATTTTCCAGCGTGTTCAACCGAAATTCCACATCGCCCTTCAGGCGGCGCTGGCCGTCTTCCAACTGGCGCAGCTTGTATTCCATCGCCTCGATCTGGCCGGTCATTGTCTTCAACTGGCCTTCCAGCGCGTCCACCCGCCCGGTCAGATCAGCGATCGGCGTGGTGGCCGGCGGCGTTTCTGGCGCGGGCGCCGGTGTGGCGGCCTGGGCCGGGATTTCCGGTTCAAAGAAACGCGCGTTGCCGCCGGGAAACACCTTGCGCTGCACCGCGCGCATTTCCGATTCGAGCGTGCCTACCCGGCGATCGAGCTTGCCCACGTCAACCGCCTGCGCCGCCAACGGGGCAGGCAACAGCACGGCAGCAGCAAGCAGGACAGGCACGAAACGGCTCACGATCAGGCTCCCGAAATTCAACGTGGTGCCGGTTCTGGCGCAGGCTGACTTGCCGGACCCTGAACGGGCGTCGCGGCCGCAGCCGAGCCGGCAAAGCGTTCCGCCAATGCCGGTGCGGTCAGCACGACGCCATCAACAGTCTCGACCGACCCACCCAGCGGGGGCAGCTTGACGCCGGCCACGCTCACCTCGATCTCGCCGGCGCGGCCGGCGCGCAAGACGAGTGGGCCCTTGTCCTCGGGCAACTTGTAGATGCTGCCGGCGACCATCAGGCCCTGGAAGGCCTTCCGGCCCGTGGTGCGACTGTAGATCTTCACCCAGACATCCGAACGCGCGGTCAGAGTCACCGTGCCGCTGGTCGGGATGGTAAGGGGCGCCATCGCTGCAGCGCTGGCACCAGCCATAGCACCCGTGGGGGTTGAGGCCGGAGCCGGCGCTGATGCCGGAGCTGAACCCGTTACTGCCGGAGCCGCCGCCGGTGACGCACTTGGTGCCGGATCGAGCACGCCACTGCCATAAAGGCCGAGACCGCCGATCACCAGCACCAGCACTGCCAACCCGGCCATGGCTAGCCCGCGCGACGGCAGCCGAGCTTCGTCAAGCGGTTCCAGGCTGGGCGCAGATGGCACATGCGGCGTGAGACGGGTTTCGGCACGGAACTGGGCGCCCACGCTTTCCGGATTGAGCCCGACGCTGCGCGCAAAGGTCTTCACGAAGCCCAACGCATAGGGCAGCGCCGGCAGGGATTCGTGATCATCGGCTTCGATGGCCATCAGGTGCCGCAACGGCACGCGGGTTTCCCGGGCCAGATCGGCCAGTTCCCGGCCGGCCGCCGCCCGCGCTTCGGCCAGCAGCGCACCCACCGTCAGGCCACGGTACGGGCCTTGCGGATATGCAGCATTTCCCTGTTCTTCATCGACCATTCGGGCCAGCCTCCCGCTTTGTCAGGGACATGGCCATTGTCATCGTCTGGAGTCAATCATTTGCAGGACGGTTGGCATTTGCAGGCCGTATCGCCGGCTATTGCGGCAGTGCAGCACGCTCCGAAGTCCCTTGGCTTGCCCTTGGGCCGGGCTTGCCCTATGGGCGCAGCCGATATTGCCGGCAGCTTGCCGTCGATGGCCCCGCTCTTTTTTTCCGGAAATCTGCATGTCCACCCGCAACATCGCGATCATCGCGCACGTCGACCATGGCAAGACCACCCTGGTCGACCAGCTGTTCCGCCAATCCGGCACCTTCCGCGATAACCAGCGCGTGGCCGAACGGGCCATGGATTCCAATGACCTGGAAAAGGAACGCGGGATCACCATCCTGGCCAAGTGCACCAGCATCGAATGGGCGGATGCCGACGGCAATCCTTACCACATCAACATCGTCGATACCCCCGGCCACGCCGATTTCGGCGGCGAGGTGGAGCGCATCCTGTCGATGGTCGATGGCGTGATTCTGCTGGTCGACGCCGCCGAAGGCCCGATGCCGCAAACCAAGTTCGTGTGCGGCAAGGCGCTGGCGCTGGGCCTGCGACCGATTGTCGTCGTCAACAAGATCGACCGTCCAGATGCGCGCGCCAGCGAAGTGCTGGACGAAGTGTTCGATCTGTTCGTGACACTGGAAGCCAACGACGACCAGCTCGATTTTCCGGTGCTTTATGCGTCCGGCCGTGGTGGCTATGCCGGCCCGACCGACGATGTGCGCTCCGGCGACCTGAAGCCGCTGTTCCAGAAGATCGTCGATCATGTGCCGCCGCCCAGCGGCGATCCGGAAGCCCCGTTCCGCATGCTGGTTTCGCTGCTGGACCGCGACAATTTCCTGGGCCGCATCCTGACCGGGCGCATCATGTCGGGCACGCTGAAGGTCAACAGCCCGATCCATGCCCTGAACCCCGACAGCACGGTGGCCGAGATCGGCCGCGCCTCGAAAATCTTTGCTTTCCGTGGCCTCGAACGCGTGGCCGTCGATCAGGCCGTGGCCGGTGACATCATCGCCCTGGCCGGCCTGACCAAGGCTACCGTGGCCGATACCATCGCCGAACAGAGCGTGAGCGAAGCCCTGGCAGCGCAGCCGATCGATCCGCCGACCCTGTCGATGACGTTCAGCGTGAACGACAGCCCTTATGCCGGCAAGGACGGCAGCAAGGTGACCAGCCGCATGATCGCCGATCGCCTGGCCCGCGAAGCCGAAGGCAATGTGGCGATCCGCATCACCGAACTGCCGTCGAAGGACGCGTTCGAAGTGGCCGGCCGCGGCGAATTGCAGCTGGGCGTGCTGATCGAAACCATGCGCCGCGAAGGTTTCGAACTGTCGATTTCGCGCCCGCGGGTGATCTTCGGCACCGACGAGGCCGGCAAGCGCACCGAACCCTATGAAACCGTCGTGATCGACGTGGACGAGGCCTATTCCGGCACGGTTGTCGAGAAGATGGCCCAGCGCAAGGCCGAGATGACCGACATGCGCCCGAGCGGCGGCGGCAAGACCCGCCTCACCTTCTCGGCCCCGTCGCGCGGCCTGATCGGTTATCACGGCGAATTCCTGTCGGACACCCGCGGCACCGGCATCATGAACCGGCTGTTTGAAAAATACGGCCCGCACAAGGGCGCGATTTCGGGCCGCGCCAACGGCGTGCTGATCTCCACCGAGAGCGGCGACGCCGTCACCTATGCGCTGGGTTATCTGCAGCCGCGCGGCATCCTGATGATCGGCCCGGGCGAATCGGTGTACCAGGGCATGGTGATCGGTGAGAACGCGCGCGAGGAAGATCTTGAGGTCAACCCGCTGAAATCGAAGGCGCTGACCAACTTCCGTGCCAGCGGCAAGGATGACGCCATCCAGCTCTCCCCGCCCAAGAAGCTGACGCTGGAACAGGCCATCGCCTATATCGACGAGGATGAGCTGGTGGAGGTGACGCCCAATCACATCCGCCTGCGCAAGATCCACCTCGATCCGCACGAGCGCAAGCGCGCCAGCCGGGCGAAGCAGGCCGGCTGACACCAAGTTCGCTGGTAATGGGTCGCAGCAGCGCGCGATTGCTGCTGCGACAATGGGACAATTGTCGACCTGTGCAGATGCGCCTAGGTCGCCTATCCCACTGTCCTCATTGGCCGCAGCGGGCCAGGCTGAGCCTCGAGCTGGAGTTTTCCTCATGACCGCCATCTATGACGACGATGCCCCAATGGACGCCCCGGCGCCGGCGGATTTCATCACCATTCCGCAGGCTGAAGCCGAAGACGCCATCCGCACGCTGATTCGCTGGACGGGCGATGATCCGACGCGCGAAGGCCTGCTCGACACGCCCAAGCGCGTCGCCAAGGCATGGCGCGAATATACCAAAGGCTATGCCGAAGATCCCGGCCTGCACCTGTCGCGCACCTTTGCCGAAGTGGGCGGGTATGACGAGATCGTGATCCTGCGCGACATCCCGTTCCAGTCGCACTGCGAACATCACATGGCGCCGATCATCGGCAAGGCCCATATCGCGTATCTGCCGCGCAGCCGGGTTGTCGGCATTTCCAAGTTGGCGCGCGTGCTGCACGGCTTTGCCCGCCGCCTGCAGGTGCAGGAACGGTTGACCGCAGAGGTGGCCGATTGCATCCAGCACCACCTTGATCCCGTTGGCGTGGCCGTGGTGATCGAGGCGACTCACGCCTGCATGTCGGCCCGCGGCGTGATGACGCCCGGCGTCGTGATGACCACCAGCCGCATGATGGGCACATTCCGCAACGATCACAGCAGCCGCACTGAAGTGCTGCGGCTTATGGGTAAAGGCTGAAGCTTGCCGGCCGGGGCGAGCCGGGGCACACTGCTGCTGTGATGCTGTTGCCCGCCCTTTTGCTGTTTGCCGCCCAGGCCGCGCCGCCACCGCCGCCGCCGCCGCCGTCGAACAGCGGAACGGAGCAGGTGATCGGCCCGGACAAGGGCGGCGTGGATGACGCGCTGGGTCGCGCAGCCACCCGCCCCCTGCGCGATCTGAACGTGATGAAGCCCAAGATTGCGCCAGAGCTGGCGGCGATCATGGCCAATCCCTATGCGGTGAGATCCCTGCGCACGTGCCGCCAGTTGAATGCCGAAGTGAACCGCATGACGGGGCTGGTTGGCCCCGATGTCGATGATCCGGCGCTGGTGGGCAAAAAGGGCCGCAGCCCGGCCGAGCAGTTGTTCGACAGCGCCGAAGGCATCACTGGCAGTCTCGTCCCCGGCCAAGGCATCATCCGGCAGATCACCGGCGCCAACAAGGCCGCCCGTCAGGCCGCCGCTGCCCGGCTCGCCGGTCAGATCCGGCGCAGTTACATCAAGGGCATCATGAAGGCGCGCGGTTGCCGGCTGGGGCCGGCGCCGCCCGAGAAGCCGGCGCCCAAGAAGTAACTACCCGGCCGATTTGCCCGAATCTGCCGCGGCCTGTATGGCGAGCGGCCTTTTTCATCTTGGAATAACCCGCAATGACGGCCGCCATGGCCCCGACCGAGACGACTGGTTCCGGCCTGTCGGCGCTGCTGCGCTTGGCAGCGCCGGTTGTGGCGTCGCGGCTGGGCATCATGGCGATGGGGCTGGTCGATACGATCGTGGTCGGGCGGTACAGCGCGGCGGAGCTGGGCTATCACGCGCTGGCCTGGGCGGTGACTGGCGTGGTGCTGACCACCGCGCTGGGTCTGCTTTCCGGCGTGCAGGTGATGACCAGCCAGGCCATCGGCGAAGGCCGCGAATCCGATACCGGGGCGATCCTGCGACGTGGGCTGGCCTACGCCACGTGGATTTCGGTGGCGTGCGCCATGTTCCTCGCCGTCACCGGCGGGCCGATGCTGGTGGCCTTCAACATGGCGCCGGGCCTGGCCGAAGGCGCCACACTGGTGCTGCAGGTGCAGGCGGTGTCGCTGGTGCCGATCATCGTCGCCGATGCCGGGCTGTTCTGGCTGGAAGCCCATGGCCGCGCTATCCCGGGCATGGTGGCGATGTGGCTGGCCAATATCGTCAATCTCGCCGTCAATTTGTGGCTGGTGCCGGGCGACAATATGTTCGGTGTTCACGGGGCTGCGGCCAGCGCCTGGGCAACCTTTGCCAGCCGGCTGTTCCTGCTGGTGGTGCTGGCTGTGGTCATCCTGCGCTGGCGCCGGGCGCGTGAACTGGGCGTGCTGTCGCCGGCGCCGCGCGATCCTGTGGCAGCGCGGGCGATGCGCGCGGTCGGCTATGGCGCGGCGGTCAGCTATTTCATCGAAAGCCTGGCCTTTTCGGCGATGGCGGTGTTTGCCGGCTGGATCAGCGTGACGGCGGTGGCAATCTGGGCGGTGGTGATCAACGTGGCGGCAACGGTGTTCATGGTTCCGCTGGGGCTTTCGGTGGCGACATCGGTGCTGGTCGGCCGGGCCTACGGCGCGCGCGATCGGCCGGCGATGCTGGCTTCGGCCGGGCAGGGTTTCGGGGTGACGGCGGCGGTGCTGCTGATCGTGTCGCTCGGCGTGTGGTTGTTCCCCGAAGCCATCGCCGCGGCGTACTCCCGCGAAGCCGCCGTGGTGGCCGGCATCGCCAGCGCGATGATCCTTTCGAGCCTGTTCTTTGCGGCCGATGGCCTGCAGGTGGTGGCCGCACAAGCACTGCGCGCACGCTCCGACATCCGCGCACCGGCCGTGATCCACATCTTTTCCTATGTGGTGGTGATGATGCCGCTGGCGTACTGGCTGGGCGTTACGTCGGGCGGCGGGGTGGACGGGCTGATCTGGGCGATCATCATCGCCAGCGCCTTGTCGGCCGTGTTGCTGTGGGGGCGGTTCGTGGCGCTGGGCCGCGCGCCGCTCACGCCGCCAGACGCGGTGCCCGTTTTGCCCCCCGCCTGATTTCGGCAACAAGATCGGCCACATAGGGTTCGAAATTCACCTGCATGGTGTGGCGGCGGCTGGCGTAATAATGGCCCTGGTAGCGTTTTTCCTCGGCCACGATGGTGCTGGCCATCTCTTGCGGCGATGGCAGCGCATACCGGCCGGCCAGGAAGGCGGCGAGCAGCTTTGACTGCTGCTCGGCCAGGTTGACCAGCGTCGGCAGCGTCTGCGCCAGCCCCATGAACCACAGGCCCTGGAGCGCCGGATCGGCCTGCACCATGCGCTTGTAGAGCGGGATGTGATTGTCGGTCACGCGCGCATCGGCGGGATCGAGGAACGGGAATTCAATGTTGTAACCCGTGGCGCAGATGATCGCGTCCAGCACTTCGCGGCTGCCATCGGTGAAGATCACGCCGTCACCATCCAGGCGCGCGATGGCGGGCTTCACCGCAATGTCGCCGCTGCCCACCCGGGTCAGGAACTCGCCGCTCACCGTGGGGTGCGCGTCCAGCGGCTCGTGATCAGGCGTGGGCAGGCCATAATCTTCCATGTTGCCCACCAACTGCTTCACCTTGCGGCGGCCGATCCAGCGCGCCAGCGGCAGCGGCAGCCACGGCGGCGCTGCCTGCTTGTCGGCTGGAATGCCGTTGAAATATTTGGGCAACACCCACACACCCCGCCGGGTGGAGACAAAGCAGCGTTCGGTGATGCTGCGCTGACCCAGTTCGGAGGCGATATCGACAGCGCTGTTGCCCAGCCCTACCACCAGCACCCGTTTGCCGATCAGGTTCAGCGGTTCAAACGGCGTGCGATAATCATGGGCGTGGATGATGCTGCCATTGAACTGGCCGTCCCACACCGGGCGGTTGGGGCTCCAGTGATGGCCATTGCAGACAACGACGGCGCGATAGGTTTGGGTGCCATGCTTCGTCGTCACGTCCCAAGTGCCGTCCGTCCGGCGGGTCACCTTCATCACCGGCGTTTCGAATTGCACCAACGCGCGCAGACCGAAATGATCGACATAATCGTTGAAGTACTGCGCAATCAGGCTGTGGTGGGGAAAGTCCGGCCAGTCGGCGGGCACCGGATATTCCTCGAACTGCAGCCGCCATTTCGAGGTATCGATGTGCAGCGACTGATAGGCGCTGCTCATGCCGTTGGGATTGTTATAGGCCCAGTTGCCGCCGATCCGGTCCGACGCTTCGAACCAGTCGAACACCACCCCCTCGTCGCGCAGGCGCTTGGCGGTGGTGAAACCGGAACAGCCGGCTCCGATCAGGGCAACAGGAAGCGGGTTCATGGCCGGCATCCTAGGCAGATGTAGCGGCCGCGCCACCTGTCGCTTTGCAGGTGCAGGCGGCTTGAGCAACCGACGCAAATGCGGTCTATGCCGTGCAGATGAGCGTTCACACTCCCTTGCCGGTCCGGCCATGAGCTCGGGCGTCCACGCCAGCGAAGACATGCTGTTCAGCGTGCTGTTGCAGCTGATCATCATGATCGGCGCGGCGCGCACGCTCAACATCGTTGCCCGCCGGCTGGGCCAGCCCGGCGCGGTGGGGGAGATCATTGCCGGGCTGATGCTCGGGCCATCCCTGCTTGGTGCGCTGGCACCGGCGCTGTCGGTCAGCCTGTTCGGCGCCACCCCAGCCCCGGCCATCACCATCATCAGCCAGATCGGCCTGACGCTGTTGATGTTCCAGATCGGCATGGAATTCGAGTTCGGCCATCTGCAAACCCCGCAACACCGCAAGGGGGCGCTGCTGATTGCGGCTGCGTCGGTGCTGGTGCCATTGGCCGGCGGGCTGGCACTGGGCTGGATCACCGCGTCCAACCTCGCGCCGGGAATCGATCCGCTGCTTTATGCGCTGTTCTTCGGTAACGCGCTGGCGATCACGGCGCTGCCCATATTGGGGCGGATCCTGGCGCAGTTCGGGTTGACCGATAAACCGGTGGGCGTGGTGGCGATTGCGGCCGCAGCGGTGAATGATGTGGCGGGCTGGGT
>NZ_JAUMBI010000263.1:0-1514 GCF_032115815.1 Sandarakinorhabdus sp.
CGCCAATTCCGCATAGGCGCAGGCGATGTGATACAGTGAACTCGCTGGTGCGAGTTCCGGAATCCAGCTGCCATCGGGGTTCAATTTGTCGCGCCACAGGCCCGGCGTCGGCACGGCGTAATATTGCTCCAGCCCGGCGAGCGCGCGGGCGGCCTCTTCGGCTTCGGCGGCGGTACCGAGCCGGCGGTGGCGGATGGCGGCGGCCTTGATGCGCTCCGTCTGTGGCCACAGACGGGCCTTGCCATTGTGCAGGCTGCCGTCGGTGAGCACTTCGTTGATGCACACATTGCGGGTGGCGCACAGGCCGTGGGCGCGGGCGAAGGCGGTGAGCCGATCAGACACGGCAAAGGCGCCCGCGCGGCCGCTGGCACCCAGGCGCTCGAACAGCCATGCCCACTCGAAACAATGCCCCGGTTCAACGATACGGCCTTCGATGCCGGGGGCAGGGGCCAGATCATCGGTGAAATATTCCAGCAGGGCGCCGGTGGCCGGATCGATGAAGCGCGTGGCGGCCAGATCGGCGATCATCGTGGCAAAGGCCAGGAAGCGCGGGCGGCCGCTGGCTTCGGCCAGGGCCAGCGAGGCTTCGAACAGGTGCATGTGCGGGTTTTGCCGGCGGATGCGCGGATCGTCCTTCTCGCCCTCGGTAAAGCCGCCGGCGGGGTGAGACCAGTTGGCTTCGATGGTGTCGAGCAGTTCTTCGGCCACATCAAACCAGTGCGGATCGGCCAGCGCCTCGCGCGCCGTGGCCAGCGCCAGCAGCACGAAGGCCTGATCATAAAGATCGGCGCGGGTATCAAGCGGGTGGGCATCAACATCCAGCCGGTGGACGTAAAAGCCATCGGCGCGGCGCGCACCAGCCACCAGGGCGCGGATGGTTTCGCCGATCAGCTGCTGCCACGGTCCATCCCAGCCCAGCCGGCCGATGGTGGCAAAGCTATAGACATGGCGGGCCTGCACGAAGACGCGGAAATAGGCCGGATCGGGCACGCCATCCAGCGTCATGCGTTCGGGAAACAGGCCCGAAGCGGTGTGGCCACGAAACGCCCACAAAGGCGCTGCCACATCGCAAAGCCAGCGCTGGGCGCGACTGGCCTCTGGAAGGAGGGTGGCGGGGGAAACGGAATCAGGCATGGGGGTCACCTGCTTTGATCTTCCTTGTCATTGCGGCAAGGTGGGGGGCAAGGAAATTGTGCAGATTGCCACCAGCGAACGGCACGGCGGCAGTCCCGGCAGCGGTGGCGGCAGCCAGATCGGTGGGTTGATCGCCCACCAGCAGGCTGTGTTCACGGTTTACGGGCCAGTGTGCCATCAAATCATTCAGCATCCCCGGCGCGGGCTTGCGCCATGGATGAGCGCTGGCATAGGCCGGATTTGTAGCATCCGGGTGAAACGGGCAATAGCGCCAATCATCGATGGCCGCGCCCTCCTGGCGCAGCTGCGCCGCCATCCACTGATGCAGGGCCTGCACATCGGTTTCGCCATAATGGCCCTTGGCCACGCCAGCCTGATTG
>NZ_JAUMBI010000264.1:0-1998 GCF_032115815.1 Sandarakinorhabdus sp.
CCAGCAGGTAGCACGCGATGAACCCCACCAACTGCTCCATCTGGAAGCGGACGTAGTTGAACAGGTTGACATAGATGCCGCGCCCGAACTCGATCGCCTTGATGATGGTGGCGAAGTTGTCGTCGGTCAGGATCATCACGGCCGCACCCTTGGAAACCTCGGTGCCGGTGATGCCCATGGCCACGCCAATGTCAGCCTTCTTGAGCGCCGGCGCATCGTTGACGCCGTCGCCCGTCATCGAGACGATGTTCCCCTTACGCTGCAGGAGTTCCACCATGCGGATCTTGTCCTCCGGCGTCACGCGTGCCACGATGGCGATGTTGTCCAGATCATTCATCGCATCCTCGTCGCTCATGGCCGCGAACTGGGCGCCGGTGAGGGCCTTGCCCTCGATACCCAGTTGCTTGCCGATGGCCGCGGCGGTCACGGCATGGTCGCCCGTGATCATGCGCACCTGGATGCCGGCGCTGTGACACTTGGCAATCGCGGCCTTGGCCTCGGCCCGTGGGGGATCGACAATGCCGACCATGGCCAGGAGGGTCAGGTCCTTCACGATCTTCAACAGATCGGCCTTGGGATCGAAGGTTGCGGGATCGAAGTCGCGCCGTGCAACCACCATCACCCGCTCGCCTTCCGCCCCGATCCGCTCATTTTCAGCCAGCGCCAGTTGGCGGTTCTCATCGGTGATGGGCACAGCCTCGCCGCCCGGCAGCCAGTAGAAACTACTGAGACCGATGACCACGTCGGGCGCGCCCTTGACACAACAGCGCACCACCGGTTTGCCCTGCTCGTCGTTCATGTTGTGGAAGGTGGCCATAAATTTGTAGGCCGCATCAAAGGGCAGCACGGCCAAACGCGGGTACTTCTTGCGGGCGCCATCCAGGTCGATACCACCTTTGGCCGCCAGCACGATCAGCGCGCCCTCGGTCGGGTCACCGACGAGTTCATCGCCGCTCAGGGTGGCGTCTGCGCACAGCGCCATGGGCATCAGTACCGGCGTCAGATCGATCTGGGCGCCGCTATCATTCAGCAGTTTGCCCTCAGTGCTGTACCCCTCGCCCGTCACCGCATAATGGTTGTGGCCGGGGATGGTAAGCTCCACGGACGTCATCTTGTTGAGCGTCAGCGTGCCGGTCTTGTCGGTGCAGACGGCCGAGACCGAGCCCAGCGTCTCCACCGATGGCAGCCGCTTGACGATGGCGCCCTGGGCTGCCAGCGCGCGCACGCCCATGGAATACATGGTGGTGACGACGGCCGGGAGGCCGGTCGGGATGGCCGAGACCGCCAGCGCCACACCGGCGATGAAGATGGCGTCCAGCGCCTGCCCGTTGCGCAGCCCCATGATCACCATCAGGATGAAGGCAACGCCCGCCAGCGCCGCAATGATGATCGTCAGCCTGTCGAGCTGCTTCTGCAGCGGGGTCTTGTCCGACTCGGTCTGGTTGAGCAGCGTGGCGATGTTGCCCATCTCGGTGCCCATACCGGTGGTGGTGATGATCATTTCGCCGCTGCCGCGCGTTACGCCGGTGTTCATATAGGCCATGTCATGGCGGTCGCCCAGGGGCGCGTCAGGTTTGGCAACGACATCCGTGTCCTTGGACGAAGCGACGCTCTCGCCGGTCAGGGCGGACTCTTCGATCTCGAGGGTTGCGGCCACGGACAAACGCCCATCGGCCGGCACGGCGTCGCCCGCCTGCAGCAGCACGATGTCGCCCGGCACCACCTGCCCGGCATCGATCTCGACGGCTACGCCATCGCGGCGCACACGGGTGGTATTCTTCATCGTCCCGGCCAGCGCCGCCAGGCTGGCCGCGGCTTTGGATTCACCGCGCAAGCCCAATAACGCGTTGAAGATCGTCAGGACGACCAACACGATCGTCGTGCCCCATTCACCGGTGAAAATCTGGTTGATGAGCGCCGCCGCCAGCAGGAGGATCTGCATGAAGTCCTGGTACTGGCGCAGGAAGGCATGCAAACCCGATTCCTTCTTCTTATCCA
>NZ_JAUMBI010000265.1:0-2945 GCF_032115815.1 Sandarakinorhabdus sp.
AACGCTTTAGCGCTGCGTCGACGGCACCGGCTCCACGCCGGTGATGCGGCCGTGGACGAGATCGCTGTAATCCTGCGCCAGTTGCAGCGTCGCTTCACCCACCTGGAAATTCCACGGACCGATTTCGGCCAGCGGGGTCACTTCGGCGGCGGAGCCCGTCAGGAAGGCTTCCTGGAAACTGGCCAGTTCCTCCGGCCAGATCGCGCGTTCCACCACCTTGATGCCGCGGCGCTGGGCCAGCGCGATGATGGAGCGGCGGGTGATGCCGTCGAGGAAACAATCCGGGGTGGGCGTGTGCAGTTCGCCGTTCTGGAAGAAGAAGATGTTGGCGCCGGTGGCTTCGGCCACCTGCCCGCGCCAATCCAGCATCATGGCATCGTTGTAGCCGGCGTTTTCGGCGGCGTGCTTGGACAGCGTGCAGATCATGTAAAGCCCGGCGGCCTTGGCGCGCACCGGTGCCGTGTAGGGCGCGGGACGGCGCCACGGCGCGATGTTGAGGCGCAGGCCCTTTTTCAGCGCTTCCGGGCCGAAATACGCACCCCATTCCCAGGCAGCGACGGCCAAATGGGCCTTGGTCTTCTGCGCCGAAACGCCCATCTGCTCGCTGCCGCGCCACGCAACCGGGCGCACATAGGCATTGGTGAACCCATTGGCGGCCAGCGTCTGGCGGCAGGCTTCGTCAATCTCCTCCACGCTCCACGGCAGCGGAAAGCCCATGATGTTGGCTGAATCGATCAGCCGCTGCGAATGGGCCGACAATGCGTAGATATGGCCGGCATAGGCACGCGACCCTTCGAAGACCGAGCTGGCATAATGCAGGCCATGGGTGAGAATGTGGACATTGGCTTCGCGCCAGGGCTTCAATTCCCCATCCATCCAGATAAAGCCGTTGCGATCGTCGAACGTAGCGTCGGTCATGACGAAACCCTGTCCCCAGAAACAATGTGGAGGCTTTCCGCCCTGCGCCGGCAACAAACGAACAGCGTTGTCACCGCCGCCTTGCCGGGAATTGCGCGCCCCGCTTGTGTTGGCATAGCCTTTGTGGCAGATAAGTCAACATGACTGTCCCAATTTCTGCAGCCACCGCTCAGGCCGCGGTTTCCCCCCTGAAGGTGACGCCGGCTTCGCCGCTGTTCCTGCGGGAGGACGAGATAAGGCGCGGCATCGAACTGCTCTATTTCGGCTACACGTCGATGATCCGCGGCGCCGATGCGATCCTGGAAGCGCAGGGTCTGGGCCGCGCCCACCATCGATCGCTCTATTTCATCGCGCGCCAGCCGGGGCTTTCGGTGGGGGAACTCATCAGCCTGCTCGGCATCACCAAGCAATCGCTGGGCCGGGTGCTGAATGATCTGGGCAACCGCGCGCTGGTTGAACAACGCGTGGGGGTGACTGATCGCCGCCAGCGCCTGCTTACCCTCACCGCATCCGGCGCGGCGCTGGAAGCGCGGCTATTCACCGAGCTGGAACGGTCCATGGCGCGCGCCTATGGCGAGGCCGGGCAGCAGGCCGTCACCGGCTTCTGGGCGGTGCTGATGGGCCTGGTGCCGCCGGCGGATCGTGCAGCTGTGGAAGCCTTGCAGGGTTAGGGCTGCGACAGCGACTTCAGATAATCGAACAGCGCCCGGCGTTCGGCGTCGGTCATGTGGGCCAGGCGTTCGCGGCCCACACCCGTCATCAAGCGCAATTCGCGTCCGTCTGGCGGCCGGCCGGTGGTGGTGAGCCGCACGAACGCCGGCCAATCATAGATCTGGATGGCATCGGCCAGTGCCGGCGTGTCGCTGCCAAAGCCGCCAAGGCCGTGATTGTGGCACTCGGCGCAGGCCATGCGCGTGAAATAGGCGCCCCACCCCGCCGTGCCGGGCTCCGGAGCGACAGCGGGCCCGGCATCGGTGGCACGCACCAGCACGGCATTGGGGATCAGCTCACCGGTGGCCGCATGATAAGCCTTGAAGAACCGGTGCTTCAGCGTGACCGGCTGGGCATCGCCGGCGGCCGGCAGGCGGCGCAGATGGGCGTGGATGGCGGCAATCTCGTTGTCGGCCATCGCGGCAAACATTTCGGTGGGCATCGCCCAGCTGATGCTGGTGCCATCGGGGCGCAGCCCGTTACGGACGGCGCGGGCGAAATCCTCCCGGCTCCATTCGCGCGCGCGGCGGCGCAGATTGGACGCGACCATGCCATAGAAATCCTGGCCGGCAAGGGCTGCGCCGTGACAGCCATTGCAACCATAGACGCTGACCAACCGCGCGCCCAACGCCGCGTCTCCAGGCCCGCCCGCCACGGTTTCGGGCAGAGCGCCATGATCCTTGCTCAAGCTCTGGTTGCCGGCCCACAGCAGCGCACCGCCTGCGCCGGCTGCCAACAGCAGCGCCGCGCCGATCACACCTGCTCCGGCCTTCACCCATGTGCGCATGACATCTCCCCCGAGCGTGGGGAGATTACGTCACGCTTGGGGCTATGTCAGCCCAGTTCGCGTGACCGCGCTGCCGCTGCGGCCACCACCTGTTCCAGCAGCGGCGTCAGACCCGGCATCAATACCGAAAGGCCCGCCGCCGTCGTGCCGCCCGGCGAGGTGACGCGTTCACGCAGGACATTGGCCGGCGTCGCGCCATCCTGGGCGGCGAGCGCGGCCGCGCCGATCAGCGTCTGGCGCGCGAGCCGCATCGCCATCGCCGGTTCCAGGCCGGCGGCTTCCCCGGCGGCGGCCAGCGCCTCGATGAAATGGAACACATAGGCCGGGCCAGAGCCCGAAACGGCGGTGACCGCATCGAACTGTGCTTCATCGGACAGCCAGATCGTCTGCCCCACCGGCTGGAACAGCGCTTCGGCGGCGCCCTGCACGATATCGCCATCGCGGGTGAACAGGGCGGTGGCGCCCTGCCCCACCGCAGACGGCGTGTTGGGCATGGCGCGCACGATGCCGGCGCCGGGGAACAGCCGCG
>NZ_JAUMBI010000265.1:2955-3886 GCF_032115815.1 Sandarakinorhabdus sp.
CTCCGTGCGCACACCGGCCATCACCGAGATCACCAATGTGAGCGGCCCAAGGCGGCCGGCCAGCGGCAGCACCGCCTGCGCCCAGGCCTGCGGTTTCACGGCGAGCACGACGATATCGGGTTTGCCCTCCGCCGGCGGGCGGGCCGAGGCTTCCACGCCGGGCGGCAGGTTGCGCGCCGCCGGATCGATCACGGCAACCGGCCCCAGCCCTTCGGCCAGCCAGCGCCGCAGCAGCGCGCCGCCCATGTTGCCACAGCCGATCAACCAGATCGGCGCTTCACCCGTCATGTTTGCCCCCAAACCGGTCTTATGCTTCGCCGGCTGTCTCGATCAGCGCCGCGGCCAGAGCTTCCGCCGGTGACTGGCCGGCCAGCAACACCAGCTGGAACACCGGATAATAGCGCTCGAACTCTTCCACCGCGGCATCGGTGAGGATTTCAGCCTGGGCCGGCGACAGATCACCGCCGTCTTCAGCATCATCATCGGCCAGCAGCGTGGCGTGGCGGAACAGGATCATGCCGTCGGCCGACCAGAGTTCGAAATGGCCCATCCACAATTGTTCGTTGATCAGGCCGATGGTTTCATACACCGCCAGCCGGCGATCTTCGGGCACGGTGAGATCGGCCTGGGCGATGATCTGCAGCACACGGTCTTCACTGCGCCACAAGGCCCGCAGCTGATAGGTGCACCACCCGCCCTTCACGGTCGTGATGATTTCCTCATCACCCACACGTTCGGAGGCCCAGCCATTGGCATCGAACAATTGTTCGAGCAGGTCGATCGGGGCGGGTTCGCCCGCACCATAGTCAATTTCGGAAAAGCTCATCGTGCCTCTCCCTTACCGGCCTTGGCACAGGCTGGGCAACCCCTGCCGATTCGGCAAGAGCAAGCCTCACAAAATCTTGTGGATATCAGGCGTCTGCCTCACCAG
>NZ_JAUMBI010000266.1:0-3896 GCF_032115815.1 Sandarakinorhabdus sp.
CCTTCTGGCACGCCGACATCCACGCCGATCGCCGCCCCTTCCTGCAGGGCCGCAATCGCGTGAAGGCCGCGCTGGCCGGCTGGTTTGCTGAACAGGGCTTCATCACGGTGGAATGCGGCGCGGTACAGATCAGCCCCGGCAACGAGACACATCTGCACGGCTTCCCGGTCACCTGGCGGCCGGAAGGCGGGACGGAACAGACGCTCTACCTCCACACCAGCCCGGAATTCGCCGCCAAGAAACTGCTGGCCGCCGGTGAAACGCAGATCGTCGATTTCGCCCGCGTGTGGCGCAATGGTGAACAAGGCCCGTTGCATGCGCCCGAATTCACCTTGATCGAATGGTATCGCGCCCATGCAGACTGGACCGCGGTGATCACCGACACCCTCGCCCTGGCCCGGACGGCGCAGGCTGCCGGCGGCAATGGCACACTGCGCTGGCAGGGCCGCAGCTGCGATGCGATGGCCGAACCGGAAATGCTCACCTGCGAACAGGCCTTCGCCATCCACGCCGGCATCGATCTGGCTGCTTGCCTGAACGACCGCGATGCACTGGCCGCCGAAGTGGCCCGCATCGGCCTGAATGTGCGCCCCGACGACACGTGGAGCGACCTGTTCAGCCGCGTCATCGTCACCATCGAACCCAAACTGGGCGACGGCCGCCTCACCTTCCTCACCCACTATCCGGTGTGCGAAGCAGCCCTCGCCCGCCCCTGCCCCGCCGATCCGCGCTGGGCCGAACGCTTCGAAGCCTATGCCTGCGGCGTCGAACTCGCCAACGGCTTCGGCGAACTCACCGATGCGGCCGAACAGCGCCGCCGCTTCGTGGCCGATATGGACGAGAAACAGCGCCTCTACGGCCGCCGCTACCCCATCGACGAGGATTTCATCGCCGCCCTCGCCCACATGCCCCCCGCCAGCGGCGTGGCGCTCGGCTTCGACCGCCTCGCCCTGCTGGCGCTGGGCGGCACCGATATCAGGCAGGTGATCTGGACGCCGTTCCCCGGCTGAAAGTCGCTGTCATTCTGGCGCAGGCCGGCATCAGCATCGGCGCGATCCGCCTTGCCCTCAAGCGGCAAAGGCAGCGCGGCGACGCTCGATGCTGGGAACATGCAGGATCGCCATCGTGCCCGGGCCATCGCCGTACGAAAGTTCGCCCCCGGCCGAATTGGCCAGCATCGGCAACAGCCGCGATCCGGAGCCTGCATTCGCTTCCGGCGTCCGCCCAACGCCATTGTCCATCACCACAAGACGGTAGCCGTGCTCATGGGGGGCCAATGTGACGTGAATGACGCCCTTGCCGGCCGGAAACGCATGTTTCAAAGCGTTGGTCACAAGTTCGTTCACGATCAGACCGGTGTTGACGGCATGTTCTGCTGGCACAAAAACCGATTTCAAGTTGGATGTGATTGATATTTCCGAACTGCTTTCTGCGTTTGCGCGGGCGGCGACCAATATCTCCTCAAGCAGCGCCGCAAGGTCACGTGAGCGGATGTCCGTGCCTCTGTGCCGCAGCTTCTGGTGAACGCTGGCCAGGACATGCAGACGGTTGCTGGCTCTCTCAAGCGCTTCGCACGCTTCGCGGGCTTCGATACGCTTTGCTTCGATCAACAACAGCGCTGTTGCCAACTGAAAATTGTTCATCGTTCGGTGGTCGAGCTCCTCGATGGCAAGCTCCAGATCGGCGATGCGCAAGGCATCGAGTTCAATGATCCGGCGCCGGCTCAACTGAAATTTGTGGACCATCACAAGCAGCAGAAGCTCTGCCACCGTGGCCAGGATCAGCGACACGACGCCACTGGTGTTCGGCAGCACGAACGAATTTTTCATCGGCATCATGAAATACCAGATCACGGTCTGACATGCCGCAATGGTCACAAGGCCAGCGCGCCAGTTCGACAGCAAGGTGGCTGCGGCCACAGCCGGAAAAACCAGCGGAAAGAAAATCACGCCTTGCCAGAGATCTTCAATAAGCAGGCGCACTGCGACAGCCATGGCGGCGCAGATTAAACCAATTAGCACGTCCCGCGCTAAAACAATGACCCTGATTCGCAAAAAATTACCTTGCCTTGATTGCGTCTGACAATACGCAGAAACACCGTAAACGCCGATTATCATGATAAAAAAGCCGCAGGCAATATATTGCACTACTCTAGGTAGTGGTACCCATATAATATATTCAGAATTATTTTTGCATTCCAGATAATTGGCTTGGGCAGCGGCGCGCATGAGGTTCGCCTCCCAGCCCTGTCATTCCGCCGCCAACATCATCGCTGCCCTTACCTCCCACATCATTGCGTGCCTGCACCGCTGTGGCAGGATACGCCCATGGCTACCCGTCCCGACCTCCACGATCCCGGCCCGTTCGGCACCGCACTGAAAGCGGCGCGCAGCAGCCGGCGGGTGAGTCAGCTGGTGCTGTCGCTCGATGCCGGGGTGAGTGCGCGACACGTGAGCTTCCTGGAATCCGGGCGGGCGATGCCCAGTCGGGATATGGTGCTAACCTTGGCGGAGGCACTGGCCTTGCCGCTTTCGGCGCGCAATCATCTGCTCAATGCGGCGGGCTTTGCCTCGGCTTATCCGGCGTCGCCGTTGGCATCGGACGCGATTGCGCCGTTCCGGCAAATCCTGACCACGATGATGGAAAACCATGCGCCGTTTCCGGCCTTGCTGTGTGACCGGCATTGGAACGTGCTGGAAGCCAGCGCGTCGGCCGCGGCGATGCTGAGCCCGTTGCTGGAGGGGTGGCACGGCCCGCCCAACGTTTTCCGCCTCACTGCCTGCCATCCGCGCGCAGCTGAGTTCATCGCCAATCTTCCGGAAGTGCTGCACGAAAGCCTGGAGCGGCTGGCACTGGAGCAATCACTGGCCGGCGATGATCCGGTGCTGGCCGATCTGATCGCCGTCACCCGCAATGCCGCTGCCCGTCACCCCTATCGACCAGCTTCGCGGACGCGCTCGCCGGTGCTGCCGGTCAGTTATCGCGGGTTGGGCGGGTTGATGAGCTTTCTCTCCGTCGTTGCCCAGTGCGGCACGTCGGAAGATGTGACGGTGCGCGATCTGCGGCTGGAACTGCTGTTCCCGGCGGATGACGTAACGCGGGCGGCGTTTGCGCCCTAATTCGTCACCCCGCCGAACGCCGGGTTGACGAAGTTTAAATGCGGATCACGCATTTCCCGTCGATGCGGCCTTCCCCCATCGCCGCAAAGGCCGCGCGCACCTCACTCAGCGGCAACTCCAGCCCGATGTGCGGTTTCATGTGCACCGCCCGCGCATCGATCTCCTGGATATGGCGCATCCCGGCCGCCGGGTCCTGCCGGCCCTGTTCACCGGCGCGCACGCCAATCAGGGCGATTTCCTTCAGCAGCAGCCGGTTCAAGGGCACGCTTTCCCCGCGCCCGCCCACGAACCCGATGATCGCATAACGCCCACCGCGGCGAAGGCATTTCACCAGCGGCATCACCAGCGGCCCGGCGACGGGATCGAACACCAGATCGATATCTTTCACCGGGATCTGCGGGTGCTCCCGGTCCACCAGATACGTCTCGTGTGCGCCAGCTTCGCGCGCCAGTTGCAGCCGCGCTTCGGATGAGGCCACCGCGACCACCTGCGCGCCCATGTGCACGGCCAGTTGCACCGCCGCCCGGCCCATGCCGCCGCCAGCGCCGGTGACCAGCACGCGCTCGCCCGGTTGCAGCCGCCCGCGTTCCACCAGCCCCACCCAGGCGGTGAGCGCGCCCACGGTAAAGGCGGCGGCTTCGGCCAACGTCAAACCTTCGGGAACCGGCCGCAGGCCGCGCGCCGGCAAGGTGATGCGCTCCGCCATGAGGCCGCTGCGCGCGCCGAGCATCACCGCCTTGCCCAAAAACGCCTCAGCGCCCGGCCCGGCGGCAATCA
>NZ_JAUMBI010000267.1:0-19174 GCF_032115815.1 Sandarakinorhabdus sp.
GTCCATGGCGATGAACTGCGGCAGGTTATATTCGCCAAACAGATCGACCACGGTAATGCCGCCGAATTCGTGGCTGCTGGAAAAAATATCTGGCCGGGCTTCCACCGCCATGATGTCGGCATGGCTACACACCGACCAGAACGGGCCGAAGGGGCTGTTGGCCTGGTAATGTACCGGCGCATCGGCGCGCAACCGGGCGAACACCGGCCGCCAACTGTCGTTGGCGTACAGCGTTGCGTCAGACACATCGATCACATCAAGTGGAACAGCAGCCACAGTGGCTGGAGCAATCGTTGCCATCACATCCTCCCCATTTCGTGCGCCGCATCTTCACGGTCATTGGTGCGATGCTACGCTGGATCGATCCCAACTGCGAGTCCCTGTGCCATGGCCATTCCCTCTCATAACAATCATGATTCCAGCATCGATCCCACCCGAGATCAGGTTCGAAACTTGCGCGATCACGGCCGTGACGGGCCGGTGGTGATGATGAACCTGCTGAAGTTCCGCGAAACCGCTAATTACCCGGCCGAAGCTGGTATGGCGCCCTGTTCGGGGAAAGAGGCCTATGACCGCTATCAGCACGCTTTCACCGTGGTGGTAGGCGCGGTGTCGCAAGCGGAAGTGCTCTACGATGGCCCGTGCGAACAGGTCTTCATCGGCCAGCCCGGCACAGAGGTCGCCGATTGGGACAAGCTGCTGCTGGTTCGCTATCCGACGCGCCAGCATTTCCTGAACATGATGGCAGACGACAGTTACCGCGATGCATTGGTCCATCGTTATGCTGGTTTGGAACGAACCGTCCTGATCCAATGCGGATAAGGAAGCTGCCGTTCACACCAGTGTTGCACCGCAGCGCCAGCACGGTATGAAGGCGGGCATCACAGACCGACCGCTGCGCCAGCCGAAAGGCAGGGCAGCGAAAGGGGCCAGATAGAAGGGCAACTCATGGCATCTCGACCAATAGCGCCGCCGCCGCGCCCGCTGTCACCGCATCTCACCATCTGGAAATGGCGGGTCCACATGGCAGTCTCCATCGTGCACCGGGTGACGGGGCATGCGCTGGCCTTTGGCGCCGTGGTGATCTTTGCCTGGTGGCTTGCGGCGCTTGCCAGTGGCCCGACCTATTTTCGCCTGTTTCAGGATATCGTTTTCTCGCCGCTTGGCGTTGTGGTCGGCTTCGGCCTGACCTGGGCAATGTTCCAGCACATGGGCAGCGGCATCCGCCACTTCATCATGGATTCGGGCGAAGGTTTCGATCTCGCTACCTCGCGCCGCATGGCGCTGGCGACCTTTGCCTTTTCGGCCATTGCCACGCTGGCCTTCTGGGCCTTCATCCTTCTCGCCCGGGGGTATTGATCATGGGTAATGGAACCCAACTCGGCCGCGTGCGCGGGCTTGGTGCCGGGGGTGGCGCCGTCGTTCATCACTGGTGGCTGCAGCGCGTCACAGCGGTGGCCAGCCTGTTCCTTGTGCTGTGGTTTGTCTTCAGCCTCGCCCGTCTGCCCAGCCTGGATTACGCCTCCACCGTAATGTGGCTGCGCCAGCCGCTGGTGGCGGTGCCGATGTGCCTGCTGGTGGTCAGCGTTTTCTGGCACTTCCGCCTAGGTGTGCAGGTGATGCTGGAAGATTATCTGCATGGGTCAAAGCGCGTCATCGCCTTGCTGGCCCTCAACTTCTACACCTTTGCCCTTGCAGCCTTGGCACTGTTTTCGGTGCTCAAGGTCGCCCTGTCTGCCGGTTGATTGGAAGCCCAAGTGCCTGAAGCCTATCAGATCATCGATCATGTTTATGATGCCGTCGTCGTCGGCGCTGGCGGTTCTGGCCTGCGCGCCGCCATGGGCATTGCCGAAGCCGGGCTGAAAACCGCCTGCATCACCAAGGTTTTCCCCACACGCAGCCACACTGTCGCGGCGCAGGGCGGCATCGCAGCCGCGCTCGGCAACATGGGCCCGGATCACTGGACCTGGCACATGTATGACACGGTCAAGGGCAGCGACTGGCTCGGCGATCAGGACGCGATCGAGTATCTCTGCAAGGAAGCCCCGGCTGCCGTGTACGAACTCGAACATTTCGGCGTGCCGTTCAGCCGCACCGAAGCCGGCCGCATCTATCAGCGCCCGTTCGGCGGCATGATGCAGAACATGGGTAGCGGTCCGCCGGCCCAGCGCACCTGCGCCGCCGCCGATCGCACCGGCCACGCCATGCTGCACGCGCTCTATCAACAGAGCCTGAAGTACAGCACGGACTTCTACATCGAATATTTCGCCATCGATCTGATCATGGTGAATGGCGAGTGCAAGGGTGTCATCGCCATCAACATGGAAGATGGCAGCATCCACCGCTTCCGCAGCCATCAAACGGTGCTAGCCACCGGTGGTTATGGTCGCTGCTATTTCTCTGCCACGTCTGCCCACACCTCCACCGGTGATGGTGGCGGCATGGCGATCCGGGCTGGCGTGGCCATGCAGGACATGGAGTTCGTGCAGTTCCACCCCACCGGCATCTATGGTGCCGGCGTGCTGATCACCGAAGGCGCGCGCGGGGAGGGCGGTTACCTGACCAATAGCGCTGGCGAGCGTTTCATGGAGCGTTACGCCCCGTCGGCCAAGGATCTGGCCTCGCGTGACGTGGTCAGCCGTTCGATGGCGATGGAAATCCGCGAAGGCCGCGGCGTCGGCGCCGAAGGCGATCACATCCACCTGCACCTCAACCACATCGATGCCGCCGTGCTGCACCAGCGCCTGCCCGGGATCAGCGAAACCGCCAAGGTGTTTGCCGGGGTGGACGTGACCAAGGCGCCGATCCCTGTGGTGCCGACCGTGCACTATAACATGGGCGGCATCCCGACCAATTATCACGGCGAAGTTGTCACCCTGAAGGATGGCAACCCCGACAGCGTGGTGCCCGGCCTGTTCGCGGTAGGCGAAGCCGCCTGCGTGTCGGTGCACGGTGCCAACCGCCTGGGCTCCAACAGCCTCATCGATCTGGTCGTCTTCGGCCGCGCCACAGCGCACCGCGTCGCCGCCATCCAGAAGGCCAACGCCGGCCATGCCGCACTGCCCAAGGACAATGCCGATTTCGCATTGGGCCGGCTTGACGGCTTCCGCCACGCCAAGGGCGGCAGCAGCACCGCCGAAGTGCGCCTGGCCATGCAGAAGACGATGCAGGCCAATGCCGGCGTGTTCCGCACCAGCGAGATCCTCGATGAAGGCGTGCGCAAGATCGACGCCGTCTATCAGCGTATGGCCGATATCGGCACCACGGATCGTTCGATGGTGTTCAACACCGATCTGATCGAGACGCTGGAGCTCGACAACATGATCGGCCAGGCCGTGCTGACCATGCACATGGGCCAATCTCGCCACGAAAGCCGCGGCGCCCACATGCACGAGGATTTCCCGGCCCGGGATGACGACACGTGGATGGTCCACTCGCTGGGCTGGTTCCGCGATGGCTCGGTGGAACTCGCCAAGCGCCCGGTGCACACCTACACGCTGTCGGATGATATCGAGTATATCAAGCCCAAGGCTCGAACGTACTGAACTGCGTATCGTATGTCTCGGGGCCGTGCCGGTGGCCGGCTCCTAGAGATTACGCCCGTTCCAAATTTGGTCGGCTTGCTGCCAAGCGTTCACCTTACGCCAGTGTTCACCTTCCAAATCGGGCAATCTGGCCTCTCACGACCTTCACCATCGGCTTTTCCAGCCAATAATGAAACAGGAGAGAGGCAGCGATAGAGGTGGCGAAGGCCAGGACAAGCAGGGGAAAATCTGACCGGTGGAATGAATCCGGAAGCAATGGCCAGGCGGCACGGATCGCCCCAAGCGCAAAAAGATGGACGAGATAAAGGGAATAAGAGGCGTTACCAAGCGCCACCAGCCATGGAACGGTCTTGACTTGGCCCTGCAGGTCGGCGGCAACCACGAGCAACACGATGGCAGCAGATGGCATGCCAAACATGAACCATCTCGTTGGGTCAAGGCGGCCCACGGGTTGCTGGATAGCCCAAATAAACCATATGCTTGCCGCACTGAACAACACGGCTATGAGCCAAGCCGGCATCTTGAGCCGTGGGGCCGCATAAGCAACGAGCATTCCAAATATAAACTCTAGCATCAGAGTGTTGGTGTAAAAATCGAACCACGGATTTCCGGCGTATGCAAAAAATCCACCTGCCAGCACGAGCAGCGAAATCTGAATGAAACTGATGAGAACGCGATAACGGTGATTGATAAGCATGGCGGCGGCGAAGACCATGTAAAACAATATTTCGTAATTCAATGTCCAGCCAATCGCGAGTAGTGGCATCGTGCCCATTTTTTCGTTGGGATGTGGCCAGGGAAAAAACAGCAGGGAAGCAACCAACTGGGCCAGATCGGGGCGCGCGGACTTGAGCAGTGACGGCGATACCACAGCCAAGACCGCCAAGGCGATCGTCACCAGCCAGTATGGAGGCGCAATCCGCGTGAAGCGATCGAGCAGGAAAGCGCCAGGGCGTGCTGCATTGGCTCGGCCGGAAATATGAACCATCATGAAGCCGCTGATGACGAAAAAAATATCAACCCCGGACTGCCCGCCTTCGAACGACCGCCCCATATCGCCATAACCGACATAGGGAACCATCTGCCAAGCATGCGCGCCGACCACCAAGGCAGCGGCCACAAACCGCAGATATTGAACACCTGGCAAAACGTCAGTCCGCTGCGCGCTTACCTTCAGCAACCCCTTGACCCCTAAAAAACACCTGATTGGTTCTAGTTTCGAACACGTACAGACGCAAACTGGATTTTTCATGCTTCAGAACAAGATGGGCGAGCAATCTAGGCCGTATTTTGCATGCGGAACGGCACGTCGGCTGTTGTCAGGGCCGCTGCCTCTCGTGCATAGGTTCTGCCAGGTAAGGAATCGTCGCAATGGCTGAATTTTCGCTCCCGTCCAACAGTGTCATCAAGGCAACCGGCAAGACCTATCCGGCGCCGACCGGGGCTTCGCGTACCAAGCAGTTCAAGATCTATCGCTGGAACCCGGATGACGGTGAAAATCCGCGCTACGACACATACAGCCTCGATCTCGACGCCACAGGGCCGATGGTGCTGGATGCGCTGATCAAGATCAAGAACGAGGTCGATCCCACGCTCACCTTCCGCCGCTCTTGCCGGGAAGGGATTTGCGGGTCCTGTTCGATGAACATCGATGGCTCGAACACCCTGGCCTGCACCAAGCCGATCGAGGAGGTGAAGGGCGAGGTCGTGATCACGCCGCTTCCGCACATGGAGGTGATCAAGGACCTTGTCCCTGATTTCAAACATTTCTATGCGCAATATGCCTCGATCAAGCCCTGGCTGCAGACCGTCACCCCGGCGCCGTCGGGCGAGGAGCGCATCCAGTCTCCGGACGAGCGTGAGAAGCTGGATGGCCTGTATGAGTGCATTCTGTGCGCGTGCTGTTCGACGGCCTGCCCGAGCTATTGGTGGAACAGCGACAAGTTCCTCGGCCCGGCCATCCTGTTGCAGGCCTATCGCTGGCTCGCTGATAGCCGCGACGAGATGACCGGTGAGCGGCTTGATGCGCTGGAAGATCCGTTCCGCGTCTATCGCTGCCATACCATCATGAACTGCTCCAACGTCTGCCCGAAGGGCCTCAATCCGGCAAAGGCGATTGCGGACATCAAGCTGATGATGCTCGAACGCGCAGGATAAGCCGCGCAAGGAAACGGCAATGGACGACACGGCGCTGTGCGAACTTTCGGCAAGCGCCGCTGTCGCGCTGATGACCTCTGGCGAGCTTTCCGCTGAAACTTATGCCACGGCGCTGCTGGCGCGCTGCGGGCAGGGCGCTCATCTCAATGGCTTCATCAGCCTGGATGCAGAACAGGTGCTGGAGCAGGCCCGCGCCGCCGATGCCCACCGCGCCGCTGGCAAGCCGCTCGGCCTGCTGCACGGCCTGCCGGTGCCGGTGAAGGACAGCGTCAACACCGCTGACTATCCCACCACGGGCGGCACCGATGCGTTGCGCCATTTCCGCCCCGCAAGCGACGCCGCGTGCGTGACGCTGCTGCGCCAGGCCGGTGCCATCGTGCTGGGCAAGACCAATCTGCACGAACTATCGTTCGGATGGACCAGCACCAACGCCGCCTTCGGCGCGGTGCGCAACCCGCACGATCCGTCGCGCATTCCCGGCGGCAGTTCGGGCGGCACAGCGGCCGCTGTGGCGGCCGGCATGGCGCCGCTGGGCGTGGCCGAGGATACCGCCGGATCGATCCGGGTGCCGGCGGCGCTGTGCGGCCTGTTCGGTTTCCGTCCCACGACGGGCCGCTATCCCAACGGTGGCGTGGTGCCGATGACTGCGCTGTTCGATCAGGTCGGCCCGCACACGCGCAACATGGACGATATCGTGCTGTTTGATGCGGTGATGACGGGTGACGCGCCGTCCATCGCCCCGGCAACACTGGCCGGGCTGCGGCTCGGCATCGATAGGGCCTTCTTCTTCGCCGGCCTCGACCCTGCCGTCGCACAGGCGACCGCGCAGGTCATCGCTCGCCTGCAAGCGGCTGGCGTGGTGCTGGTGGAGGTGGAACTGCCGGGCCTTCAGGGGTTGATCGATGCAGCCGGCGTGCCGATCATCTTTCATGATTTCCTGCCATCGCTTGGCGCATATCTCGCCGGGAATGCCGCGCCTGCCAGCCTTGCCGACGTGCAGGCGCAGCTTGCCAGCCCGGATGTGCAGGTTGCGTTCAGCCTGTGCACGCCGGTGAGCAACAGGGAAGACCCTGTCTATCGCGCGGCGCGGGATGTGCATCGCCCCGCGTTGCAACACCTGATGGCCACCTGTTTTGCTGATCATGGCATTGCGGCGCTGCTGTTTCCGACAACTCTCGTGACGGCCACGCCCATCGGCGCCGACCGCAGCGTGACCATCAATGGCGTCGATGTGCCTTTTGGCACCGCCATCGGCCGCAATATCCTGCCTGGCAGCACGGCGGGCTTGCCCGGCCTCGTCATACCCTGCGGTCGTGCCAACGGCTTGCCGGTGAGCCTCGAGCTTGATGGCCCGGCCGGCAGTGACCGGCAATTGCTGGCCATTGGCATGGCCATTGCGGCGTTGCTGCCCACTGTCACAGCAGCTTCGCTTGCCGGGTCTTGATGGCTTTGATAAGTTGATTATGCAACGCTAGTAGTTACTGGTCGTAAATGTGGCATGATGGGTGGGACTGTGCAGCAGATAGTATGCCTCGGCGGACAGCCTGACCAGGTGAGCGCATGACCGCTTCGGTACTCCACACACGCGCAGCGATGGATCGCAAATCGGCGCGCATTCTGCCGCAATATAATAGCCTGCATCACCGGCCGTGGTGGAAATTTGCCAGCATCGCCTTTGTGGCGTTTGCGCTGTTTCTCACCATGTACACCGGCTTCCTTGTTGCCATCGGCGGCACGCTGGCGTTCCGCTTTGTCGGCTTCCCCATCGCGGTCATGGCGCTTTTGGGCCTGTGGTTACTGCCCGATGTGGACAAAGCCGATAACGCGCCCTTCTGGAAATTGCTGTCGGCCTTTCTGTTCCTGATGGTGGCGTGGCCTGCCTATGTCGCTGTTGCCATTCCCGGTCTGCCGTGGGTGTCACCACCGCGATTGATCCTGGCGGTGATGCTGGTGGTGATGCTCACCCATTTCCCGCAGATTGCTGAAGCCCGCCGCAAAGTGGTGGACCTGCTTGGCTACGACAAGCTGGCGCTGCGGCTCTATCTGCTGTTCATGGTCATGGAGGTGGTGGTTCTGCCGCTGTCGCCGGCGCCGGTTGACGCTCTGTCCTATATCTTCATGCAGTCGGTGCTCGATTTGACAGCGATGGTCGTTGCCGCATGGCTTTTTGCCGACATTCGCACCGTGCCAAGGCTGATGCGTGTGCTGGTCTATGCCGGCATCTTTACCTTCCTTGTCGGGATTCTGGAAAACTTCATGCAGCGGCCGCCGTGGATGGGCTATCTTCCCAGCTTCCTCCGCATCGATTCCGAACTGCTCCAGGTCTATATGTCGCCGCAGGCGCGCGTCGGAGACGGCAGATATCGCGTGCGCGCCACCTTCGGCATCATTCTGTATTACAGCCAGTATCTTGGCATCATCATCCCGCCGCTGCTCTATGAAATGTGGCGGATGCGCGGGTGGAAGCGTGCGCTGGCTATTCTGTTGATTCCGCTGATGCTGCAGGCGGTATGGTTCTGCAATGCCCGCACCGCCTTCATCGCCTTGTTCGTCTCGCTGTTCGGTTACGGCGGTATGATCATGATGCGCCAATTGTTCTACCGCAAGAAAGGCGACGCGTTGAAACCTGGCATCATGGTAGCACTGGTGATGATGGGCGTTGCCGGCATGGCGGGCGCCATCGCCAGCAGCCACCGTTTGCAGATGTACACGATCGGCGGGTCGCAGCATGTCGGCAGCAACGCCGTGCGCGATCAACAATGGGCTGGCGCCTGGCGCGCGGTGGCCAAAAACCCGATCGGTGTTGGGATGGGCATCCCGCTGCCCGAAGTCGGCGCTGTCTCAAACAAGGGCATCGCGATTGTTGACAGCTATTACATCAACTTGCTGGTTGGCGTCGGGCCGCTGGGCTTTATCGGCTTTATTGGCTGCCTGGCGCGCCTCGCCTGGTTGGGCGTGATGACCTTCATGCGCGCCAGCGACGAACTGGAAGAATGGGGCGGGGCACTGGCGTTGTCGATGATCAACTTCATTATCGCGGCCTACGTTATCAGTTTTGCCGACAACAACTACTTGGTGTTCGTAATGGCGGCGGCCATTCTGGCGCTGCACCGACATCAGGCCAAGCGGTTGGCAGGCGAGTTGGCGGCACCGCGACAATTGTCTTCGCCGTCTACTGCGCTCGTCCGGAGCTGACTGGCGGCGCAGGCTGTAGCCGTTACTTCGGCAGCGGCGGATCCTTGGTAAGATCCTGTAACCTGGCGTTTGCCGCAAGCGTCGCTGCCTCTCCCGCCAGCGTTTGCAGGTCTCTCACCGCCGCCTCGGGTCCGACCTTGCGCACGTCAGCGCCGCGCTGATGGCGCGCGGCATCCGACCCGGGTCGGATGGCAAAGGCCGAAATTGGCAGATCTCCAGCGGTCAAAGGGGCGTTGAAGCTGTTGCCAGGGTTGCGTCCGTCCGGGAGATCTCGCGGTTTGTAGACGAAATTGTTGATGTCCTGCATCCCAACCACCTCCGGCCGGATCGCCATCAACGCCGCGATATTGTTGGACGCACGCCCCCAGGATTTTCCCGCCACCAGAATAGCCGGCTGCCAACCATAACTCGACTTGCCGGTCGGATCGCGAGGCACATTGCCGGTGAAGGCGTGCGGCGAACCGATCACCGTGTTGTTTTCAATAATCAGCCCACGGATATTCGTCGTCGAAATCCCGTGCCGCGACGATCCAAAATAGACATTGTCGCTTATGACGAAATTGCGGTGATATCCCATCGGCTCTCGGCCGGCCTCATAGGCTTCGGCGCGGATGAAAATGCCCTGAACTGCACGATCTTCGCCGGCTGAAAGGTAATTGCCTTGGATAGTTACCATGCTCGACCCGGTCGGTACGTGCTGGGTGAAGAACTGGATCATATCGGGATGTTCGAACTTGTCGAAGCGCGGCCGCCAACCTTGAAACAGATTATTGCGAATGGCCAGCCCATGCGTCGCCCGCACCATCAGTCCTTCGCGTGCATTGGTGAAGCGGTTGCCTTCGATCACCACCCCAAAGCTGTCCCGGATGCCGGCAATCTGCTTGACATGGTCAACCTCAGATCCTGCGAACACAATGGCTTCGCTGCCCCTGACGACAAGACCGTTGGAATCCTCGTTATCCGGGCCGGGGCCGGGGGTGGCCCCGGTGAGGTGCACGTTCGACACGACGATGTTCCGCGACGAAGCGATGTCGAGCGGCATCAGGCGTCCGGTACCGCCGATGATCGTCACACCATCGAGGTGCCACCCAGCTGCTTTCAAAAACACCGCCTGATCGATCCGCGCCCCGCGCGGGCCAGTGATCCGGATCGGCTGGCCATCGATCTCCCGGCGGACGACCAGTCGCGGATAATCGCCCGCCGCCAGCCTGATCGTCGTCCCCGCCCGCGCCCACAAGACTGCGCTGGATAACGATGCCGCGTCAGTAACCTCGACCACATTACCGCGCATTTGGGCAAGAACCAGCGCTGGTTGCGGCAGCAGGCCGATCGCCATCGCTCCGGCGCCGACCAGCAACATCCCGATGCTGACGATTCGCGTTTTTTTCATGGCTGAGTGATAACACGACTGATCACCTACTACATGAATGACCTCGTCCATTTCGCAAAAGGACCCGTCGCTTGGCCCTACACTGCATCCGACCTGCCCAGATCCCCGACCCGTTGATCTCGGTTGTGATGCCCAGCTTCAACCGTGCCAAACTGATCGGGCGAGCGTTGGACTCGATCCTGGCGCAGACGCTGACTCGCTTCGAGGTGATCATCGTCGACGATGGTTCAACGGACGACACGCTGGAAATTCTCAACGGCTTCAGCGATCTCCGCATCGCCATCTTCCAGGTCGATCATAACGCCGGGGCCCCGGCCGCACGTAACGCTGGCGTCGCTAAGGCGCGCAGTCGGCTCGTGGCCTTTCAGGACAGCGACGACGAATGGCTGCCCGGCTTGCTCGCTGCCCATGTGGATGTGCTCAAGCGCGACGATGTCAGTTTCTGCCAGCTTGACCAGCGATATGGAACCGCTCGCACACTCTACCCTGCGCCGGGTTGGCAGCTTGCCGACGATGTCTATGCCCAAATGCTGGAAAGCAGCCACATCTCTACCCAGACACTGGCGATGACCAGGGACATCTTCGACCGCGCCGGCGGTTTCGATCCCGCCATGCCGCGGTTCCAAGATTGGGACCTCATCTTGCGTCTCGCTCAAGTCGGCGCCAGCTTTCATTATATCAACCAGCCACTTGCTATCGCCTATGACAGCCCCGACAGCCTGACCCGCAGTGTCGAAAAGGGCATCATCGGCCGCCGCCGCTTGATCGAGAAGCACGCTGATGCGTTCGCACGGCATCCGGCGGCGCTGGCACGTCACCACTATGTAATGGGTTCACAGTTGCGCCGACTTGGCCAGTTCGGCGAAGCGCGCAGCGAATTTGCGTTGGCCTTGCAGCACGGCGGCTTCTTCCCAAGAGCCGCGGCGCAGTGGGCGCTGGCTACGCTCCATCGTTGAGGCTGGACGCGCGCCTTCGCCGGGGCTAACCGCTCAATTCATGTCTCGCGAAACATTCACCGAAGGGCCCAATGCGGGCTGGACCTGCTGGCGCCGGGATCCGGACGGCCGCTTTGCCTCGATGCTGGGCGATTTCTTCTTCCGGGAAGGCGCACGCGGCGTTGAATGCCGCATGGAAACCGCCCGCAAGCATTCGAACGGGCTGGGCTATCTGCACGGCGGTTTCATCATGTCGTTCATCGACATGGCGATGTTTGCCTTCATCTTCCGCCAGCTCGAAAACTCCGCCGCCGTCACCCTGTCGTGCGCCACCGATTTCCTTTCGGCCGGAATCGTCGGCAAGCCGATCGAAGCCCATGGCGAAATCCTGAAGGAAACCGGCAAGATGCTGTTCGTGCGCGGCCTGGTCACGCAGGACGGCGTCAACCTTGCCAGCTTCACCGGCACCATGCGCAAGATTCCGCGTCCGCCGCGGCCCACTGGCGAAGGTCATGCGGCACGGCCGGGAGAGATGCAGGTTGACTGATGTCGCCGGCCGCTATGCCGAACTGCTGGCTGCGGGCGAACTGAAGCCCGATGCCGCGCAGGCGGCGGTCGTGGCCCGGCTGGCAGCGCTGGAAACCGCGCTGAACCGTCCTGTCGAAGCGCCCGGCCTGATTGGCCGTCTGTTCGGCAAGGCGCCGCCCGCTGCCCCGAAGGGCCTCTACATCTGGGGCGGCGTGGGGCGCGGCAAGTCCATGGCGATGGACCTGTTCTTCGCCGCTTCCACCGTATCGCCCAAGCGCCGCGCCCATTTCCACGAATTCATGGCCGAAGTGCATGGCGCCATTCACGCCCGCCGCCAGGCTGGTGATGCCGATCCGCTGATCAGCGTCGCCGATCAGATCGCCACATCTGCCCGCCTGCTGTGTTTCGACGAGATGCAGGTGAAGGATATCGCCGACGCCGCCATCCTCTCCCGCCTGTTCACCGCGCTGATGGAAAAGGGCGTCACGGTGGTGACGACCAGCAACCGCCCCCCGCGCGACCTCTACAAGGATGGGCTCAACCGCCATCTGTTCCTGCCTTTCATCGCCCTGATCGAAGCCAGGCTGGACGTGGTTACGTTGGACGGACCGACTGATTATCGCCTTGCCCGCCTGTCGGGCACCCAGACCTGGCATGTCCCCAATGGCTCCGAAGCCACCGCCGCGCTCTCCGCTGCGTTCTTCCGGATGACCGATTATCCGCCCGAAGACCGTGAGCATGTGCCGACCGCCGAACTGCCGTTGCCCGGCGGGCGCTTCCTGCATGTGCCCAAATCGCTCAAGGGCGTCGCCGTGTTCAGCTTTGCCCGGCTGTGCCGGCAGCCGCTGGGCGCTGCCGATTATCTCGCCATCGCCCGTCATTATCACACTGTGCTGATCGTCGGCATTCCCAGGCTCGGCCCTGAAAACCGCAACGAGGCGATCCGCTTCATCCACCTGATCGACGCGCTCTACGAACAGAAGGTCAAGCTGGTCGCCGCCGCCGATGCCCAGCCCGATCAGCTTTATCCGGCCGGCGATTCCAGCTTTGAATTCGAACGCACCGCCAGCCGCCTGATGGAAATGCAATCCGCCGCCTATCTGGCGCTCGGCCATGGCGGCTGAAGCCGGTTGAGAGATTTTTGCTTACAAGAACGTCAGCCCGCTGCATGGCAACGGGCTGACTTTATTCAGGGCGATTGGACCTAGCAGACCCGGACCGGCAGGTGGTCAGGAGGCGGCGACAATCATCCGCGCGCCTCGACGCCGCATCATCGCACCCACAGCGCCCAAGCCGAAGATCATCATCGCCCACGACGCCGGCTCAGGTACGCCGCCCTGGCTGTTAAAGACGAAGTCATCGAAACTGGCGCGGTTTCGGCTGCCAAAGGCGGTGAAGGTCAACTCGGTGGCGTCCTGGCCGTCCATGAACAGCGTGCCCATCTGGAAATTGGTGTAATCGACACCGGCAGTAAAGGTCTTGCTGAACGCCGCCTGCCCCCCGGTTCCGGACACGGTGAGCGACGTCACCCCACTAGTCTGAAACATTATGCTAGAGCCGCCGCCAAACTGGAACGAGTTGAGCGTGAAGACGCTGCCATCGAGCGCCGCCATGGTGAAGCCCGATTCGGAGCCCACATTGGTCCAAGACGTCAGATGCATGGTGCCATTAGTCGGCAACGCCGATTCATTATTCGTTCCGAATCCATCAGCTGTGGACGTGAAAATATAGCCGCCATCGGTAACCGACGGGACGAAATACACGACCGGCTGCGTGTCGAACGTTACGGAAGCGGCCAGCGTCGGCGACGCTGCCGCCAAAGTTCCAAGCGCTGCGAATACGACAGTTAAAGATTTCATTAATATTTCCCCTGATTTAACGAACCCGCAATATCTTATGCAGAATTATTGTCAATGCGTAGCCTGATCATCGAGCATCGATGCCCGTGCCAGAAAAGCACGATCAAGGATTTGGTGACCCGGCTTTCTGTGGTGAAACATGGTTGTCTGCCAGCTGCGAGGCCAGCAACCGCCTCCTTCTTTTCACCGGCTCGGGCTTTGCTGCGGTTGCGCGCTGCGCCGTCGCGCTCTATCCCACCCGCGACATTCTGACCGACTCAAAAGGAAAGGCCTCACCCCATGGCTCGCAAGAAAATCGCCCTGATCGGCGCCGGCAACATCGGCGGCACGCTCGCCCATCTCGCAGCGCAGAAGGCGCTCGGCGATATCGTGCTGTTCGACGTGGTGGAAGGCGTGCCGCAGGGCAAGGCGCTCGATCTGGCCCAGTGCGCGCCGGTCGAAGGCTTTGATGTGAACCTGAAGGGTTCGAACGATTATGCCGATATCGCCGGCGCCGATGTGATCATCGTCACCGCCGGTGTCGCCCGCAAGCCGGGCATGAGCCGCGACGATCTGCTCGGCATCAACCTGAAGGTGATGAAGGCGGTGGGGGAGGGCATCAAGACCCACGCCCCGGGCGCCTTCGTGATCTGCATCACCAACCCGCTCGATGCGATGGTGTGGGCGCTGCGCGAATTCTCGGGCCTGCCGCATCACATGGTCTGCGGCATGGCCGGCGTGCTCGATTCCGCCCGCTTCCGCCATTTCCTCGCCGATGAGTTCAAGGTGAGCGTGCGCGATGTGAACGCCTTCGTGCTCGGCGGCCATGGCGACACGATGGTGCCGGTGATCGAGTATTCCACCGTCGCCGGCATCCCGGTGCCCGATCTGATCAAGATGGGCTGGTCCACCCAGGAGCGCATTGACGCCATCGTGCAGCGTACACGTTCGGGCGGCGGCGAGATCGTGGCCTTGCTGAAGACCGGCAGCGCCTATTATGCCCCGGCCACCAGCGGCATCGAGATGGCCGAGGCTTTCCTGTATGACCAAAAGCGCCTGCTGCCCTGCGCCGTGAACCTGACCGGCCAATATGGCGTGAGCGATCTTTATGTCGGGGTGCCGGTGATCATCGGCGCCGGCGGCATTGAGCGCATCGTGGAGATCGAATTGTCGCAGTCCGCGAAAGACAATTTCCAGGTGAGCGTGGATGCGGTGAAAGAGTTGCTGACGGCCTGCAAGGGCATTGACCCGTCGCTGGCGTGAATTTCACCGGCAAGGCAGACCGAAGGATAGGGATTTCCAATGAACATCCATGAGTATCAGGCCAAGGAATTGCTGGCCAAGTTCGGCGTTCCGGTGCCGGTCGGCTTTGCCGCGATGAGCGTCGAGGAAGCCGTGGCGGCGTCGGCCAAGCTGCCGGGCCCGCTGTATATCGTGAAGGCGCAGATTCATGCCGGCGGCCGCGGCAAGGGCAAGTTCAAGGAACTGCCCCCGGAAGCCAAGGGCGGTGTGCGCCTGGCGCGTTCGGCCGACGATGTGCGCGCCGCCGCGACCGACATGCTGGGCAACACGCTGGTGACGATCCAGACCGGTGCCGCCGGCAAGCAGGTCAACCGCCTCTATGTCACCGACGGGGTTGATATCGCCAAGGAGCTTTATCTGGCCATGCTGGTCGATCGCGCCACCGGCCGTATCGCCATCGTTGCCAGCACCGAAGGCGGCATGGATATCGAGGACGTGGCGCATCACCACCCCGAGAAAATCCACACCATCACCATCGATCCGGCGACTGGCGCCATGCCGCACCATGGCCGCGCCGTGGCAGCCGCGCTGGGCCTGACCGGCCCCCTCGCCAAGCAGGCGGAAAACGTCACGCTGAAGCTCTATGATGCCTTCATCGGCACCGATGCCAGCCAGATGGAAATCAACCCTCTCGCCGTGACGGATGACGGCAAGCTGCTGGTGCTCGATGCCAAGGTCGGTTTCGACAGCAACGCGCTCTATCGCCACCCCGATCTGGTCGAACTGCGCGATCTGACCGAGGAAGACCCGGCCGAAGTCGAAGCTTCCAAGTACGACCTCGCCTTCATCAAGCTGGATGGCAACATCGGCTGCCTGGTCAACGGCGCTGGCCTTGCCATGGCCACCATGGACATCATCAAGCTGAATGGCGCCGAGCCGGCCAACTTCCTTGATGTTGGCGGCGGCGCGGACAAGGAGAAGGTGACCAACGCCTTCAAGCTGATCCTGAAGGACCCGGCGGTGCAGGGCATCCTGGTCAACATCTTCGGCGGCATCATGCGCTGCGACATCATCGCGGAAGGCATCATCGCCGCCGCGAAGGAAGTGCAGCTTTCGGTGCCGCTGGTGGTGCGCCTGGAAGGCACCAACGTCGAACTCGGCAAGGAAATCCTTGCGAATAGCGGCCTGCCGATCGTGTCGGCCGACAATCTGGGTGATGCAGCGGCCAAGATCGTCGCTGAAGTGAAGAAGGCCGCCTGAGCCATGAGCATTCTCGTCAACGCCAATACCCGCGTCATCACGCAGGGCTTCACCGGCAAGCAGGGCACGTTCCATTCGGAACAGGCCATCGCCTATGGCACCAAGGTCGTCGGCGGCACCGCGCCGGGGAAGGGCGGTTCCACCCATCTTGGCCTGCCGGTGTTCGATACGGTCGCCCAGGCGCGTGAAGCCACCGGCGCTGATGCGTCGGTCGTCTATGTGCCGCCGCCCGGCGCCGCCGATGCCATCTGCGAAGCCATTGCGGCAGAAATTCCGCTGGTGGTCTGCATCACCGAAGGCATTCCCGTGCTCGACATGGTGCGGGTGAAGCGGGCGCTGCAAGGGTCGAAGACCCGCCTGATCGGGCCGAACTGCCCCGGCGTGTTGACGCCCGGCGAATGCAAGATCGGCATCATGCCCGGCAACATCTTCCGCAAGGGTTCGGTCGGCGTCGTCTCGCGGTCCGGCACTCTCACCTATGAAGCCGTGCACCAGACCAGCGCCGTGGGCCTGGGCCAGACGACCGCCGTGGGCATCGGCGGCGATCCGGTGAACGGCACCAATTTCATCGACATGCTGGAGCTCTTTTTGGCCGATGAGGCCACCCAGTCGATCATCATGATCGGCGAAATCGGCGGTGATGCCGAGGAGCAGGCCGCCCAGTTCCTGATCGACGAAGCCAAGCGTGGTCGCAAGAAGCCGATGGTCGGCTTCATTGCCGGTACCACCGCGCCTCCGGGCCGCCGCATGGGCCATGCCGGCGCCATCGTGTCGGGCGGCAAGGGCGATGCGGCATCGAAGATGGCGGCCATGGAAGCGGCCGGCATCCGCGTGTCGCCGTCGCCGTCTTTGCTGGGTGAAACGCTGATCGAGGTGCTGAAGGGCTGAAGCCCTTGGCATTGGCGCGGAAAAGCGTGTCACATGTCGGCACTGCATGGCCGGCATGCGACAGTTTGCCATGACATGGCCGCCATGTGCCGTTAAACATGGTAGAGTCGAAGGCTTGAGGATCGTCACGATGGATATGGAAGCCCTGCTGCCCGGCCCGGAAGATCGGCCGGCGCCAAGTTGGGCCCGGCCGAACTGGCCGATCCTGCCGGGTGATGAACTGACACGCGGGCTTGATGCGGCCGGCATGTTTGCCGAAAGCGCCGCCAAGACTGCCGGTCGCGCCGCGGCCGCGGCTGCGGTATCAGGTGCCACGCCGGAAGACATTGCGCGGGCTGCCCAGGATGCGATCAGCGCGCTGATGCTGATCCGCACCTATCGGGTGCGCGGTCACCTTGCCGCCAATCTTGATCCGCTCGGCCTGGCCGTGCGGGATCTGCCGGCGGATTTGACGCCGGGATATCATGGCTTTGGCCCGAATGATCTCGATCGCCCGGTGCATATCGGCGGCGCGCTGGGCCTGCAGACGGCGACCATCCGCGAGCTGGTTGGCATCCTGCAGCGCAATTACTGCGGCAATGTCGGCCTTGAATACATGCACATCAACGATGTGGAGGAACGGCGCTTCCTGCAGGAGAAGTTCGAAGGCCGCGACAAGGAAATCCACTTTACGGCCAATGGTAAGCGCGCGATTCTGAACAAGCTGGTTGAAGCCGAACAGTTCGAAAAGTTCCTCGGCCGCAAATATGTCGGCACCAAGCGCTTCGGCCTTGATGGCGCCGAAGCCATGATCCCGGCAATGGAATCGATCATCAAGGTGGGCGGCGCGCTGGGCATCACGGAAATCGTGTTCGGCATGCCGCACCGTGGCCGGCTCAACATGCTGGCCAATGTGCTGCAGAAACCGTTCCGCACCATCTTTCACGAGTTTGCCGGCGGTTCCTCCAACCCCGATGACGTGGGTGGTTCCGGCGACGTCAAATATCACCTCGGCACCAGCACCGATCGCGAGTTCGATGGCAACAAGGTGCACCTGTCGCTGGTGCCCAACCCGTCGCACCTCGAAGCGGTCGATCCGGTCGTGCTGGGCAAGGTCCGCGCCATCCAGACGATCATTGGCGACAATGCCCGCAAGCAGGTGATGCCGATCCTGCTGCACGGCGATGCCGCCTTTGCCGGCCAGGGCATCGTGGCGGAATGCTTCGGTTTTTCAGGGCTGAACGGCTATGGCACCGGTGGGACCATCCACTATGTCGTGAACAATCAGGTTGGTTTCACCACCAGCCCGCAGTTTGCGCGTTCGTCGCCTTATCCTTCCGATATGGCCAAGATCGTGCAGGCGCCGATCTTCCATGTGAACGGTGACGATCCGGAAGCCGTGACCTATGCCACCAAGGTGGCCACCGAGTTCCGCCAAACGTTCGGCCGCGATGTGGTGATCGACATGTGGTGCTACCGGCGCTTTGGCCACAACGAAAGCGACGAGCCGAGCTTCACCCAACCGCTGATGTATGCCGTGATTGGCAAGAAGAAGACGGTCAGCGAGCTTTATGCGGACCGCCTGGCGGGGGAGGGCGTGCTGACCGGTGATGGCTACAAGGCCATGATTGATGGTTATGTCTCCATGCTGGAAGACGAATTCGACGCCGCGGCCGGCTTCAAGGCCAATGCTGCCGATTGGTTCGGTGGTCGCTGGGCTGGTCTGGGCAAGCCCAAGGAAACCATCGACAGCCGCCGCGCCGCGATGACAGGCGTGTCGATGACGGAACTGCACCAGTTGGGCAAGCAGCTGACCACGGTGCCCGATGGCTTCAATATTCACAGGACCTTGGCGCGCGTTCTTGATGCCAAGGCGGAGATGTTCTCCACCGGCGCCAATATCGATTGGGCGACCGCTGAGGCGCTGGCTTTTGGGGCGTTGCTGAAAGATGGCTATGGCGTGCGCTTGTCAGGCCAGGATTGCGGCCGCGGCACGTTCAGCCAGCGCCACTCTGTCTGGACCGACCAGAAGGACGGCGGCCGCTATGTGCCTTTGAAGGCAATGGATTCCCGCTTCGAAGTGCTGGACAGCCCGCTTTCGGAATTCGGCGTGCTCGGTTTCGAATATGGCTATGCGTTGGCCGATCCGAAGAGCCTGATCCTGTGGGAAGCCCAGTTCGGCGATTTCGTGAATGGCGCGCAGACCATCATCGATCA
>NZ_JAUMBI010000268.1:0-10797 GCF_032115815.1 Sandarakinorhabdus sp.
CACTGGCATCATCGTCGATGCCGCCGGTTACCGTCCCGCCTTCCTGATGACCGCCGGCGTGGTGGCCGGCGGCACGCTGATCTTTGCGCTCGCGGTCAAGCGGATCGAGCCGGTGCGCTGGTAGCGCTTATTCGGTCGTGGCCGGCTTGTCCTTGCCGCGCGCCTTGCGATGCTCGTCAAGGTCGAGCACGGCTGGCTCGTCTTCGGTCAGCAGGCCCAAGCGGCGGGCGACTTCCTGATAGGCTTCCACTTCGCCGCCCAGGTCGCGGCGGAACCGGTCCTTGTCCATCTTGTCGCCGGTCTTCATGTCCCACAGGCGGCAGCCATCCGGGCTGATCTCGTCGGCTAGGATCACCCGGGCAAACTCGCCATCAAACAGCCGGCCGAACTCCAGCTTGAAATCCACCAGCCTGATGCCGACACCGGCGAACATGCCCGCCATGAAATCGTTGATGCGGATCGCCATGTCGGCGATGTCGTGCATCTCGTCCTGGCTGGCCCAGCCAAAGGCCGAGATATGTTCGTCGGTCACCAGCGGATCGCCGAGCGCATCATCCTTGTAATAATACTCGATGATCGTACGCGGCAGCTGGGTGCCTTCCTCGATGCCGAAACGCTTGGCGATGCTGCCGGCCGCCACGTTACGCACCACCACTTCGATCGGAATGATCTCAACCTGGCGAACCAGTTGTTCACGCATGTTGAGACGGCGGATGAAGTGGGTGGGGATGCCGATCAGGCCGAGCAATGTGAACACGTGTTCGGAAATGCGGTTGTTCAGCACGCCCTTGCCGCTGATCGTGCCCTTTTTCTGGGCGTTGAAGGCGGTGGCATCATCCTTGAAATACTGGATGAGCGTGCCGGGTTCCGGGCCTTCATACAATATCTTGGCCTTGCCTTCGTAGATCTGGCGGCGGCGGGTCATGGCAAACCTTTCGAAGGCGGCGCGGCCGGCCCGGTGCCGGGCAAGTCGCAGCTGAAATTCAACAGCGCCGGGGCAGGCTAACACGGCCCTCCCGCGTGGGCGAGTGGCCATAGCGGCAAAGAAGGTGAGATACAATCATTGATCAGGCGGCCGTGGTTACCTATCTGGAGTTATGAACCCGTTTGGGAGCAGGACAAGATGACCACGTTTGACGACCGCCAGAAGGCCTTTGAAACCAAGTTCGCCCACGACGAGGAACTGCGCTTTCGCATCCTCGCCCGCCGCGGCAAGCTGATCGGTCTGTGGGCCGCCGAGAAACTGGGCAAGGAAGGCCAGTCCGCCGACGATTATGCCAAGTCGGTGCTCCTTTCGGATCTGGAGATTCCCGGCGACGATGACATCATTGCCAAGCTGCACGGCGATCTGGCCGGGCTGGGCGTGGGCGTGAACGACATCAAGGCGATGCTGGCCGAAAAACTGGCCCAGGCCGAAGCCCAGATCAGCGGAGTCGCCTGATGCCGATGGCAGCCGCCGACATCGAATCGGCGATTCTGGCAGCACTTCCCGGCGCGCGGGTGGAAATCACCGATCTGGCCGGCGACGGCGATCATTATGCCGCCGTGGTGACAGCGCCGCAGTTTGCCGGCCTGTCCAGGGTTGCACAGCAGCGGCTGGTGTATAATGCTCTGGGTGGGCGCATGGGGGGTGTGCTCCATGCTTTGAAATTGACCACGGTCGCGGCGTGAACAGCCCGGCCCATAAGGATTCTTCCCCCATGTCTAACCCTGCCAATCCCGTGCATGACCGCATCGCCGATCTGGTGAACAGCAACGATGTCGTGCTGTTCATGAAGGGCACGCCCTTCTTCCCGCAGTGCGGCTTTTCTTCCACCGCCATCGCCATCCTCGAACGGCTGAACGTCGGATTTGAAAGCGTTGACGTGCTGGCTGATCAGGAAATCCGCCAGGGCATCAAGGAATACAGCGATTGGCCGACGATCCCGCAGCTCTACATCAAGGGCGAATTCGTGGGCGGCAGCGACATCATGATGGAAATGTTCCAGGCTGGCGAACTGCACGCGCTGGTGGCCGAAGCTGGCGTGAAGCCGGCGGCCTGAGCCGGCCGGGAAAGGCGCCGACCATGCAACGTCTGTCGGCCGCCGCCCTGTGGGACACGATGTCGACCGCCGTGCGGGCAGATTTGCCGCGGCTGTTCTTCCTGGTGGCGCCGTTCGCGCTGCTGCCGGCGGTGGCTGTCGAACTGTTCGGGCCGCCGTCACCCACCAGCCTTGATGCGATCAGCAATCAGCAGTTGCTGTGGCGGCTGGCCGTGCCCAGCCTGATCGCCGCGTTCGGTCAGCTTGCGGCCACCCATCTGGTGCTGCGCGGCAATGCCACGCCTCGTGAGGCGCTGGCAGCGGCGCTTGTGGCTTTTCCGTCCTATGCGATGGCGCAACTGCTGGGCTCGCTGCCCGTGGGGCTCGGCGTCCTGCTGCTGATCGTGCCCGGCTTATGGCTGTTTGCCCGGCTGCTGTTCCTTTCGGGCGCGGTCGCCATTGCTGAAACCGGCACGCCCTTGGCCCTGTTGCGTCGCAGCTGGGCTTTGAGCGATGGGCAGGGCCTGCAACTCACCCTGTTCCTGGTGCTGGGCCTGTTCGGCGTGATCGGCATCGGTATCCTGGCTGAAGGCGCAGGCGCGGCGCTGGATGTTTTGGCGCGCACGAGCGGGATGGATTCAGTGGGGCACTTTCTGCACGCACTGGTGCCGGCCATTGGCAATTGCCTTGTCACCATCGGCGTTGGCGGCGCCAGTGCCGCTGCCTATCGGCAACTTGTTATTCAGCCGCGCTCATAACCGATCATTCCTGAGGAGTTTAATTCGGAACAAATCCCGCGGCTTGAGCGCGTTTTGGGCTTGCGTAATCACCTTCGATACGTAAATTAACCTAAAGGAAATAATTCATTTAGGTTAATAAGGGGTAGAGATGGTGAAATTTCGTGTGATTGCGCAGGCTGGCGTGTCGGCAGTCGTGCTTGCAGGCGCAACCGGTGCCCAAGCCCAGGCCAAGTTCAACGCATCGAATTGGAACGCGGCGCATGAGATCGTGGGCCAAACGTCGACGGCCACCGTCGCCGGCGGGGGCAATCCGCTCTATATTCCGCCGCGTCCTCAGTACAACAGCACAGTCGGTATCCTGATGAACTATGGCTCGGCCGGCACCTTCAGCTGTTCCGGGACGCTTATCAATTCGACCGCTGTCGTGACCGCCGCTCATTGCGTGTCGAGCGCCACCCGGGGCATGCCTCTCTCTACCACGGTGTTCTTCACCAACAGCTCGAGCGATGGCAGCGTCTACGCCGCTGGTGCGTCTGATGTTGACCGGCGCACCGTCAGCAGCATCGTGGTCAATCCGCTTTATACCCAGCAGGTCGTGGACCAGAATGATATTGCCATTCTGCGCCTGGCTGAAGCTGCGCCGACCTATGTCAAAGCGGCCAAGCTCTCGAGCCTTGCCGATCTGACCGGTCTTGATCATATCATCGCTGGCTATGGGGTGCGGTCTGACACGGGTGGCAGCATCGGCAGCAATCTCGGCTCTGGGCGCTTGCGCTATGCCGGAAACCGGTTCGATTTCCGGTTTGGCGACGCCGATTTCAATGGCTATTTTGATAATGGCTTCGGCGGTGCCGACATCGATCACGTCTGGATGTCGGATTTCGACAATGGCACGGCTTTCCGTGACGGCTCGTGCAATATCGGTATCTTTGAAGGCCTGGCCGATCCTGTCTTCAGCAGCAGCAAATATTGCGATCTGGGCCGCGGCGCCTTCGAAGGCATTGGCGGCGGCGGTGATTCGGGCGGCTCGTACTTCATCGATGGCAAGCTCGCCGCCGTGCACAGCTTTGCCTTGTGGTATCGCGCCGACGAATCCAACAATCGCTTCGGCCAGCTGAAGGGCGCAGTGTCGATCGATTTCCACCGCAGCTTCATCACCACTAATGCCGGCGCTGTCCCTGAGCCGTCGAGCTGGGCGCTGCTCATCGCCGGTTTCGGCCTGACCGGTGCCAGCATGCGCCGCCGCCGCGCCGTCGCAGCGTAAGGAACCAGCACAACATCTGGCGGCCGTCCTCGCAAGAGGGCGGCCGTCTTTCGTTTCAGAGCAGCGGCACGGCCGGCGCGGTGTCGGCGGGATAGAGCCCGCTGCGGCGCGGGTCGTCATAGATTTCCACCAGCCGTTCATAGGGGCGGAACCCATGGCGCTGGTAAAATCCCAGCGCGCCGGGATGATCGAGATCGCAGGTGTGGACCCAGACGCGGGTGATGGGTGGACGTGCGTGTTGTTCCGTCCACGCCCGTTTCAGCGCATGGCCCATCAGCCAGGCGCCATGGCCGCGACCAGTCAATTCCGGCACCAGGCCAACATAGGCCAACTCGCATTCGCCGGGGCCAGAGAAGTCCAGCTCCAGCAATCCCTGCGGCGTGCCGTCCCGCCGGGTGGCGACATGCACTTCAAGACCGGGCGCGCTCAGCGTGGCGGCCAGCGCTTCATCATCCAGCACCAGCCGTCCGCGCCACAGCCATGGTTGGCCAATGGCACGGAACAGGGCGCGATAGCGGGCCAGATCGAAGGGCGCGGTCCAGCGCTCCAGCTTCAGCGCGGATTTGACCGGCGCCGTCGGCGGCGGCGGCGCAGTCATTTCGAGGCAAGTGACGATGGTGGCAATCTGACCGGCCGGCACCGCGATCACCCGCGATGCCACCATGGAGCCCCCACCTTGCCGCTCGCTCATTCCCAGATCGCGAGCGGTGGCAGGCTCATCAGGATGGCATCGGTGTTGCCGCCGGTCTTCAGGCCGAAGGTGGTGCCACGGTCATAGACGAGATTGAACTCGGCATAGAGGCCACGATACTTCAACTGCTCGATGCGCTGCGCTTCGCTGAAATCCTGATGCATCTTGGCGCGCACGAGCTTGGGGTAGGTTTCGAGGAAGCAACGTCCCACATCCTGCGTGTAGGCAAAATCCGCTGCCCAGTCGCCGCTGTTCAGGTGATCATAGAAGATGCCGCCCACGCCGCGATGGCGGTTGCGGTGGGGCACCCAGAAATACTCCTCCGCCCACTTTGAATGCGCCGGATAATAGTCCGGGTTGTGGCGGTCGCAGGTCGCCTTCACCGCGGCATGGAAGGCGGCGGTTTCGGCTTCAACGGGCAGGGCAGGGTTGAGATCGACCCCGCCGCCAAACCAGCGCTTGGTGGTCACCAGCATGCGCGTGTTCATGTGCACAGCCGGCACCAGCGGGTTGGACGGGTGAATGACAAGGCTGATACCGGTGGCAAAGAAGCGTGGATCCTCGGCAGCGCCGTTGATCTGCTTGGCGAACTCCGGGTTGAACTCGCCGTAGACTGTGGAGATGTTCACCCCGGCCTTTTCGAACAACCGGCCCTTCATGATGCCCATTTCGCCGCCGCCGCCGTCGCCGCCCGAATGGTCGGTGCGGTTCCACACCCGCTTTTCAAAGCGGCCGGCGTCACCGGGCAAGGTGGATTCATCTTCCAGCTGCTCCAGCATCGCCCAGATGCTGTCGCGAAGGGAACGGAACCAGGCCTGGGCGGCCTTCTGCTGGTCATCAAGCTCGATCATGGCCAAGCTTTAGACAGGCTTGGCGCGGCGGGAAACCCCCAACTGTGGCTGGCGCACACAGGCAAGCCTTACCGGATTGTCATATCCGCGCCAAAATGTCCGAGGGCGGGGGGTCTTTTCTCCGTTGCGTTGCGGCATCGGCTTGTCTATCCGGGCCCATCATGCGGGCAGGCTGAGGGCTTGCCGGCCATGCATCAAATTCCGGAAGGGGCAAGATGGCTAGCGAAGTGCGGCAGGCAACTGCTGAAGATCTCGGTCCCGGTGGCGAACGTCGCCGTGATTTTCTCTACGTGGCAACGGCGGCCTTTGCCGGTGCCGGTGTCGTGCCGGTGGCCTGGAGCCTCGTCAACCAGATGAACCCGTCGGCCGACGTGCTGGCGCTGGCCTCCATCGATCTCGATCTGGCCGCGGTGCAGCCCGGCCAGGCCATCAAGGCCAGCTGGCGTGGCAAGCCGATCTTTGCCCGGCACCTCACCCCGGAAGAGATTGCGGAGTCGAACAAGGTGGATGTCGCGTCGCTGCGCGATCCGCAGTCGCTGGCCGATCGCACCAAGCCGGGCAGCGAACAATGGCTGATCACGCTCGGCGTCTGCACCCACCTCGGCTGCGTGCCACTGGGTGCCGCCGAAGGCGAAGCCAAGGGCGATTTTGGCGGCTATTTCTGCCCCTGCCACGGTTCGCACTATGATGCGGCCGCGCGCATTCGCAAGGGTCCGGCTCCCAAGAATCTGGAAGTGCCGCCCTACGCGTTCAAGTCGCCCACGTCCGTGACCATCGGCTGAGGAGCAAGACCATGAGCTTTCCCTGGGCAAAACAATATCAGCCGACGAGCGAAGTCGGCAAATGGATGGACGAGCGCCTGCCGCTTGCCCGTTTCGTTCATGGCGCTTTGGGTCCGGGTTATCCGACGCCGAAGAACCTGAACGCTTTCTACAATTTCGGCGTACTCGCCGGTGTGGCGCTGGTCATCCAGATCATCACCGGCGTGGTGCTGGCCATGCATTTTGCCGCGGACACGCGCGTCGCCTTTGATTCGGTCGAGCACATCATGCGCGACGTCAACGGCGGCTGGATGATCCGCTACATGCACGCGGTCGGCGCCAGCTTCTTCTTCGGTGTCGTCTACATTCACATCTTCCGCGGCCTCTATTACGGATCGTACAAGCCGCCGCGCGAAGTGCTGTGGATGCTGGGTCTCGTTATCTTCCTGTTGATGATGGCAACCGCCTTCATGGGTTATGTGCTGGTCTGGGGCCAGATGAGCTTCTGGGGCGCGCAGGTCATCACCGGGCTGTTCTCGGCATTCCCGGTCGTCGGCACCTACATCCAGACGCTGCTGCTCGGCGGCTTCTCGCCGGACAATGCCACGCTCAACCGCTTCTTCTCGCTGCACTATCTGCTGCCGTTCGTGACGTTCGGGGTGATCATCCTGCACGTGTGGGCGCTGCACATCCCGGGTTCGAACAACCCGACCGGTGTGGACGTGAAGTCGGAAGCGGATACCGTGCCGTTCCATCCCTATTACACCGCCAAGGATTTCGTCGGTCTCGGGATCTACCTGATCCTGTTCGCGGCCTTCGTGTTCTTCATGCCGAACAGTCTTGGCGAACCGGACAATTATATCCCGGCCAACCCGCTTTCGACGCCTGCGCACATCGTGCCGGAATGGTATTTCTGGCCCTTCTACGCCATCCTCCGCGCCTTCACGACCGACTTCCTGGGCGTGCCGGCCAAGCTGTGGGGCGTGCTGGCGATGTTCGCGTCGATCCTGCTGCTGTTCCTGCTGCCGTGGCTGGATACGTCGCCGGTGCGCTCGAACAACTATCGTCCGCTGTCGCGCGTCCTGTTCTGGGTGTTCGTGGTGGTGGCCGTGGTGCTCGGCGTGTGCGGTGGCAAGCCGGCCGAAGAGCCTTGGGTGCGCCTCTCGCAGGTCCTCACCGCCTATTATTTCGCCCATTTCCTGATCATCCTGCCGATCGTCTCCAAGCTGGAGAAGACCAAGCCGTTGCCGGGTTCCATCTCGGAAGCCGTGCTGGGTAAATACGGCAGCAAGTCAGGTGGCGGTGGCGCTGCGCCCCTCGCGCAGCCGGCCGAATAAGGAGCCATACACATGATCCGTCTCGGCGCACTTGCCGTTGGTCTGTTGTTCGTCGTGAACGTCCTGTGGGGGGCCATCGCCCCCCGCGAGGCGGCCTCGCCCGACATGACCAAGGAACTTCACAAGCATCCCAAGCACATGGAATGGGCACACAACGGCCCGGGCAATCTGGGCGTGTTCGGCACGTTCGATCGTGCCCAGCTGCAGCGCGGCTTCCAGGTTTACAAGGAAGTCTGCTCGGCCTGCCATTCGATCAACCGCGTCGCCTTCCGCGATCTGGCTGACCTTGGTTACAACGAAGGCCAGATCAAGACGATCGCCGCCGAATATGAAGTGGCTGCGATCGACTCCAACGGCGAGCCGACCACACGCAAGGCCACCGGCGCGGACAAGTTCCCGCTGGTCTATGCCAACGAAGCTGCCGCCCGTGCGGCGCAGAACGGTGCCAACCCGCCCGATCTGTCGCTGATTACCAAGGCGCGCCCGGATGGCACCAACTATCTCTATTCGCTGCTCACCGGCTATTCCGATGACGTGCCGAAGGGTTGGACCAAGCCGGACACGCTGTATTACAATCCCTATTTCCACAGCATCAACATCGCTATGCCGCCGCCGCTCGCGGCCGATGGCCAGGTGACCTATGCTGATGGTTCGCCGGCCACCACCGATCAATATGCGAAGGATGTCACTGCCTTCCTGACCTGGACGGCGGAACCCAAGCTGGAAAACCGCAAGGAAACCGGCGTGGCGGTGATCCTGTTCCTGATCATCATGACCGGGCTTGGCTATCTGTCGTACCGCAAGGTGTGGGCCGACATTAAAAAGGCCTGATCCGGCATTCGCCTGGTTGCAGTAAGGCGGTCATCCGACAGGATGGCCGCCTTCTGTCGTTTGGGGGTTTCTGACGATGAACGAAGACTTGAAAGCGCTGGTGCGCACGATTCCCGATTACCCCAAGCCGGGGATCATGTTCCGCGATATCACCACGTTGCTGCTCGATGGGCCAGGTTTTGCCACCAGCATCACCCGCATGGTGGCCAGCCTGACCACGCTGCCCGATCTGATCGCCGGGATCGAGGCGCGCGGGTTCATCTTCGGGGCCGCCCTGGCGCGCGAACTGGGCGTGGGGCTGGTGCTGCTCAGGAAGCAGAACAAGCTGCCCGGCCGCGTGAGCGGGGTGAACTATGCGTTGGAATATGGCCAGGATCGCATCGAGATGCACGATGATGCGGTGCCAGCCGGCGCCCGCGTCTGCCTTGTGGATGATCTGATCGCCACCGGCGGCACCGCGCTGGCCGGGGCGCAATTGCTGCGCGCGGCCGGGGCCGTGGTGACACAGGCTGCCTTTGCCGTCGATCTGCCCGATCTGGGCGGCGCCCAGCGACTCCGCGACGCCGGCATCACCCCCCACAGCCTGATGGCGTTTCCCGGCCATTGATCCGGGCTATGCTTGCCCGGGCGAATCGCGCCGGGTGAGAGCAGATGGGCCGCGAACGGGAAGGGCTGCTGGATCTGGGTGGGACGGATGCGGTGATGCGCGCCGTCCTTGCCGCTTGCCTCAGCCAGTTTCGCCGCAGCGAGGCGTCTCTGCTGGCAGCCCCCGATAGCGAAACGCTGCATCAGGCGCGGGTAAGCCTGCGGCGGTTGCGATCGGCGCTGCAACTGTTTTGGCCCGTCATTGGCTTGCAGCCGGCGCTGGAGGCTGGGCTGTGCGCGCTGTCGGGCGTTCTGGGCGCTGCACGCGATCTCGACGTACTGCTGGCGCGGGCAGCGCCGGGTCCGCTGCACGACAGGCTGGTAGTTGCGCGACAGGAGGCCCTTGCCAACGCGATCGCCGCACTGGATGCCGCGCGAACGCGGGCCATGCTGAACGAGCTGGCGGAATGGATCGTGCTGCATCCGCCGCTGCCGGCGGACGATGCGCGCGATTACGCCGCCCGCCAGCTTGATCGCTACCGCCGCAAGGTGAAGAAGGGCGGGCAGGCGCTGCTGCACGGCGATGACGCCGCCCGCCACCGGCTGCGCAAGCGGGTCAAGCGGTTGCGCCATGCCACCGAACTGTTCGGCAGCCTGTTTCCGGCATCCAGCCGGCGGGCGCGGTTCATGACGGCGCTGCTGTCCCTGCAGGATGCACTGGGCGCCTTGAACGATCGGGTGGTGGCGCAGGCGGTGCTGGCCCGCATTGGCAGTAGCCGCATGCGCGGCGCCGCGGCGCTGGCCGGCCACGCCCAACGCCCAGCGTTGCTGGCCAGGGCCGTAAAGGCCCACAAACAGGTGATGGCAGCGCCGCGGTTCTGGCGCTGAACCGGTTGGTTAGCGCACGCGCTGCTTGCGGGCGGCGTAGCGGGCGTCGCGGGCGGCCTTCTGGGCGGCTTCGCGGGAAATGGCTTCCAGGCGCTGCTGTTCGGCCTGCTTCTCGCGCTGGGCTTCCTTGACCTTCTTTTCCTCGGCCATCTGGCGGGCGCGCTCGGCGCGGGCGACCTTGGCTTCGGCTTCCTTCTGGGCGCGCTTTTCGGCGCGCGCACGGGCCGCGGCGATGGCGTCATCGCTTGGCGCAGCGGCTTTGAATTTTTCCAGCTTGGCCAGCTTGGCTTCGGCGGCGGTCTTGGCGCGGTCTTTGTGATCGGGGAGTTTGAACATAGAGCGCCGCTTTAGCCGCTCGCGGCCTCTGCTGCAACCGCGAAGGCAGGGCTGATCCTGACCGGCGTGCCCACCAGCGCCGCCGTTCCCGACAGCACGTCGATACGTGTGCGCAGGGTCAGATCATTGTGGCTCACCCCCGGCCGTGCACCGGCCACCGACAGGCGCACACCGGGCCGCTGGTGGCCAAAGCCGTGGGGCAGGGAGACGACGCCGGCCATGATCTCGTCCGTCAACTTGGCTGGCGCTTCCACCGTGCCAGCGGCGCTGCTGATCCGCACCATGTCGCCATCGGATATGCCATGTGCGGCGGCATCGGCGGGATTGATCAGCACAATGCACTTGTCTGGCCCCTTGGCCAGGCGCGGGGCGTTGCCCAGCCAGCTGTTGTTGCTGCGGATATGGCGGCGCCCGATCAGCACCAGGCCGGGTTCGGGTTGGGCCTTCAGCCACGCGGCAAAGCGTCCGGTGAAATCGTCGATCACCGGTTCG
>NZ_JAUMBI010000269.1:0-1568 GCF_032115815.1 Sandarakinorhabdus sp.
GGTGTGGCCCACGAAGCTGGCAACATTGGGCGCAATGCCCTTCTTCTCCAGCACGTTCAGATACTCACCCAGCGTGGTCCAGCTGATCGGATATTTGATGTCGTCCTGCCTGAGCGCGCCCAGCCGTTTCATCTCCGGATTGAGCGGGCCCATCGACGTGCCTTCGCCCATGATTTCCAGCGTGACGCCCTGGCGGATATCACTCTGCGCGCGGCCGTCGATCAGCAGGCTCTCGGTCGCCCAGCTCAGCATGTTGACGAAGCCCGGCGAGACAGCCTGGCCCTTCACATCGGTCACGGTCGCGCTGCTGGTGACGGCGGCGGGCGCGGCGCCCTTGCCGATGCCGGTAATGCGGTCGCCCTCCATCGCCAGCCAGCCGGCATAAGGCGCATCGCCCGAACCATCGACGATCAGGCCGCCGGTGAGGACGACGGGTTTCGCGAGTGCAGATGAAGCCATCAAAACAGCGGCAAAAGCCAATATACGCATGATCTTTCCCCTTTGGGTGTTGATGGCAGCTTATGGCGCGCCGCCGCTGCCAGCAAGGCCGCGCCGATCCGCGCTGTGTGGGTCTTGCAATACACTTACTGAAGATATATCTTAAGTACTCCACACCCCCCATCCGGAGTCGCCCCCATGCACTTCCGTTTCCACTTCGATCGCGATGGCTTCCACAAGGAGTTCGGCGGCCGTTTCGGCAGCCGCGGTGGCCGCTGGGCCGCCTTTGCGCAGCGCTTTGCCGATGAGTTCGGTGATGGCGGCGACGGCCCGCGTCCGCGCCGCCGGCGTTTCGGCGCCGAAGCGCTGAAGATCCTCGTCCTTCACCTGCTGAAGGACGAGCCGCGCCATGGTTACGACCTGATCAAGGCCATCGAGAATCTGTCAGCCGGCCTCTATTCGCCGTCGCCGGGCATGATCTACCCGATGCTCAGCATGCTCGCCGATGAAGGCCTGATCACCGAGGTTGCCGGCGAGGAAGGCCGCCGCCGCTATGCCATCACCGATGCCGGCCGCGCCGCGCTGGAAGAAGCCGAAGCGCAGCTGAAAGACGCGCTGCAGCGCCTGGCCGACATGGCCCGGTGCAACACGAACGACGATCGCGAACCGCTGCGCGAAGCAATGCACGATCTGCGGGCGGCGGCGCGCGACAGTTTTCGCGATGCCGAAGCCCGCGCAGAACGCGCCGAAGCCATCGCCGCCATCCTGCGCGAAGCTGCTGACAAGATCGGCAAGCTCTGACAGTTACTCCACTCGGAAGGGCGGGTGTTGAGTGAACACTCAACACCCGCCCTTCCGGGAAGCACTGTCAGCCGCGTGGCGCCGCCGCCCGTGCCAGGCGATCATTAATCGCCAGCCCCAGGCCTTGGTTCGGCACCGGCGCCACGGCGATCCCGGCGCAGCCGGAGGCTTGTGCGATGTGCAGCAGATCGAACAGGCGGGCGGCCGCTTCGGTGAGGTCACCGTCGGCCGAAAGCGTGGCATCGCCCTTCACAGGGCCGAAGCCGATGTGAAATTCGTCTGGCCACGCCGTCGCCGCCTCCAGCCGCACCGGCTGGTCGGGGGCATAG
>NZ_JAUMBI010000270.1:0-4864 GCF_032115815.1 Sandarakinorhabdus sp.
GGCTCGCTCCCTTTGGGCGGTTGATATTCAGGCAGGCGGCGGCCACCGATCAGGGCGCCGGCCGGGTCATCATCCAGTTTCGCGGCGATTGCGCCCAGCCGCGAGGTGGTTTCGCGCAGTTCGCGGATCAGCTGGGTGGTTTCCGGAATGGTCTGGTTGGCCAGCATTTCAACGCCCGGCTGGGCGCTGCCGGCCAGGGCATCCACCTTGGCCAGCGTCGCATTGGCATTGGTGACAGTGCGCCGCAGATCAGCCGCGAGCGGGCGCAGATCGGAGTCCACCAGCGTTTGCCCGGAACCGGCCAGCGCCTCGATGCGCTGCAGGGTGGCGGTGGCCGCCGTCATGGTGGTGCGCGCTTCGGCCAGTGCCGCGGCCAGATCGGGCGCGCCCTTGGCCAGCGCGGCGGTAGCGATATCGGTGTTCTTCAATATGCCCGACAGCGCTTCGCGATTTTCGTCCTTCAGCACGTCGTTCAGCCGCTTGGTGAGCAGCGACACGTTCGACAGCACTTCCGGCGCCGTGGCGAGCAGATCGTTGAGGCCGCCGGTGCGTGGCGGGATCACCGGGGCGCCATCAGGGCCGAGCGCGGAGATCGGCTTGGCGCCTTGAACCGCACCATCCAGCTGGATCTGCGACACGCCGGTGAAGCCCACGCCTTCCACCCCGGCCGTGGTGCCTTCCAGCACCGGCACTTCGCCATCGATGTTGATGCGCACCCGCACAAATTCCGGGCGCTGCGGGAGCAGGCGGATCTGGGTGATCTTGCCCACGGTAACGCCGTTGAACTGCACCGGCGATCCCAGCGCCAGGCCGGTGATCGATTGCTTGAAATAAATATCGTACACCTTGCTGTCGCCGCCGGAAAAGCGCGCCAGCCACAGCACCATCAGGAAGATGCCCACCACCATGGCCAGCGCGATGCTGCCCACGATCACATAGTTGCTGCGGTTCTCCATCAGGTTGAATCCCCGGTTGCGGCCCGTCCGCGCGGGCCGCCGAAATATTCCTGCACCCACGGATGATCAAACGCGCGCAGTTGATCAACCGTGCCGCAGGCCAGCACCTTGCCGTCGCCCAATACTGCCACCCGGTCACAGATCGCGATCAACGTATCAAGATCGTGGGTGATCAGGAACAATGTGAGCCCCAACGTGTCTTTCAGCAGCTTGATGAGATTGTCAAAAGCCGCCGCCGAAATCGGATCGAGGCCTGCGGTTGGCTCATCCAGGAACAGTAGCGGCGGATCGAGCGCCAATGCGCGGGCAAGGCCGGCGCGCTTCTTCATGCCGCCCGACAGTTCCGACGGGAACTTGGTGCAGCTCTCCGCCGGCAGGCCAACCTGGCGCAGGCGGGCGGCGGCCAGCCCGTCCATCACCGCATCGGGCAGTGCCAGGAACTCGCGCATCGGCACTTCGATATTCTCGGCCACGGTGAGGCCCGAAAACAGCGCACCTTCCTGGAACAAGACGCCCCATTGCCGGCGCAAGGCCCGCTGCGCTTCCGGATCGGCGGCGAGCGCATCCTGGCCGAAGATGGAAACGCTGCCCGCCCGCGCCGGATTGAGCCCGATGATGGTTCGCATCAGCACCGATTTGCCGCTGCCCGAACCGCCAACGAGGCCCAGTATCTCGCCGCGCGCCACATCCAGATCAAGATGATCGTGCAGGACATGGTCGCCAAAGCCCGTCACCAGCCCACGCACGCGCACCGCCACATCGGCATCATCAGGCAAGGTCGCGGAGAGCGTAGCCATTAGTTGTAGCCCAGCGCGCTGAAGAAGAAGGCGAAGAAGGCATCGAACACGATGACGACGAAGATGGCTTCCACCACGGCCTGGGTGGTGCGGCTGCCCACTGATTCGGCGTTGCCGGTTACCTGAAAGCCGTGGAAACAGCCCATGATGGCGATGATGAAGCCGAACACCGGCGCCTTGATCATGCCGATGGTGAAATCGGAAACCAGGATCACTTCCTGCAGGCGGGTGATGTAGGAGGCCGGCGGCATCGCCAGTTCGCTCCAGGCAAACAGGCCGCCGGCGATCAGCGCACACATCCCGCCATAGAAGGCGAGGCCCAGCAGCATCAGCGAGCAGGCGATCACCCGCGGCACCACCAGCACCTCGATCGGATCGAGGCCGATGGTGCGCAGCGCATCGATTTCCTGGTTGAGCTTCATCGAACCGATCTGGGCCGCAAACGCTGATCCCGACCGGCCCGCCACCATGATGGCGGTGAGCAGGATGCCCAGCTCGCGCGTGGTGGCGCGGCCGATCAGGTTGACGGTGAACACCTCGGCCCCGAACTGGCGCAATTGCACGGCGCCCTGTTGTGCCACCACCAGGCCGACCAGGAACAGCAGCAGCCCGACAATACCCAGCGCGTTGACGCCGATGGCTTCGCCCTGATGCATCACGGCATGCCAGCGCAAGCGGCGGCGGCCAATCAGCGTCAAGGCAAGCACGACCAAAGTCTGTCCCAGAAAGGCGAGGAAGCCGCCGGCATTGTCGGCCTGGTGCACAACGGCCCGGCCGATCTGCTCCAGCCGGGCCAGCACCGGATTGCCCACATCGGCCCGGCGCTTCACGGGCGGCGGCGGCACGGTGAGGGCGCGGATCAGCCGATCGATATCGGGCGCAGCGCCTTGCACCCGCGCGGTGTGGCCGGCCTCGGTCCAGCGGTTGATCAGGCTGTTGATGGCCCAGGCACCCGCCGTATCGATGGCGGTCGTGGCCGAAAGATCCACGGCCACTCCCGGTGCGCGCGGCGGCACCGCAGCCAGTTCGTCGGCAAGCCTGGCCACATCATCGATGGTCAGCCGGCCGGACAGCACCACGCGGGCGCCGCCGTCGCCTGTGTCCTGCCAGCTGATGCTGCTGCCCATGATGGGCAAACTGGGCTATGCGGGAGCAAATGCCAAGGGGAACAATGACCTCAGTTCACACCGAAGTCGCGGTTTATGATCTGGACCGGACGCTGACCGACACCGGCAGCTGGGCGCCCTTCATCCGATTCTGGCTGACGCGCGAGGCACCGTGGCGGGTGCTGCTGCTGCCAATGGTGGCGCTGGGCGGCATTGCCTATGGGCTGGGCTGGCTGTCACGCGGACAGATCAAGAGCTGGTCGCATCGCTGGCTGATCGGTCCCCGCGTGGCGGAAGGCCGGCTGCTGGCCGTGGCTGACGCCTTTGCGCTGGGCTTTGTTGCCGATCATGCGCTGGCCCCGGCGCGGGCTGCGATCGCCGCCGATGCCGTGGCCGGTCGGTGGGTGGTGATCGCGTCGGCCAGCCATGCCTTTTACGTGCGCGCCATTGCGGCGCGCTTTGGCGTGGCCGATGTGGTGGCCACCGAAGCGCAACGTGATGGCGGCGCTGTCATGCCAGCGCTGGACGGCGCGAACTGCTATGGCGCAGCCAAGCGGGCGGCGCTGGAGGCCTGGCTGGCCGGGCAAGGTCTGACGGGCGCCGTGGTGCATTTCACCAGCGACCACCACAGTGATCTGCCGTGCTTTGAGCTGGCGCTGGAAACGGGCGGCACCGTATTGTGTGCCAACCCATCGGCGAAACTGGCTGCACTGGCGGCAGATCGGGGCTGGCCGGTGGCGCTGTGGGGCCGGATCCGGGGCAGTCTGCTGGAACGGGCCTAGGCTCGCCGCCGCCACAACGTGAACACGGCAATCCCGCACCAGATGATGTTGAGCACCATTGATGGGATGGCGCCGTGATAGGCCGTGTTCACCACGAAGCCGGCCGCGCCAACGAGGTTCAGCCACTGGAACAGCGGCGATTTGCCATCAAGGCGGCCAGCGCTGGCCAGCGCGTAGGCCGCCAGCACCAGCACCGCCCCGATCCAGCCTGCCGCCTCGATGGCGAGCGTTTGCCAATTCATGCTGCGGCGAGGTTGCGCAACACATAGGGCAGGATGCCGCCGGCGTAATAATATTCCAGCTCCTGCTCGGTATCGATCCGGCACAGCGCCTGGAAGCTGCCGGTGCTGCCATCGGCGCGGGTGAAACGCACTTCCAGCATCTGGCGCGGCTTCAGATTGGCAAGGCCGGTGATCTCGAACACTTCCTCACCGGTGAGGCCGATGCTCTTGCGGTCTGTGCCAGCGGCGAATTCCAGCGCCAGCACGCCCATGCCCACCAGGTTGGAACGGTGGATGCGCTCGAAGCTTTCGGCGATCACGGCGCGCACGCCGAGCAGCGTGGTGCCCTTGGCCGCCCAGTCGCGGCTGGAGCCGGTGCCATATTCCTTGCCGGCGACGACAACCAGCGGCGTGCCGTCCGCCTTGTAGGCCATGGCAGCATCATAGATGGCCAATTGCTCGCCCGACGGGATGTGGCGCGTCACGCCGCCTTCGACGCCCGGCACCATTTCGTTGCGGATGCGGATGTTGGCGAAGGTGCCGCGCATCATCACTTCATGGTTGCCGCGGCGCGCGCCATAGGAGTTGAACTCCGCCTTGGTCACTTGCCGCTCGGTCAGATAGCGGCCGGCCGGGCTCGATTCCTTGATGCTGCCGGCCGGGCTGATGTGATCGGTGGTGATGCTGTCGCCAAACACGGCCAGCGCGCGGGCGGCGATGATGTCTGCCACTGGGGCCGGGGTCATCGTCATGCCGTCGAAATAGGGCGGGTTCTGCACATAGGTGGATGCCGGGTTCCAGCGGTAGGTGGCACCGCCTTCCACCTTGATCGCCTGCCAGCGTTCATCGCCATCAAAGACGTTGGCATAGCGCGCGGCAAACATCTCGGGCGTCACGTTGGCCATCACCATGCCGGCGACTTCGGCGTTGGTGGGCCAGATGTCCTTCAGATAGACCGGGCCGTTGGTGCCTTCGCCGATCGGTTCCTTGGTCAGATCCTTG
>NZ_JAUMBI010000270.1:4874-6594 GCF_032115815.1 Sandarakinorhabdus sp.
CGAGGCGAGGTAATTGGCCTTCACGTCCGGCGACACGCGGCCTTCGAAGTTGCGATTGCCCGACAATACCGAGCAGGCAACGATGTCGTTGGCGTTGATGGCGTCCGAAATCGGTTCCGGCAGCGGGCCGGAGTTGCCGATGCAGGTGGTGCAGCCATAGCCGACCAGGTTGAAGCCCAGCGCGTCCATGTCCGCCGTCAGGCCCGACTTGTCGAAATAATCAGTGACGACCTTGGAGCCGGGAGCAAAGCTGGTCTTCACCCAGGGCTGGTTCTTCAGGCCGAGCGCGCGGGCCTTGCGGGCGACAAGACCGGCGGCGACCAGCACGGCGGGGTTTGATGTGTTGGTGCAGCTGGTGATGGCGGCGATCACCACGTCGCCATGGCCGATGTCGTAATTGGCGCCGGCCACGGGCACGCGCTGGGCCATCTTTTCGGCCTTGCCGTAACCGCCGGCCAGTTCCTTTTCGTAGGCCGGCTTGGCGTCAGACAGCAGCACCTTGTCCTGCGGGCGGCGCGGGCCGGCGAGGCTGGGCATGACGGTGCCGAGATCGAGCTCCAGCGTGTCGGTGAAGACGGGATCGGGCGTATCGGCTTCGCGCCACAGGCCTTGCGCCTTGGCATAGGCTTCGACCAGCGCCACGGTTTCGGCGTCGCGGCCGGACAGCACCAGATAATCGATGGTCTTGGTATCGACCGGGAAGAAGCCACAGGTGGCGCCATATTCCGGCGCCATGTTGGCCAGCGTGGCGCGATCAGCGAGCGTCAGCGCATCAAGGCCGGGGCCATAATATTCGACAAAGCGGCCGACGACGCCCTTCTTGCGCAGCATCTGGGTGGCGGTGAGCACCAGATCGGTGGCGGTCACGCCTTCGGCCAGATTGCCGGTCAGCTTGAAGCCGACGACTTCGGGGATCAGCATGGAAACCGGCTGGCCGAGCATGGCGGCTTCGGCCTCGATACCGCCCACGCCCCAGCCCAGCACGCCAAGGCCGTTGATCATGGTGGTGTGGCTGTCGGTACCCACGCACGTATCGGGATAGGCGACCATCGCACCCGACGTGTCTTCGCTGCTCCAGACTGTTTTTGCGAGATATTCCAGGTTCACCTGGTGGCAGATGCCGGTGCCGGGCGGCACCGCGCGGAAATTCTTCAGCGCGCCGCCGCCCCAGCGCAGAAACTCATAGCGTTCCAGGTTGCGGGCATATTCCAGCGCCATATTGTCTTCAAACGCCTTGGGGTTGCCGAATTCATCGACCATCACGCTGTGATCGATCACCAGATCGACCGGCACCAGCGGGTTGATCTTCATCGGATTACCGCCCAGCTTGGTGATGGCATCGCGCATGGCGGCCAGATCGACAACGCAGGGCACGCCGGTGAAATCCTGCATCAACACGCGCGCCGGGCGATAGTTGATTTCGTGGTTCGACGTGCGGGTGCCCTGCCAATCGACCACGGCCTGCACATCGGCGGTGGTCACGGTGCTGCCGTCTTCAAAGCGCAGCAGATTTTCCAGCAGCACCTTCATCGAATAGGGCAGGCGCGAGACGTCACCCAATTGGGCGGCGGCAGCCTCCAGGCTGTAATAGGCATAGCTTTTGCCGGCCGCCTGCAGCGTGCGGCGGGTGTTCAGACTGTCCTGGCCGATGGCGGTCATGGCGCCTCTCCTTTTGTATGTGCTTTGACAACTTGTCGCACGGTCTAGCCCAGATGGTGCA
>NZ_JAUMBI010000270.1:6604-23680 GCF_032115815.1 Sandarakinorhabdus sp.
CCATGGGGAATTCGTGTCAAAATCCAGACCGGTTGCGCCGGTAAAAATCTGTCACCATAAGGGGCCATGGCTTCGCCCGAAATTGATGCCCTCACCAATGCGCTGGCGCGGCTGCCGGGTCTGGGCCCGCGCTCGGCGCGGCGCGCGGTGCTGCATCTGATCAAGCGGCGCGAAGTGGCGCTGTTTCCGCTGCTCGAAGCGCTGCAGGCCGTGGCGGCCAATCTGGTGGTGTGCGGGGTTTGCGGCAATGTCGAAACCAGCGACCCCTGCGCCATCTGCCGCGATCCGCGCCGCGATCCATCCTTGCTGTGCGTGGTCGCCGATGTGGCGGATCTGTGGGCGCTGGATGGACGCCACCTCTTCCCCGGCCGCTATCACGTGCTGGGCGGGCGGCTTTCGGCGCTCGATGGGGTTGGGCCGGAGGATCTGGCGATTCCGGCGCTCGTCGCCCGTGCCGGTGACGGCATGGTGAAGGAAGTGGTGCTCGCCTTGTCCGCCACGATGGAGGGGCAGGCGACCATGCATTATGTCGCCGAGGCACTGGCCTCCACCGGCGTCAAGGTCAGCCAACTGGCGCAAGGCCTGCCGATGGGCGGCGAACTTGACTGGCTGGACGAGGGCACGTTGGCCCTCGCCCTCAACGCCCGCCGGCCTGTCGGTTAGAGTTTCACCAGCATCTTGCCGGTGTTCTTGCCTTCGAACAGGCCGATGAACGCTTCCGGCGCCTTCTCGATGCCGTCCAGCACCGTTTCCTGCCACTTCAGCTTGCCGGCACGGATCCACGGGCCCATCTCGGCCAGGAAATCACCGCGCAGGCCCGCGAACTCCATCACGATGAAGCCGCGCATGGTCAGCGATTTGCCCACCACCTGGATGAGGTTGCGCGGGCCGGGGGTTGGCTCGGTGTCGTTGTAGGCGGAAATCATGCCGCATTCGATCAGGCGCGCGAACGGGCGGGCGACTTCGATGGCGACTTCCAGATGCTCGCCGCCGACATTGTCGAAATAGATGTCGATGCCCTTGGGCGCGGCGGCCTGCACGGCGGCCAGCAGATTGCCGCAGGTGCGATAGTTGATGACATGATCGATGCCGAGGCTCTTGAGCCATTCGCACTTGTCGTCACTGCCGGCGCTGGCGACCACGGTGCAGCCCTTCAGCTTGGCAACCTGCGCGACGATGCTGCCCACGGCACCGGCCGCACCTGAAACGAACACCACGTCGCCCGGCTTGGGCTTGCCGATCTGCGTCAGGCCGGCCCAGGCGGTGAGGCCGGGCATGCCGAGCACGCCGAGGAAGCTTTCCATCGGAATGCCACCCGGCACGTCGAGCTTTTCCAGCGCAGCAGCCGGCGCCACGAACGCTTCGCGCCAGCCGAACATGGAGGAAACGATGTCGCCCTTCTTCAGGCCCTCGGCGTTGCTTTCCACCACCACGCCGACGGCGCCGCCCTGCAGCGCCTCGCCGATCTGGAACGGCGGCACATAGCTCGGCCGGTCATACATGCGGCCGCGCATGTAGGGATCGACAGACATATACTTGTTCTGCACCAGCACTTCGCCGGGGCCGGGGGCGGCCAGTTCGCGGCTGGCGAGCGCAAAATTTTCGGCGGCGGGCATGCCGACCGGGCGGCTGGCAAGGCAGATTTCGCGGGAAATGGTCATGATGGGATTCTCCTGTGGTTGAAGACACCCTAGCGGCAATATGCAGGCCCTGCACCTCTTGGCTGCGTGAGGGAGCGATAAGGCTTTCTACCGTCGCTTGCAGGATGGCGGCGAAAGAATTACATTGCTGTAATGAAACGAGCAGTCCCGCCACTTGTTGTTCTGGCTTTTGCCCTTTCTGGCTGCTCGGCCAGCATTAGCAGGGAGGGCCCTCCGGGGTTGCCGGGGCCAGCAGGGCCGCCAGGACTGGCTGGGCCCGCCGGTGCGACGGGGCCTGCCGGCGCACCGGGGCCGCGCGGAGCGCAACAGGCACGACCGCTGATCGTGAACGATGCAGACCCCGCTACGATGAACCTTGGCGACGATATTGATGTCGTCATTGCGGTGCGGGTCGAAAATCTGTCCATCCGGCTGCCGCGCGCAAATCTGCTGGCAGGCCGGCTGCTGACGGTTCGGGCGGCCGGGCGTGGCGGCATCCGGCTCATGGCGGCGATGGGCGAGACAGTCGAACTGGCCCCCGCATTCGAGGTGCCCAGCGGCGAAATGGTCACCTTGATGGCGGATGGCGGTCAGCGCTGGTTCGTGATCTCCACCAGCGATCTGGATTGAGGTCTCAGATCTCGACCTGAGAGCCCAACTCCACCACGCGGTTGGTGGGCAACTTGAAGAAGTCCATCGCGCTTTCGGCGTTGCGCATCATCCAACTGAACAGATGTTCGCGCCAGATTGCCATGCCGGGCTTGTCGCTGGCCAAGAGGGTCTGGCGGGAGAGGAAGAAGCTGGTTTCCATCATCTTCAGCTTGGGCCCACAGTTTTCCACCTTCTTCAGCACGGCCGGAATGTCGATTTCCTGCATGAAGCCATAGCGGATCAGGATGCGGTAGAAGCCGCCGCCCAGATCCTTCACGCCGATGCGATCCTCGTCCGACACATAAGGCACTTCATCGATCACGACGGTGAGGATCATGATGCGCTCGTGCAGGATCTTGTTGTGCTTCAGATTGTGCAGCAGCGCCTGCGGCACGCCCACCGGCGAGGTGGTCATGAACACCGCGGTGCCGGGCACGCGGGTGGCAGCCGCCGCGGCAGACTTGATGAACACGTCCATCGGCATCGAGCTGTCGCGCAGCCGTTCCTGCATCAGCGCCCGACCGCGAGACCAGGTGGTGAGGCCGGTGAAGCCGATAAGGCCGATCACCAACGGGAACCAGCCGCCATCGGGCACCTTGGTCAGGTTGGAGGCGAAATAGGCGAAATCGACGATCAGGAAGATCGCCAGCAGCGGCGCCGCCCACCATGCCGGCCAGCGCCATATGGTGAGCACCAGCACGCCGACCAGCAGCGTATCGATCAGCATCGTACCGGTAACGGCAATGCCATAGGCGGCGGCGAGGTTGGAGGAGGACTGGAAGGCCAGCACCAGGAACATCACCAGCACCAGGAGTGCCCAGTTCACCGCCGGGATATAGATCTGCCCGAAGGCCGAGGCCGAGGTGTGGACGATCTTCATGCGCGGCAGGAAGCCGAGCTGAATGGCTTGCTGGGTCACCGAGAAGGCGCCCGAAATGACAGCCTGTGATGCGATGATGGTGGCCAGCGTCGCCAGCACCACCAGCGGCAGCCGCGCCCATTCCGGTGCCATCAGGAAGAAGGGATTGGAGACGGCCTCCGGATGGGCGGTGAGCAAGGCACCCTGGCCAAGATAGTTGATCATCAGCGCCGGCAGCACGAGGGCGAACCAGGCAAGGCGAATGGGGTTGCGGCCGAAATGGCCCATGTCGGCATAGAGCGCTTCGGCGCCGGTGACGGCCAGCACGACACTGCCCAGGGCCAGGAAGGCCGCGCCCGGCATGGCGATGATGAATTGCAGCGCATACCAAGGGTTCAGTGCCCACAATATGGCCGGATTGGCGATGATGTTGCTGATGCCCAGCACCGCCAGCGTGGCGAAATAGATCAGCACGATGGGACCGAAGATGGCGCCGACCTTGGCTGTGCCGCGGCTCTGAAACAGGAACAGGCCGAGCAGAATGGCGATGGCGATGGGCACCACCAACGGCTGCATCCGTGCCTCGACCACGGTGATGCCTTCCACTGCCGACAGCACCGACATGGCCGGCGTGATGATGGCATCGCCGAAGAACAGCGCCGTGGCCATCACGCCCAGCAGCACCAGTTGCGCTGATCGCGTGTCACCGGGGGAAAGGCGGGAAATCAGGGCGATCAGGGCGAGGCTGCCACCTTCGCCGCGATTGTCGGCCCGCATGATGACGGAGACATATTTCAGCGTCACCACCAGCATCATCGTCCAGAAAATCAGGGAGATGACGCCATAGATGCTGACCGTGGACAGCCCCAGCGGATGGTGGCCCGCAAAGGTTTCCTTGAAAGCATAAAGCGGGCTGGTGCCGATATCACCGAACACCACGCCAACGGCGCCAACCGCCAGCTTCAGCAGCGATTGTTGATGCCCATGATGATCAGCGTGAGTGGCCGCATCTGACGATGCACCCTGGTTCGACATGGCAGAAGCCCGACCGTTGAACAGGCGCGGCGAAGTAGCACAGGGCTGGCTGTGCTGCAATGCGGCATCGGTGGGGCAGGGCATGCGCCAGACTGGCGGCTGCCACCCGCCCGCGCTATGGCTGGCCCAAGAAGGGGTCTGAACAATGCGCGTCGCTTTTCTGCTCTATGATCAGCTTACCCAGCTCGACATGACCGGGCCGGCCCAGGTGCTGAGCCGCATGCCGGGCGCGCAGGTGGAATATGTCGCCAAGACCATGGACCCGGTGATGAGCGATTGCCGGCTGGCGCTGGTGCCGACGCTCACCCTGGCCGATTCGGGCCAGTTCGATCTGCTCTGCGTGCCGGGTGGCTATGGCTGTTCGGCAGCGATGAACGATGCGGAAATTCTCGATTGGCTGCGCGTGCAAGCGCCGGGGCTGCAATGGCTGACCAGCGTGTGCACCGGTTCGCTGATTCTGGGTGCGGCCGGGCTGCTGAAGGGCCGCAAGGCCGCCTGCCATTGGGCCTGGGGCCAGTATCTGCCGATGTTTGGCGCGGATTGGGTCGAAGAACGCACCGTGTTCGATGGCAACATCATCACCGCCGGCGGTGTGACCAGTGGCATTGATTTCGCCTTCCGGGTGGTGGCGCATCTGCATGGGCCGGATGCGGCGGCCACGATCCGGCTGGCACTGGAATATGATCCGGAAAGCCATGCTGGCGGCACCCCGGCCAGCGCCCAGCCGGAAATCCTGGCACCACTGAAAACGATGATTGCCGAGCGGCTGAGCCACCGCGATGCCGAAATGCGGGCCGCTGCCGTCCGCCTGAGGGGAGAAAATCCATGAACCGACTGATCCTGATTGCCGCGCTGCTCGGCGCAACCCCGGCGCTGGCCGTGCCGACCCCGGTGAAGGTGCGGGTGTTGAGCCAGGGCGCCAAGTTCATTGGCACCGGCATGGGCGGCGTGGATGTCGTCCTGGCCGATGCTGCCACCGGCGCCAAGCTGGCCGAGGGGCATATCGACGGCGGCACCGGCGATACCGCGAAGATTATGCCCGGTAGCCCGCGCGGCACGCCGATGGCGGATGACAAGTCGGCGCACTTCACCACTAGCATCGACATCAGCGAGCCCAAGGAAATCCGGGTGGTGATCACGGGGCCGATGAAGCCGGCCGGCGTGGCGGTGTCCAAGGCCGAAACCCGCTGGCTGATCCCCGGCCAGCCGGTGGTGGGTGATGGCTGGGTGGTGGAATTGCCCGGCCTGGCGCTCACCGCGCGGCGTGATGGCGAGCAGGTGGTGGCCGATGTGTCGATGCTGTGCGGCTGCCCGATCGCGCCTGGCACGCTGTGGGATGAAAGGCGTTTCGAAGTGAAGGCCTGGGTGGGCAGCAACGCCGTGCCGATGAAATGGGCCGGACAAACTGGTCGCTTTGCGGCCGCTGTTCCAGCCGGCGCAACCTGGGTGACGGCGGTCGATACCCTGTCTGGCGCCACCAGCGCGGCGAAGATCAGCGTAAGCGCAGCGCCCTGAGCGCGACAGGCACGCCGGCCAACGCGATGGCGGCATCGGCCATCCGCAGCCGCAGTATTTCGCCAGCCATAGCGGCGCCGTCTTCGAAGGCGGCGTCCCAGGCGATGTACGACCACAAGGACAGGGCACAATAGGCCAATGCCAGCCCAACCAGCAGCCGATCGCGCGTTGCCCGCCAGCGCATCGCCACCACGATGGCGGCCGGCACGAAAACGAACAGGTACATGAACTCCGTGATCTCCACGGCACGCAACGGCTGTGGGCCGGGCAGATCGGCCGGCCAATCGCGCATCCCCCAACCGAGCCAGATATAGAGCCCGGCCATGGCGAATTCGGCCAGCATCCACAGTCGCAGCAGCGCATCGGGGGCAGAGAGACGTGCGTTCGGCATGGTGTTGCCATAGCGCGACGAGTAGCAGGCGGCGAGGCTTGCATGCTGCACCGCCGGCCCCCACCTGTGTTATGCAGGTGAAACGACAGGAGACGACTCATGGCCAATCCGCTTGCCAGCCTTGCCGTTCGTGCCGTTGCTGCCGCGGCCACCCGCCAGATTGCCTCGCGCGTTTCGGGATCGCAGCTGGGGCCGATCGGCAATGTCGCCGCCGTTGCATTGCCGTTCGTGCTGCGCCGTGTGTCGCCGCTCGGACTTGCGGCAGCGGCGATCGGCGCCTGGGGTGTTGGCAAATTGGTTAAGTCAGCGCCGGCGGCAGCTCCCATCGACCCGGCCTCGCCAAAGGCTTCTGATTGAACTCCCCGTGACTGCCGGCTATCCGGAGGGTCAAAGGGGAGAATATCATGGTTCGTTTCGTTTCGCTGATCGCGCTGGCTGCTGCGCTGGCTGTGCCCGCCTTCGCCCAAGCCGCCGACAAGCCCGCTGAAAAGGCCGCCGAGGCCGCCCCCACCCCCAACCGCGTCGTCGCCAAGCGCACCGGCACGTTTGGCGGCGTCAAGATGAACTACACCGCCATCGCCGGCGAAACCTTCCTGAAGGACAAGGAGGGCAAGCCCACCGCCGCTATCTTCGCCACCACGTATTTGAAGGACAATCCGGAGCCGAACCGCCCGGTGTTCTTCCTGTTCAACGGCGGGCCCGGCTCCGGCAGCCTGTGGCTGCACATGGGTGCCTTTGGCCCGAAGCGGGTGAACATCCCTGATGCCAAGGACGACGGCGCCCCACCCTATGACATCAGCGACAACCCCGAATCGCTGCTCGACGCGGCTGATCTGGTGTTCATCGATCCGGTCGGCACCGGCTGGAGCCATGCCTTGGGCAAGACCGATCCCAAGGAGTTCTGGGGCGTCAACAGCGATGCCAAATCCGTCGCCGAGTTCATCCGCCTGTGGCTAAACGAGCACAACCGCTGGAACGCGCCCAAGTTCCTGGGCGGCGAATCCTATGGCACCACCCGCTCTGCCGCCGTCGCCCACGAACTCAACCGCGGCTACAACGACGTGGCGCTGAACGGCGTCATCCTTATCTCCGCCATCCTCGATTTCGGTCTGGAGGCCGAGGATGAAGGCAATGAAATGCAATATATGGGCTTGGCTCCCAGCTATGCCGCTGCCGCCTGGTATCACGACAAGATCCCGAACAAGCCCGCCAGCGTCGAAGCGTGGGTGGCCGAAGCCCGCGCCTTTGCCAGCGGCCCGTACATCACCGCGCTGATCAAGGGGAACAGCCTGCCTGCCGCCGAACGCGCCGCCATCCGCAAGGAACTGGCGCGCTTCACCGGCCTGTCGGAAACCTATCTCGAACAGGCCAATCTGCGCGTCACGCCCGGCCGTTTCTACAAGGAACTGCTGCGCGATCGCGGTCTCACCATCGGCCGCCTCGACGCCCGTTACACCGGCAAGGATTATGACAACGCCGGCGAAGGGCCCGATAACGATCCCAGCTTCTACGGCATCGATGCCTCCTATCCCGCAGCCGTGAACGCCTATCTGCGCGGCGATCTCGGCTACAAGACCGATCGCAGCTATGTCTCCATCGGCGGCGTCGGCGCCTGGGATTGGCGCCTGGGCAACGGTCGGGACAGTTACGTCAACGTCGCCCCCGGCCTCGCCCGCACCCTGCGTGAAAACAGCCGCACCAAGGTCTGGGTCGGCCAGGGCTGGTATGATTTCGCCACGCCGTTCCACTTCGCCGAATATTCGATGAACCGCCCCGGCTGGCCGGAGGGCCGCACCGAGTTCCACTACTATGACGCCGGCCACATGATGTATGTTCGTGATGCGGACCGGAAGAAATTGTCGTCTGATTTGAGGGACTTCATCCGCCGCCAGAAATAAGGCGGCCTCCGGCGGGCAGGGGCTGAGCCCCTGCACCCACTTTCGTTTTCTTCCCCTCTCCCCGGACTTGATCCGGGGTCCCGCTTGCTCTCTGCCGCAAGCAGCGTGTGCAGGCGGCTTGCGGCAAAGGCTGAAGCAAGAGCGAACGTTCAGTCCGCGTGGGTCGGCCGAATGATCTTGATGATCTGATCGGCGATTTGCTCAGGCGCCAGGATGAAATCAACGCACCCGCTGGCAATGGCGCTGTCGGGCATGTCGGGCTGTCCTGCCGAGGCCGGCAATTGCGCGATTGTCGTTCCGCCGACATCCCGGATCGCGCACAAAGCGTCGGCGCCGTCGCCATCGTAACCGGACACGATCACTGCAACCAGCTTGCCATGCCAATGCTCGGTCAAGGAGCAGAGGAAGACGGTGATGACGTCGGGCCATCCTCTCGGCTTTGAAATGGGCTTCAGTCGAAATTCACCTTTCAAAACATGCAGATCCCGCTGGGATGGGATGATGAACACGCGGTTCGGCTGGATGTCGAGGCCTTCGGTAATCAGCTCGACGGGCATATCGGTATGGTGCGGCAGAATTTCGTGCAGATGGGTCGATACCGTCCGCAAGTGGTTCACGATGACAATCGCCGCCCCGAGATCGGACGGCAGATTCTGGAGCAAGCGTTGGTAGGCGTCTTGTCCGCCTGCCGAACCGCCTACGCAAACAATCGGCACGTCCTGCGCAATCATCGGGTAATCATCTTCCTTGGCATCGCCTGGGTCTCGTGTCTGCGAAACTAGCGGCGGGCGCGTTGCCACCGAAGCCGTGGAGTCTACTCACGTCGAGAACGCCAGCGCATGGAAGTTGGATAAGCGATGGGGACGAGTTCCTGTCCGCCGGAAGCCCTTCCTTCGTCTTACATCGGGTAGCGCGCCGCCATTATCGCCCACGAACGGCGGGCCATTTCGGCCAGCACGTCCATGTCGATATCCGCCAGTTTCTTCACATACAGGCATGACACGCCGGTCGTCGCCTTGCCGAGGCGGGCGAGCAGGTCGGCCTGGCCATCGAAGCCGTCCATCAGATAGACGACATGTTGCGCCTTGCGGGGGGAGAAACCGAGGCGGGGCCAGGTGCCGGTGCGGCCGGAGGCGTAGGTGTAGTCATATTGGCCATGGCCGATGATGTTGCTGCCCCACAGCACGGGCGGGCAGCCGGACACGTGTTGCAGCAGCGCGTCGATGGCCTGGGCTTCGTCGCGGCGGCGGGCGGGTTCGAGGGCGGCGAGGAAGTCTGCCACGCTGGCATCGGTTGGCAGTGTCTTTGCGGTGTCGGCCATGGTGTTTCCCCCGCTTGCGTTGGGGCAGCTTAGCAAATAGGCGCGCATCCACAACGTGAAGGGATGACCATGGCTGATTCGATCAACAAGGTGGTGCTGGCCTATTCGGGCGGGCTCGATACGAGCGTGATCCTGAAGTGGCTGCAGACCGAGTATAACTGCGAGGTCGTCACCTTCACCGCCGATCTGGGCCAGGGCGAAGAGCTGGAGCCGGCGCGCGCCAAGGCGCTGCTGCTCGGCATCAAGCCGGAGAATATCTTCATCGACGATCTGCGCGAAGAGTTCGTGAAGGATTATGTGTTCCCGATGATGCGCGCCAACGCGCTTTATGAAGGGCTGTATCTGCTGGGCACGTCGATCGCGCGGCCGTTGATTGCCAAGCGGCAGATCGAGATCGCGAAGATGACGGGTGCCGATGCCGTCTCCCACGGGGCGACGGGCAAGGGCAACGACCAGGTGCGCTTCGAGCTGGGCTATTATGCGCTGGCGCCGGATATCCGCATCATCGCGCCGTGGCGGGAATGGAATCTGACCAGCCGTGAGGCGCTGATCGCCTTTGCCGAACAGCACCAGATTCCTGTGGCGAAGGACAAGCGCGGCGAGAGCCCGTTCTCCACCGATGCGAACCTGCTGCACACCTCCAGCGAGGGCAAGGTGCTGGAAGATCCGTGGGAAGAAGTGCCGGATTATGTCTACAGCCGCACCGATCACCCGGAAGAGGCGCCGGACACGCCGGAATATATCACGGTGGATTTCCAGAGCGGCGATGCGGTTGCGGTGAACGGCGAGGGGCTGAGCCCGGCGATGCTGCTGGCCAAGCTGAACGAGCTTGGCAAGCGCCATGGCATCGGCCGGCTCGATCTGCTGGAGAACCGTTTCGTCGGCATGAAATCGCGCGGCATGTATGAAACGCCGGGCGGTACCATCCTGCACATCGCGCACCGCGGCATCGAGCAGATCACGCTGGATCGCGGCGCAGCGCATCTGAAGGATGAGCTGATGCCGAAATATGCCGAGCTGCTTTATAACGGCTTCTGGTTCAGCCCGGAGCGCGAGATGCTGCAGGCCGCCATCGATCACAGCCAGGACAAGGTGACAGGCACGGTGCGGCTGAAGCTGTACAAGGGCAATGTGGGCGTGGTGGGACGCAAATCGCCTTATAGCCTGTACTCGGCGGGTATCGTGACGTTCGAGGATGATCGCGGCGCCTACGACCAGCGCGATGCGGCCGGCTTCATCAAGCTGAACGCGCTGCGGCTGCGGCTGCTGGGGCGCCGCGACGGGCGCTGAGCCTGGTTGATCCTGTTGGTGGTGGACTGATGAAAACGTCCCAAGTGGGCGGAGCCAAGGGCGCGTCCGCGCGCTCTGGCGGCGTGGGCCATGCGCCACACCGTCCTGTCTGGACCTGCAGTCGTTCCTGAACCGGCCCGCTGGTGGGCCGGCGCAAGAGTCGGAATAGTTTACATGCACTGCGGCAGGGCGGGTCGTGGCCAGTGGAATGGTCCGACCACGGCAATGTTAACTATTTAATCATTTTCACGTCAGAAATATTCGGTCATAATGCTCACGACTCGCCGAGTCTGGCCTTTTCGATGGGCAGGGCAGTCGACTCAGAGATTTTTCAGGCGCCGACCTGAATGGACCGGGTGCTGCCCTGCAGCGTCCGAAGTGTCGGCGTACTTTACATCCATTTTGGCACGCTTTTTTGGGCTTTGCGCGTATCGCGCTGAAAAACAGGGATAAATCGAGAAATATCCGTTTTGGCACGCTGCTTGCATGGAAGGCTGCGTATCAAAGGGAGATTTCAATGCGTATTCTTGCTGCTCTTGCCGCCGCCGCCGTGATGGCCATGCCGGCTTCGGCCGTCACCATCTTCAGCCAGAATTTCGATAGCGTGACGACCGGCAGCAACGTGACCAACGTTCCTGGCTTCACGGTCGCGGGCAGTGTTGATGTGGTTAACAACAATACGGTTGGCGTGTTGTGCGCTGGCCTGGCCGGTCGCTGCCTCGATCTCGTTGGCTCGCCCAACGTTGGCTCGATCACCAGCGACCTCATCAGCTTCAACGCAGGCCGCCTGATCACCGTGTCGTTCGACGTCAGCGGCAATCAGCGTCTGACGGGTACCGACACGTTCAACTTCGCGCTGAACTTCACCAGCCCGGAAAACATCGCCATCGTCTCCTCGTCGGGCTTCCAGACTGGCTATGGCACCACCGGCGTGGTCAGTGGTTTCGGCACCTATAGCGAAAGCATCAACCGCACCCGTCCGTTCCTGAGCTATGTGCTGTCGTTCGTGCCCACCAGCTCGGGCACGCTGAGCCTGGTGTTCAGCGCCACGGGTAACAACGATGCCCGCGGTCCGATCCTCGATAACATCCTGGTCGACAGCGCGGTTCCGGAACCGGCCAGCTGGCTGATGCTGATTGCCGGCTTCGGCATGGTCGGCGTCGCCGCCCGCCGCCGTCGCACCAGCGTGGCTGCCTGATTGAGCTGGGGCCGGTACGTCCGGCCCCACTGACAGAAAACGGGCGCCGCTCCACCGGAGCGGCGCCCGTTTTCTGTTCGTCATCTTACCAGGGAATGCTGCTGCCCTTGTAGTCGACATAGACCTGGCCGGGCGGGCGCGCGGCAGCGATCACATCGGCCAGGCCCTTCACGCTGGTGGCGACATCGATATCGGCATCGGCGCCGCCCATGTCGGTCTTTACCCAACCCGGGTGCAGGTTCAGCACGGCCACGGCCCGGCTGCCGATATCCTGCACGGCAAAGCCCCGGCTGAGGCTGTTGAGCGCGGCTTTCGAGGCGCTGTAAAGCTCGGCGCGGGCGTGGTTGCGGCCACCAACCGTCCCCAGGATCGACGTCATGAAGCCGATTGAACCGCCTTCCTTGACCAGTGGCAGCAGGATGCGGCCGGCGCGGATGGGGGCGATGGCGTTGGTCCAGAACAATTGCGCCATTGCCTCGCGGCTCACCGTGGTGGCGGTATCGGCGCGGCCGCCGGTAATGCCTGCATTGATCAGCACATGATCGAAGGTCTTGCCGGCAAGGCTGGTGGCCAGCGCCGCCACCGTTTCGCCATCGTCAATGTCAACGGTGGCCACCTGCGCTCCGGTGGCGGCCAGCGCTGGTGACGGGCTGCGCTGGGTGGCCACCACCTCCCAGCCGCGGCCGATCAGTTCCTGGGTGAGGCCAAGGCCAATGCCGCGCGAAGCGCCGATGATGAGAGCTGAGGGCATGGTCGAGTCTCCTGTGGTTGCAGGAGCATAGTGAACCGCGTGATCTGACGTGTCGAGCTACAGGCCAAAGCTCTGCTTGATGCCGTCGATGACGAACTGCGCCGCCAGCGCCGCCAGCACCACGCCCAACAGACGGGTGAGCGCGCCTTCGAACTTGGCGCCCATCAGCTTCATGATCGGCCCGGCGGCAAGCAGGCAGAGCAGGGTGAGCAGCAGCACGGTGACCAGTGCGCCCAGCACCACGGCTTCCTGCGCCACATCACCGCCGGTGCGGGCCGACAGCAGCATCACCGATGCAATCGAGCCTGGCCCGGCCAGCATCGGGATGGCCATCGGGAACACCGAAATATCTTCCTGCTCCAGCGGTTTGCCGGCGGCGTCCGCAGCGGATTTCACCCCTTCGGCGCGGCTTTCGCGGCGTTGTGTGCGCTTTTCGAACACCATGTCGATGGCGATCACGAACACCATCAGGCCGCCAGCGATCTTGAAGGCGGGCAGGGTGATGCCCAGCGCCGACAGGAAGGCTTCGCCGCCCAGCGCGAAAGCGATCAGCACGCCGGCGGCAATCAGGCTGGAGCGCACCGCCATGTCGAACCGGTGCTTGGGCGTGGTGCCCGCAGTGAGGCTGGAAAAAATCGGCACGCAGCCGGGCGGATCGATCACCACGAACAGGGTAACGAACGAGGAAATGAACAACTGGACGAGCGGATCGTTGAAGTTCATCCGGCGGCCCGCGCGCTGGCGGCCTTCAACGTGTTGGCTAGCAGGCAGGCGATGGTCATCGGGCCGACGCCGCCCGGCACCGGGGTGATCCAGCCGGCGCGGCCCACGGCGCCATCGAAATCGACGTCACCCACAAGGTGCGTCTTGCCATCGGGGAGCGCAATCCGGTTGATGCCGACATCGATCACGCAGGCACCGGGCTTGATCCATTCGCCCTTCACCATCCCCGGGATGCCCACGGCGGCCACGACGATATCGGCGCGCGCCACGTGGCCGGCCAGATCGCGGGTGCGGCTGTGGGCGACGGTGACGGTGGCGCTGGCGTTGGTAAGCAGTGCGGCCATCGGCTTGCCGACCAGGATCGAACGGCCGATTACCACGGCTTCCGCGCCGGCGATGTTGCCCAAGGCTTCCTTGATCAGCAACATGCAGCCCGATGGCGTACACGGCACCAGCCCATCGCGGCCACTGACCAGTAGGCCGGTGTTGATCGGGTGCAGGCCATCGACATCCTTGGCCGGATCGATGGCGGCAATCACGCGATCACTGTCCATATGTTTCGGCAGCGGCATCTGGACGAGGATGCCATCCACCGCCGGATCTGCGTTCAATGTGGCCACCAGGGCGAGCAGATCGGCTTCGCTGGTATCGGCAGGCAGGCGATATTCGCCCGAGATCATGCCGGCTTCGCGCGTGGCCTTGCCCTTGGAGCCGACATAGACCGCGCTGGCCGGATCATCGCCAACCAGCACGACGGTGAGCCCCGGCGCGCGGCCATGGGCAGCAACCAACGCGGCCACCCCAGTCGCCACTTCGGCGCGCAGGGCGGCGGCGCGGGCCTTGCCGTCAATCAGCACAGCACTCACTGCAGCAGCCTTGTCGAATCCAGCACCAGCGCCGGCACCAGCATCTGAAGGCCGCGCAGCAGCAGCCACAACACCAGCGGCGACAGATCGATGCCGCCGAAATCCGGCAGGATGCGGCGGATCGGCCGCACCATCGGGCCATAAATGCGGTCCAGCGCGTCCAGTACGCCGCTGACAAAGCGGTTGCGGGTGTTGACCACGTTGAAGGCAACCAGCCAGCTTGAGATCGCCCACACGATCAGGCCCCAGATCAGCACTTCGGTGATCATGGTGAAGATGTTCACGGAGGCGACAATGGTGTTTTCCATGGCGAAGCCCCTTACAGACCGGGGACGCTTCCCGCAATGGAGAGTGGCAAAAAGCGCGTGCCGGCGGCACAAGCGGGGCGGGGAGGATTTGCATGGCCACGCAGTTCACGACACTTGCCGAAATGACCGCGCATCACGCCGCCAGCGCACCGCACAAGCCGGCGATACGGGTTGATGGCGCGGTGTGGAGCCATGGCGATCTGCATTGCCGTGTGTTGCAGACGGTTTCGGCGCTGCGCAGTGCTGGCGTGGACAAGGGTGACCGGGTTGGCTGGCTGGCGCTGAACCACCCCGATTATATCACATTGATGTGCGCCTGCTTCCGGCTCGGGGCGGTGCTGGTGGCGATCAACGCCCGGCTGGTGGCGCGCGAAATCGCCTATATCCTGGGTGATGCCGGCATTGGCATCATCGTTTCGGAAACCGGCTTCCTGCCGCTGGTGGAGGAGGCGCGCAGCGTCACGGGGCTGAAGTCCGTGATCCTGCTTGATGCCCCGTTCGCGGGCCGGCCGGCCTTTGCCGAGTGGATTGCCGGCCATGAGCCCGATGATGCCATGCCCGCCATCAGCCCGGGTGATGTCGCGCTGCAGCTTTACACCAGCGGCACCACCGGTTTTCCCAAGGGCGCGCTGCTCAGCCACCGCCAGCTGCTCGGCACCATCGAGAAGGGGCGATTGACCGGGGAGGATTGGGGCCGCTGGGATGAGGACGACGTGGCGCTGGTGGCCATGCCCCTGTTCCACATCGGCGGCAGCGGCTGGGCGCTGCACGCGCTGGAAGCCGGCGCCACCATGGTGATACTGCCGCGGCCCGATGTGCCTGGCATGGTGAGCGCCATCGCCCACGAACGCATCACCCGCATGTTTGCGGTGCCGGCGGTGCTGCTGGCCATCTGCCAGTATCTGGAAGCCGTGCCGGCCGATCTCACCGCCATGACCGAGCTCTATTATGGCGCCTCGCCAATCCCGCTCGATGTGCTGCGCCGGTCGATGGCGGCCTTCCCCAATGCCGGCTTCATCCAATGCTATGGCGCCACCGAAACCTGCGGCACGGTGGTGTATCTGCCGCCATATGATCATGACCCCGCTGGCAACGCCCGCATGCGCGGTTGCGGCAAGCCCTTCCCCGGCAACCAGGTGAAGATCATCGATGGCGCCGGCCAGGAACTGGCGCCGGGGCAGGTGGGCGAAATCTGCATCAAGTCGGTGAGCGTGATGAGCGGTTATCATGGCAAGGCAGAAGCCACCGCCAAGGCCGTTGTGGACGGCTGGTACCTGACCGGGGACGCCGGCTATCTGGATGAAGATGGCTATTTGTACATCCACGACCGGGTGAAGGACATGATCGTTTCGGGTGCGGAGAATATCTACCCGGCCGAAGTGGAAAACGCCCTGCACGAACATCCTGCCGTCGCCGATTGCGCGGTGATCGGCGTGCCGGATGACAGATGGGGTGAGGCGGTGAAGGCGATCGTGGTGAAAAAGGCCGACGTGACGCCGGAGGAACTGATCGCCTTCGCGCGTGACCGCATCGCTGGCTATAAGGTGCCCAAGAGCGTCGATTTCATCGAGGCGCTGCCGCGCAACCCCAGTGGCAAGATCCTGAAGAAGGATCTGCGCGAACCGTTCTGGGCCGGGCGCGAGCGCAATGTGAACTGACTCAAAAAAGGGGCAGCCTGGCCGCGTGGCCGGGCTGCCCCCAATCTCGTCATGCGTGGCCGTTATTTCGGCTGCTGCATGTCCTTGCCAACTTCTTCGATGGCCTCGCCAGTGTTCTGCTTGGCATCGGCAGCGGCGGCGTCGGCCTTGTCACCGGCCTTGTCGATTGCATCGCTGGCCTTCTCGCCAGCCTTGTCGATGGCGGCGCTGGCATCATCGCCGGCCTTCTCGATCGCGTCACCGGCCTTTTCGGCGTTGGCAGCGCTGTCGTCGGCGGCCGAGTTGGCAGCTTCGTTGGTTTCTTCCTTGGTGGTCTGCGAGCAGGCCGCCAGGGCAAGTGAAGTGGCACCAAGAATCAAGATACGGGTGAATGTTTTCATGAGCGTATACTCCTCAGACCAAAGATTGGTCACGTCGGGGGTTGCCCTGTCAAAGCATTCCAACAGCATCCTTGTAGCATGATTCCGGCATTATAGCCTATCAATTCGATAGGACTGGAATTTGATCATTCTGGCGATGCGGCAGAGCCGGCCAGGATGCCGCCATCGATGTGAAATTCACTGCCCGTCACATAGGCGCTTTCATCAGCAGCGAGATAGGCAGCCATGGCGGCGACTTCGTCTGCCGTGCCGAAGCGCTTCAGCGGTGTGTCGGCGACAAAGGCCCTTGTCGCGGCTTCGCGCTCTGCCGGGGTTGTGCCCAGCATCGGTTCCCACATCGGCGTCATGATCGCCGCCGGGTGGATGGAGTTGCAGCGGATTGCGAGGCCGTTCTGCGCGCACCACAGCGCGACGGACTTGCTGTGGTTACGCACCGCGGCCTTGGAACTGGCATAAGCCGCCGCCGCCGGGATGCCGACAATGCCGGAGCGAGACGAGATGTTGATGATGCTGCCCTTGCCCGCTGGCCGCATGACCCGGATCGCCGCGCGGCAGCCGAGGAAGCTGCCATCAAGATTGACGGCATGAACGT
>NZ_JAUMBI010000271.1:0-11715 GCF_032115815.1 Sandarakinorhabdus sp.
GTGGTGCCGGCCGGCGAACCGACGCGGATACCGCTGGTCTGGGTGGGCGGCAACGGATCGAAGGGCACGCCGTTCTTGTTGCAGGTGATGCCGGCACGCTCCAGAGCTTCGTCGGCCTGCTTGCCGGTGATGCCCTTGGGCGTGAGATCGATCAGCGCGAGGTGGGTATCGGTACCGCCGGCCACCACGGCGCAGCCGCGCTCCACCAGCCGTGCCGCCAGCGCCTGCGCGTTGGCGATCACCGCCTTTGAATAATCCTTGAAGCCCGGTTGCAGTGCTTCGCCAAAAGCGACCGCCTTGGCGGCGATCACGTGCATCAGCGGACCGCCTTGCAGCCCGGGGAACACGGCGCTGTTGAACTTCTTGCCCAGTTCGGCATCGCGCGACAGGATCATGCCACCACGGGGCCCACGCAGCGTCTTGTGGGTGGTGGTCGTCACCACATCGGCGTGCGGGATCGGCGACGGATGGATACCCGCGGCGACGAGGCCGGAAAAATGCGCCATATCCACCAGCAGGCGGGCGCCCACCTTGTCGGCAATGGCGCGGAAACGGGCGAAATCGATGATGCGCGGATAGGCCGAACCACCGGCAATGATCAGCACCGGCTTGTGCTCCACGGCCAGGCGCTCGACCTCGTCATAATCGATCAGATGGTCTTCACGGCGCACGCCATATTGGATGGCGTTGAACCACTTGCCGCTCATCGCCGCCTTGGCGCCGTGGGTGAGGTGGCCGCCGGCATCCAGGCTCATGCCCAGGATAGTGTCGCCCGGCTTGGTCAGAGCCAGCATCACGGCGCCATTGGCCTGCGCGCCGGAATGCGGCTGCACGTTGGCATAGGCAGCGCCAAACAGCTCCTTGGCGCGGTCGATGGCCAGTTGCTCCACAATGTCAGAGGGATGGCAGCCCTGATAGTAACGCTTGCCGGGATAGCCTTCGGCATATTTGTTGGTGAAAACCGATCCTTGCGCTTCCAGCACCGCACGGGAAACGATGTTTTCCGACGCGATCAGTTCGATCTGGTTCTGCTGCCGGTCAAGCTCGGCCGCGATGGCGGCGGCGACGGCGGGATCGCTCACCGCGGCCGGCGTTTCGAAGAAGCCATCAGGACGGATATCCGACATCGGACGGGTGCTCATCGTGCTTCTCCTTAACCCAATTTGGCGACGCGGCCGGCATGGCGGCCACCTTCGAACGGCGTGTTCAGAAATTCGGCCACGCAATCGCGGGCAGTCTCGATGCCGATTATCCGGCTGCCCAGCGCGATGCAATTGGCATCGTTGTGCTGGCGGGCCAACCGCGCCATCAAGCCGCTGGTCACCAGCGCACAGCGGGCGCCGGCAATGCGGTTGACGGCGATCGAAATGCCGATGCCGCTGCCGCACACGGCGATGCCTTTTTCGGCGCGGCCGGCCGCAACGGCCTCACCCAACGCACGGCCAAAATCGGGATAATCAACGCTGACCTCGCCGTCCGGGCCAAGATCGAGCACGTCATGCCCGGCGGCACGCAGTTCATCGGCCAGCATCGCCTTCAGGGCGTAGCCGGCGTGATCGGAAGCAAGTGCAATGCGCGACACGGGGGGCGACTCCTTGGCTGCGCCCGCTCTCTAGCTGCATCACACCGCCGTGCCAACCAGCCTGCCGATCCCTGCCGTCAGCGCCATCGCCAGCGCGCCCCAGAACACCACGCGCACCACTGGCCGCAGCGGCGGTGCGCCACCGGCCTTGGCGCCGACATAACCCAGCAGCGCAAGGAACAGGATCGAACCACCGCCCTGCCCGACCGCCATCATGTTCATCGGCAGCAGCACGGCGAGCAGCAGCGGCAGCGCCGCCCCCACCGTGAAGGTGCCGGCCGATGCAAGCGCGGCAACCACGGGGCGGGCCGTGGTGATATCGGTGATGTTCAATTCGTCACGGGCGTGCGCTGCCAGCGCATCGTGCACCATCATCTGGCTGGCCACCTTGCCGGCGGTTTCGGCATCAACGCCGCGGGTCACGTAAACGGCGGCGAGTTCGGCATGCTCCGACTCCGGACTTTCTGCCAGTTCCGCCCGTTCCCGCGCCAGATCAGCGCCTTCGGTATCGGCCTGGCTGCTGACCGAGACATATTCCCCCGCCGCCATCGACATGGCGCCTGCCACCAGCCCGGCGATGCCCGCCACCAACAGCGCCGGCCGGTCCGCCCCCGAGGCGGCGACACCGAGGATCAGGCTGGCGGTGGAAACAATCCCGTCGTTCGCCCCCAACACGGCGGCGCGCAACCAGCCGGCACGGGCAACAAGATGGGTTTCACGGTGGCTGCGCATGAATCCTCCGGCTTTATGAGCTGTGATTATCGGCCACCGCGTCAAACCACGCAATCGCGGGCGCTGCCGGGTTGACAGGCCCGCGACGCTGGCACCGGGCCATTTGCCGGGTGGTGAATGGCGGCCCTTCTGGTGCATGCTGTTCGCAGGCCGCGCGCTGCGCGCACCTTTCAGCGACGGATCAGACCAGCCATGACCAGCACAACCAGCCACGCCGATATCGTTCAACGCGGATGGGAGGCCGTGGGCCGCGGCGATTGGGACACGCTGATCGCGGACTATCTGCCCGACATGCTGTTCGTGATGCCCGGCCAGACCGACATGCTGCACGGCACGGCGGCGTTTCGCGGCGCACTTGAGAACCTGGGCGCTGCCCTGCCGCTGGGCTTCGAGATCACCGGGCTGCGCCAGATTTCCGATGGCGACGAGGTTGTTTCCATCCTGAACTGGGCAAGCACCAAATGCCCCGGCGGCAGCCAGCTTGCCGTGCTGTTCCGCTTCGTGGGCGACAAGATCAGCGAAGAACGCTGGTTCGTCGATACGGAGCAGTGGAAGGCCTGCTTTTAGCCCCGAGGCTTGCCACAGCAGGCAGGAATCGCCATTCCGGGAATAGTTTTCCGCTACGGCTGAAAGTCACAACACCCCTGCCTTGTTGGCACGGCTTGTCGCGCCCTGCGCACTGCTCACCCGGGCTTTGGCACGCTGTGCCAGCCATGTTCATTCGGCAGCAAGGACGTTGGGCTGGATGTCGGCAACGGCAGCACTGGCCAGGGGTGACCAGTTTGCCCGATTTCAAGGTTCAGCCGGCCATCAGGGGCACCGGCGGCTGCACCGCAACCATATTTCAAGGGATGAAGCCGATGAACATCATGACCAGAACGGCCAGCACAACAGCCATCATGCTCGCCATCACCGCAGCCGCCCCGCTCGCCGCCCAGAATGCGCCCGCAGTGCCCGACGCTCCCAACACCCAGACCGTGACCGGCGAGCGACCGCAGCCTGGCCCGGAAATCAAAGGCATCATTTCGGCGCGCAGCGGCGATCGCATGGCGGTGACCGCCGAGGATGGCACCAAGACCATCATCAGCATCGACGACGCTACCCAAGTGAGGGGCAGGAGTGGCCTGTTCGGCGGCAAGGGCAAGTTCAGCGCCGCCTCGTTGATGAACGGGCTGCCGGTGACGGTGAAAACACTTCAGGCCGGCGATGCGCTGGTGGCCAGCAGCGTCACCTTCCGCGGCAATGATTTCAAGACTGCCGCCATGATCCGGCAGGGCACGGCACAGGGCTTTGAAGAACAGTCTGCCGCCACGGCCGCCCTGCGTGGCCGCGTTGCCGATATCGACAATTACAATATCAAGGCCACCACCAACGTCTATTTCGACACCGGCAAATGGATCCTGTCGGAACAGGCCAGGGCCGATCTGTGCAATGCTGCCGCCACCGCCGAAAAGACCCCCAACGCGCTGCTACTGGTGGTCGGCTACACCGATTCCGTCGGCGACGAGGATTACAACCAGGAACTGAGCGAGAAGCGGGCCAGCCGCGTTTTGGCGCACCTGCAGCAGGTGTGCCGCTGGAAACAGTTCCGTACCCTCACACCCAGCGGCATGGCCGAATCCGATCCGGTGGCTGACAACAGCACCGATGAAGGCAAGGCCCAGAACCGCCGCGTGGCGGTGAACGTGCTGGTGAGCAAGGCTGTCGACGGGCTTTGAGCAGACGCGGGGTCGGCAGGTGCCGGCCCCGCCTGGCGTCAATCAGGCGACGGCGCGTCGCAGACGTGCGGCAGCGCCAACCAGACCAAAGCCGGCGATCAGCATCGCCCAGCTGGCGGGCTCGGGCACGGCAGTGACATTTACCCGGATTGAATCGGAGTTGTCCTGCCCGCCCCCGTCCCAATAGAACAGCTTGAGCGTGCCGGTTGCCCAAGCCTGGCCGATAAAGTTGGTGCCCATCGTCCTGAATTCGGAGCCGATGCGGCCGACCAGCGCACCATAAGGAGCCGTGTGGCCGCCGAAGGTCCAAGGGGCGAAATATTGACCGATCAGCGTGCCCGCAGCTTCGCCCGATTCATCGGAGCCAGTGGCAAAGAGATTGCCGACCAAGCCATTGGCGTTCGACCAGCGTGGCAGCGGCCCGGCGCTCCACAGGTCGGCGGTCGAAACGGTGACCATGAAACTGTGTCCCGCCACCACAGCGATCGTGTCAACACCAGCACTGCTGGTGGTATGGGCGGCCGCATTGACCGTGACCAAAACGGCTGCCGCCGGCGCTGCGCCCAAGCCGACGACGGCCGCAACAAGAACCCTGAACATGCACGCCTCCCTTGAACTCACACCTGAGTAACTAGGAATTAGCGCGGTGGCCTACAATCAGGATTGTCACTGACCCCCAGTCACTCGAACGTCAGATCACCCGTTTCCGGCACCTCGAAATGGCGCGCCACATCATCGTCGCTGATCGCCTCCAGCGTGGCGGGCTGCCACTTCGGGTTGCGATCCTTGTCAATCAGCTGGGCACGGATGCCTTCGAAAAAGTCGTGGCCGTTCCGAATCTCGCATACCATGCGATATTCGTTGATCAGCGCCTCCTCAATCTCCACGCCGCGCGCGGCGCGCAGGCCGGCGAGGCTCAGTTTGCAGCTGATCGGGGACATGCGGCGGATGGTGGCGGCCTGTTCCAGCGCCCACTCATCGCCGGCTTCGAGGCTGGCCATGATGTCTTCCATCCGGTCATGCCCGAAATGATAATCGATGGCGTCGCGATAGGCGGCCAGTGGCGGCTCGCCGGCGTCTTCATCAAAGGTCGCCAGCACCTCGGCCAAAGGTTCGTGACTGGTCGCCAGCAGGTCGCACAGCGTCGGCAGATGGGCGGACGGCACATAATGGCTGGCGATCCCGCAATAGCGCAGGTCTGCCGGCTTCAGCCGCGCGCCGGTCAGCGCGAGCCAGGTGCCGATCTCGCCGGGCAATTTTGCCAGCGCATGGGTGCCGCCCACATCGGGGATCAGGCCGATGCCGGTTTCGGGCATGGCAAAAAGCGTGCGTTCGGTGGCGATGCTGTAGGGGCCGTGGATCGACAAGCCCACGCCGCCGCCCATGGTGATGCCGTCGATCAGCGCCACCCACGGCTTGCCACAACGGGCAATGGCCTGGTTCATGCGATACTCGTCGTGGAAAAAGGTTTCCCACAAGGCCCGGTTCTGCCGGCCTTCGCGGCCGAGCAGCGCGACATCGCCGCCAGCGCAGAATGCCCGCTCCCCGGCGCCATCGATCACGATATGCTGCACCTCGTGGTCGCCCATCGCATCGATGACGGCGCGATGGATGGTCACGGCCATCGGATGGTTGAGCGCATTCAGCGCCTGCGGCCGGTTCAGCGTGATCCACAACGCATGGCCGCGGCGTTCAACGAGGACTTCGGGGGCGGTTTCGGTCATTGTCGGTCTACCAGCTTGCTGGGGCCATCCAGTTCGATCGGGATGGCCGACGTGGTGAGGCGGGCGAGCAAAGTGCCCTCCTCGTCGAACAAATCTGCTTCCATGAAGGCGATGCGCTTGCCCAGCTTCAGACAGCGGCCTTCGGCGTAGAGCGGCACACCAGCCTTGGCAGGCGCAAAAAAGCTGGTTTTCAGCTCGATCGTCGGGATGCCGATGCGTTTGCCGCTCTTGATGATGGCGGCAAATGCCGCAGCGTCATCCAGCATGGCAACCACGATCCCGCCCTGCACATTGCCCATCGGGTTGCGGCAGGCATCGATCGGCTGGAACTTCATTTTCACCCGGCCGGCAGCGCTGTCGATCTCGAGAATCTCCTGGCCCAGAATCGCAGCTGTGGGCGGCACGAAGCGGTTCATGCGCGCTTTCAGATCATCGTCGTTCAGGGCCATTCCCGTCTCACCTGCTAATCTCGAGGCCATAGCGGTGCAGCGCCGGTGCCAGCGCGTCAACCTGTTCGTCATGCCGAGTGAACAGCGCCCGTCCGCTGCCTTCACCCTGCTGCCCGCGGTCGCCGAGCAAAGTGACCACCCGGCGGGCGATGCCGGGCCCGCCGTCGACAAAGCCCATCCCCGGCGCTGCCGCCTGCAACTGCGACAGCAGCAGCGGGAAGTGGGTGCAGGCCAGCACGATCTGATCGATGCGCTCGCCGCCGTTCTGGCTGGTCAGCCCCGCCAATTCCGGCGCCACAGCCGCAGATGTCACCGGCTCGCCCCGCAAATGCGCCTCGGCAAGCTCCACCAGCCGCGCCGATCCGTGCAGCAGCACCGTGCAATCGGCGGCATGATCGGCGGAAAGCCGCGCCACATAGGGCTGGCGCACCGTCGCCATCGTGCCGAGCACGCCGATTGCGCGTGATTTCGACATTTCCGCCGCCGGCTTGATCGCCGGCACCGTGCCAACCACCGGCACGTCCAGCACCGCCCGTGCGTGGGCCAGCGCGATCGTGGAGGCGGTGTTGCAGGCAATCACGATCAGATCGGGCCGTAACCGCTCGGTGAGCCGGCCAAGCAGTGCACACACCCGGGTGGCAACCTCCATCTCGGTCTTGGTCCCATAGGGAAAGCCGGCGTTATCCGCGACATAGCTGATGTCGATGGCCGGCAATGCGGCACGGACATCATCCAGCACCGAAAGCCCGCCAACGCCGGAATCAAGCATGAGGATATGAGTGATTGCCGCCTCCGTCTTGCTTGCCCGGCGTCATGTCATGGCAGCCAAGAAAACGCAAAGCCCCGCCCGGATTCGTCCTCAACAAAAGATGAAGCGGCTCCCCCGCCTGCAGTTTTTCGCCGAATGACCGTCAACAGCAGTGGCCGGCGTTCAGTCATGCGCCTCGCCACCGGGTGGACGACAAAGGACAAGACGCGATGTTCAGGCAGATCATCATCGGAACCGCCGCCCTGTTCGGGTTGGCCAGCGCCGCCCAGGCCACAGTGGAGATTTCCACCACCGCCCGCGGCCTGTTCAGCAGTGTGCGCGTGGTCGGCCAGCCGCTCACCTCGGTCGGGCCCGTTGCACCCGTCAGCGGCCGCACCTCGCCCGGCTATTCGCTGAACAACAGCGCCGCCTCGCTGGCTGCCAGCGTTGGGCTGGGCACAGTCTCCGGCGTCACCGCCACGCTTGGCCTGAGCAGCGGCGCCATCGCCAGCGCAGCCAGTGCCAATGGCACCACCCCGCTCGACACCAGCAGTGGCAGTGCCAGCGCCACGGTGAACAACCTCGATATCGGGCTGGTCACCAGCCTGCTGGGCGTGCCGACGTCGATCCTCTCGCTCACCGCCGGCCAGGTGCAATCCTTCACCACCGTCAACAAGGTCGGCGGCGTCACCACGCTTTCGGGCCAGGCGATCCTGTCCAACCTCAATCTCAGCGTGCTGGGCGCGCCGATTCTGAACCTTGGCAGCAACGCCCAGGTCGCCCCAAACTTCGTCGCCTATGATAAGGGCGGCTTGAAAGTGACGCTGAATCAGCAGTTTGCTAGCAATTTCGACAGCACGCGGGTGTTGATCACCAATGCCATCGGCATCAGCTTCAGCAATTATCTGCTCGACGGTCGCAGCCTCAGTGGCAGCATCACCGTTGGCCAGTCACTGGCTGAGTTCATGGACAGCAGTGGCGACCCGGTGCCAGAGCCGGCCGCTTGGGCGCAGATGCTAGCCGGTTTTGGCCTTGCCGGCGCCGCTGCCCGCCTTCGCCGTGCACTGAGGGCTTGACCTGCGACCACGGCCTGCCGCTATGCCCAACGCATGGCCGAACCCACCACTATAACTGACACGGATTGGCCGCCGCCCCTGCCTGATGCCAGCGGTTTCGTGGCACCACCGGTGCCGGGCGTTGGCGGGGCGCTGGCGCGCTTTGCCCGCGCGCTGGCGGCGGATGCCGGCGGTGGCCGGCGGGTGGCGGCGCGCGGCATGTGGCTTTTCGGCATCGCGGCGCTGTGCGTGCCGCTGCATATTGCCTGCCGCCGCCTCGGCCTGCCGTCGCCCTGGGCCCGCCGCTTCCTGGGCTGGAGCGCCCGCGCCTGCGGCATCCGGGTCCGCAGCATCGGCCAGCCGGCGGCCCGCGACGTCTTCTACATCGCCAACCATCTCAGCTGGACCGACGCGCTTATCCTCGGCGGCCAAACCGGCACCGTTTTCGTGGCGCAGGACGGCATCGCCATCTGGCCCGGCCTCGCCTTCATCTGCCGCCTGAACGACACCATCTTCGTCAACCGCAGCGACCGCATGGGCGTGCCTGCCCAGATCGCCGCCATGCGCACGCAGTTCACCCGCCACAGCCGCATCGCCATGTTCCCGGAAGCCACCTGTTCCGATGGCCGTCGCCTGCTGCCGTTCAAGGCCCCGCTTTTTGCCATGCTGATCCCGCCCCCGCCCGGCGCCACGCTGCAACCCGTGGTCATCGATTGCGATGAAGCCGGCCGCAACCTCGCCTGGGTCGGCATGGAAACCGGTGCTGCCAACGCCTGGCGGCTGCTTTCGCGCCCCGGCACCTGGGAAGCCCGCGTGCATTTTCTTGAGCCCTTCAGCCCTGCCGACACGCCCGATCGCAAGGCGCTTTCGGCCCACGCCCGCACCGCCATCGCGGCGAAATTGTCGGAAACACTGGGCGGCCGGCCCGTGGCGTGATCAACAGACTGGCATTCCTGATTGTGGTGCGTGGCCTGTCCACCCGCTAGACATTGCCCGAACACTTCGCGCCGGAAGGATCCGAATTGGCGACTGCACCTCCATCGCCAATGCTGACAGCGCCGATCGGCCCCACCCTGCTGCGCCTCGCCGCGCCCAACATCGTTTCCATGGTGATGTCGTCGCTCACCATGATGACCGAGGCCTTTTACGTCGGTCAGCTCGGCACGGCGCCGCTCGCCGGGCTGGCGCTGGGGTTTCCGATGATGATGCTGATGGGCATGCTGTCGGCCGGCGCGTTCGGCGGCACCATCACCGGCGCAGTGTCGCGGCGGCTGGGCGCGGGCGATAGGGCCGGCGCGGAAGAAGTGGCCGTGCATGCCGTGCTGCTGATGGTGGTGCTGGCCAGCATCTGCGCGGCGGTGTTCCTGTTGTTCGGCCGGTCGATCTATGGCGCGCTGGGCGGCACTGGCGCGGTGCTGGAACAGGCGCTGGCCTATTCCGATACGCTGTTCCTTGGCTGTGTCAGCCTGTGGCTGTCCAACGCGCTGGCTGGCATCGTGCGCGCCACCGGCAACATGGGCGTCGCGGCCCGGATCGGCGTCATGGGCTCGATACTGCAGGTCTGCATTGCCGGCGTGCTGGTGTTCGGGCTGGGGCCATTTCCGCGGCTGGGCATCGCCGGCGCGCCGGCCGGCATCGTCATCAGCAGCACGATTTCAACCATCCTGATGCTGGTTTTCCTCACCACCCGCTGCCGCGAGTTGCGCCTGCACTTTACCGGCGTCAAACTGCACTGGGCGCCCATCGTCGCCATCCTGCGCATCGGCGGACTGGCTGCGATCAATCCGTTCTGCACCTTGGCTTCGGTGCTGGTCATCACGGCCGCCATGGCACGTTTCGGCACCGATGTGCTGGCCGGCTATGGCATTGGCGCACGGCTGGAATTTCTGGTGGTGCCGATGATCTTCGGCCTGGGCGCGGCTTCCACCGCCATGGTGGGCGTGCATTTCGGCGCGCGGGAAATCGCCCGCGCCCACACCGTCGCCTGGACGGCCGCCGGCTTCAGCGCCATCCTGGCCGGCGCGATCGGGCTGGTGGCGTCGCTGTTTCCGGGGCTGTGGGCCAATCTGTTCACCGCCGATGAAGCGGTGCGGGCCGCCGCCCGTGCCTATCTGCAAACCGTCGCGCCCTTCTATGCCTTCTTTGGCGTGGCAACCTGCCTGTTCTTTGCCTCGCAGGGCGCCGGGCGGGTGCTGTGGCCGGTGATTGCCGCGGTTGTGCGCGTGGTGGTCATCGTGGGCGGCAGCGCCGTGCTGGCCGGCAACTCCGGCGCCCAGCCGGCGCAGTATTTCATGATCATCGCCGCCGGCATGGTCGCCCATGCGCTGGTAACGGCGAGCGCCATCCGCCTGGGCGCCTGGACCGGGGGCAACCGCCAAGCCGCTACCCGGTGACAGCCCGCCCCGCTTCTGCAAGGATGCGGGCATGACCAACCCAAGCCATCTGCTGGTTGACCGTCAGGGCCCCATCGTGACGGTGACGCTGAACCGCCCCGAACAGCGCAACGCGCTGTCCCGCCCGCTCATGCTGGAGCTGACAGAGGTGTTGCAGGACATCGGCCGCAGCGATGCGCGCGGGGTGATCCTTGCCGCCAATGGGCCGGTGTTTTCGGCCGGGCATCATTTTGCCGACATGGCCGGCCACAGCCACGACGAAGTGCGGGACCTGTTCCGCATCTGCACCGAGATGATGGACCTGTTGCAGGCCCTGCCGCAGCCGGTGGTGGCCCGTGTGCACGGCCTCGCCACCGCAGCCGGTTGCCAGCTTGTCGCCACCTGCGATCTGGCCGTGGCGGCGCAAAGCGCCAGCTTTGCCCTGCCCGGCGGCAAGGGCGCCCTGTTCTGCCACACGCCGCTGGTCGCCGTCGCCCGCAACCTCGGGCGCAAGCGGGCGCTGGAACTGGCGATGACCGGTGACCCCATCGATGCGCGCACGGCGGCGGATTGGGGCCTGGTCAACCGCGTGGTGCCCGATGACGAGCTGGAAGCCGCCACGCTCGACCTCATCACTCGCGCCACGCGCGGCGCGGCGGAATCCAAAGCGGTGGGCAAGCAGGCCTATTATCGCCAGATGGAGATGCCGCAGCCCGCCGCCTATGCCCATGCTGGCGATGTGATGGCGCAAAACGCCGTGGGCGCCGCCGCGCAAGACAGTTTCCGCGCCTTCCTCGACAAGCGAAAGCACTGATCCGAACCTGCCGGCGCCCGCCGCCCTCCCATGTTTGGGCATCGACACAGTGCGGTGATTGCCTGTTCACTCCGCACCACACAACAGCACGGGGCGGAGACGAAGCCATGGTCTATGAAGACATACTCTACAGCGTTTCCGATGGCGTTGCCGTCATCACTCTCAATCGCCCTGACCGGCTCAACGCCTGGCGCGGCGAGATGGCCCGCGATGTGAAGGCCGCCATGCGTGCCGCCAGCGACGATGAGGCGGTGCGCGTGATCGTGCTGACCGGCGCCGGCCGCGGCTTTTGCGCCGGGGCTGATATGAACACGCTGCAAGCCATCCAGAGCGATGGCGCCTCGGCCCGCGCTGCAGCTGGCCCGGCCGATTTCGACACACAAGCCCGCGCCGATTTCCGCATGCAGAACAGCTGGTTTCCCGCCGTGCCCAAACCGATCATCGGCGCCATCAACGGCGCCTGTGCCGGGCTCGGCATGGTCTATGCGCTCTACACCGATATCCGCTTCGCCTCTGATGCG
>NZ_JAUMBI010000272.1:0-17815 GCF_032115815.1 Sandarakinorhabdus sp.
TCATCGAAGGGCGTGGGCAACTTACGCAGGCCAGCGATGCCATGCTTGATGAACGCGAACGGGCGATGCGCGACAAATCCTATGTCGCCACCCACCAGATCATGGTGCTGACGCTGTTCGCCTTCTTCCTCTGGTCGATCATCGCCAAGTTCATCGATGGCTGGATGCCGGGGCAGGAACAGGCGCTCGATCTCTTGGCCGGTTTTGCCATCACGTCGCTGGCGCTGCCCGGCATCATCCTCGCTTGGCGCGAACAACCAGTCGACGACCAGGAATAGTCCGCTTCCCGGCCGGGAGGGGCCGGACCGGCAAGAGCCCTGCCGATCCGGCCCAAACCATCAGCCGATTTCCACCAGCATCATGCCGTCGGCAACCTGATCGCCCACCGCGACATGCACCGTCTGCACGGTGCCAGCCACGCGGGCGGTGAGGCGATGCTCCATCTTCATGGCTTCCAGCACCAGCAGGCGATCGCCTTCGGCCACGACCTGGCCGGGCGTCACGTCAACAGCGAGCACGCGGCCCGGCATCGGCGCGATCATGTGGGCATGGCCGCCGCCGGCATCCTTGGTGCGCGGCGGACGGGTGCCCAGGGTCCAGCTCTGGCCCGCAAGGCGCACTTCCACAATGCAGTCGCCCGCCACCACTGTTGCCGGCATCAGTTGGCCGCCCAGATCGATCGACAGGCCGTAAGTGCCAGTGCGGGTCGCGGCGACTTCGCCCACGCCGGCCAGACCGCCGATGCGCCAGCGCGGGCCACCGGCGGCGCGCAGGGTCAGCGCATGGCGTTCCTCCCCCCACCACAGGCGGACATGGGTTTCGGGCGCGACATTCATGCGGAAATTTAGCGTGCCGAACAGCGTTTCGCGCACCTCATCCAGCGGCAGGCCAAGCCCCAACGCGGCGGCGAGCAACACCGGCGCCGGACACAGGCCGGGTGCGGCCAGTTCGGCGGCATGGCGGGCGATGAAACCGGTATCGACCTCGCCGGCACGGAATGCCTTGGTATCGGCGAGCCGCGCCAGGAAAGCTCGGTTGCATTTCAGGCCGGTGACAATAGTGGCATCCAGCGCGCCGACCAGCCGATCAATGGCCTGGGCGCGGGTGGCGCCGTGGGCGATCACCTTGGCGATCATCGGATCATAATCAAGGCCGATGCGGCTGCCGGTTTCAACGCCCGTATCGATGCGCACGCCGGGGCCGGCACCGAATTCGAGGGCGGAAATGGTGCCCGTGGCGGGCAGGAAGCCGCTGTCCGGATCTTCGGCATAGAGCCGCGCTTCCATCGCCCAGCCGTTGACGCTGAGCTCGTCCTGCTTTTTCGGCAGCGGTTCACCGCGGGCGACGCGGATCTGCCATTCCACCAAATCCTCGCCGGTGATGCACTCGGTCACCGGGTGCTCCACCTGCAGGCGGGTGTTCATTTCCATGAAGTAGAAGGCGGGATCACCCGACAGGTCCACCGTGTCGAGATCGAGGATGAACTCCACCGTGCCGGCGCCCTGATAGCCAATGGCATGGGCGGCGGTGACCGCGGCCACGCCCAGCGTATGGCGCAGCTGGTCTGACAGGCCGGGGGCAGGGGCTTCCTCGATCACCTTCTGGTGGCGGCGTTGCAACGAGCAGTCGCGTTCGAACAGGTGGACGGCGTTGCCGTGACTGTCCGCAAACAATTGCACTTCGACGTGGCGCGGGCGCTGGATCAATTTCTCCAGCATCACGCCCGCGTTGCCGAAGGCGGTTTCGCCCTCGCGCTGGGCGGCCATCAGGGCTTCCTGGAGTTCGTCTGCCGATTGCACGGCGCGCATACCCTTGCCGCCACCGCCGGCAACAGCCTTGATCAGCAACGGGAAGCCCACGCCTTCGGCAGCCTTCTGCAGCCGCACCAGTGATTGGTCATTGCCTTGATAGCCGGGCGTTATCGGCACGCCGGCCTTTTTCATCGCGGCCTTGGCGGTATCTTTCAGGGCCATCACCCGCATAGCGCTTTCGGGTGGGCCGATGAAGGTGATGCCAGCCTTTTTCAGTGCCTTGGCGAAATCGGCATTCTCGGAAAGGAAGCCATAGCCGGGGTGAACGGCATCCGCCCCGGTGCGCTTGACGGCTGCAATGATGGCTTCCATGTCGAGATAGGCGCGATCCCCGGCCAGCGGCACGGCCTGGCCGGCCTCGCGCACGAACGGGGCTTGGGCGTCGGCGGCCGAATGCACGGCAACTGTGGCAATGCCCATCCGGTGCGCGGTGCGGATGATGCGGCGGGCGATTTCCCCGCGATTGGCGATCAGGATTTTCTGCATGTCTCTCACTTCGGCGGGCAGCCTTTCGGATCAGCGGTCCAGCCAAACGTCGTCAGCAGCCATTTGCCATCGATCTTGCTCCAGCCGAAACTGTCCACGCCGCAATGGATGCGCTTGCCGTCGATATCCAGCGTGTAGGGCGCCCAAACATGGGCGTAGTCCCGGGTGACGAGGATTTTCGACCGCACAATGCGTTCATCGAACTTGCGCGGCGGGGCATTGCGGAAATTGTCGAACAACTGCTGGCGCGTCATCACGCCGAACTTGGAACCGCCCTCTGGCGGGAAGCGAAGCACCTGGATGGTCAGCGTCGGATGCGTCATCGCCTCTGCGCCATTGGCATCGCCGCTGTTGAGCGCGGCCATGAAGGCGTTGGTGGCGGCCAGCACCTCGTCCTTGGGGGCGGCAGCAGCGGGTGCGGCCAGCAGCAGGGCAATTGCAAACAACGGTTTCATTCGATCACCCATGATGGTTTCCCCTTGCTCAGGAAGGCGGCTATGCCTTCTCGGCCTTCCTCACTCACCCGGCGCGCGGCGATGCGGCGGGCGCTTTCCTCGCGCAGTTCTTCGCTGATTTCGGCGCGTGCGAAATCCAGCGCCAGACGCTTGGCATCGGCCACCGCGCCGGGCGCAGCCTGGCCGATATGCGCCAGCCAGTGCGCCACCACGGCTTCGGCCGCGTCTTCATCAATGGCGGTTTCGTTCACCAAGCCCATGGCCAGGGCTTCGTCAGCCGTGAACGCCTCAGCCGTGAGGAACCAGCGCCGTGCCGCGGCGCCGATCTTTGCCAGCACGAACGGCGAGATGGTCGCGGGCGTCAGGCCCAGTCGCACTTCGGAAAGCCGGAACTGCGTGCCCTCGATCGCCACCGCCATGTCTGCACAGGCGACCAGCCCGACTCCGCCGCCCGTCACATGGCCGTGGGCGACGACGATCACCGGTTTGGGACAATCATTGATGGCGGCGAGCATGTTGGACAGGCCCATCGCATCGGCCTGGTTTTCCGCCTCGCTCCAGCCGGCTGCGGCGCGCATCCAGTCAAGATCGGCGCCAGCCGAGAAGCTCTTGCCAGCACCCGCCAGCACGATCGCGCGCACCTCGCCGGCCTTCCCCAGTCGGGTGAAGGCTTCTTCCAGCGCGGCGATCAGTTCGGCGTTGAAGGCGTTGTGCCGCTCCGGCCGGTTCAGCGTGAGGCGGGCCGTGCCCCAATCATCGAGGGTTTCGTCCAGCATCGCTCATCACATCCGGAACGTGCCGAAGCGGGTTTCCGGCACCGGCTGCTGAAGCGACGCAGCAAGCGACAACGCCACCACGGCGCGGGTGTCTTCCGGTGCGATGATGCCATCGTCCCACAGGCGGGCGCTGGCGTAAAAGGGGTTGCCCTGGGCTTCATACTGGGCGCGGATCGGCGCCTTGAACGCCTCTTCGTCGGCAGCATTCTTGAAGCCGCCGCCCTTCACCGTTGCCAGCACGCTCGCCGCCTGCTCGCCGCCCATCACCGAAATGCGCGCGTTGGGCCACATCCACAGGAAACGAGGGGAATAGGCGCGGCCGCACATGCCATAATTGCCGGCGCCGAAACTGCCGCCGGTCACCACGGTGATCTTCGGCACGGCGGCGCAGGCGACGGCCGTCACCAGCTTGGCGCCATGCTTGGCGATGCCTTCATTTTCGAAGCGGCGGCCGACCATGAAGCCGCTGATATTCTGCAGGAACAGCAGCGGAATGCGGCGCTGGCAGGCCAGTTCGATGAAATGCGCGCCTTTCTGGGCGCTCTCGCTGAAGAGGATGCCATTGTTGGCGATGATGCCGACCGGGTAGCCTTCGATATGGGCAAAGCCGGTCACCAACGTTTCGCCATAGCGCGGCTTGAATTCCTGCAGTTCGGAAGCGTCCACCATCCGGGCGATGATCTCGCGCACGTCCACCGGCACGCGGGTGTCGATGGGGGCGAGCGCGTTCAGTTCGCTGGTATCAAACAGCGGCGGACGGGCCGGGCCACGCGCCACTGCGGGTGCGGCGGGCAGGGTGGCAACGATACGGCGGGCGATGCTCAGCGCATCCTCGTCATTCTCGGCCAGGTGATCGGCGACGCCGGAAATGCGGGTGTGCACATCACCGCCGCCCAGATCCTCGGCGGTCACTTCCTCGCCGGTGGCGGCCTTCACCAGCGGCGGCCCGCCGAGGAAGATCGTGCCCTGGTTTTTCACAATGATCGATTCATCCGCCATCGCCGGCACATAGGCGCCGCCCGCGGTGCAACTGCCCAGCACGGCGGCGATCTGCGGGATGCCATTGGCGCTCATGTTGGCCTGATTGAAGAAGATGCGGCCGAAGTGATCGCGATCAGGGAACACTTCATCCTGCCGGGGCAGGTTGGCGCCGCCACTATCAACCAGATACAGGCAGGGCAGGCCATTCTGCGCGGCGATTTCCTGCGCGCGCAAATGCTTCTTCACGGTGATGGGGTAATAGCTGCCGCCCTTTACCGTGGCATCGTTGGCAACGATCACGCACAACCGTCCCGAAACTTGGCCAACACCGGCGATCAGGCCCGCAGCGGGCACATCCTCGCCATAAACGTCGTGGGCGGCGAACTGGCCGATTTCCAGGAAGGCGCTGTGCGGATCGACCAGTGCTTCCACGCGCTGGCGCGGTAGCAGCTTGCCGCGCGCGACATGTTTTTCGCGGGCGTTGGCGGGCCCGCCCAGCGCGATTCGGGCGGCCTTTTCGCGCAGGTCGGCAACCAACTCGGCCATGGCGGCGGCTGTAGTGCGGGCGGAGGGCGGAAGGGGTTGACCAATGCGCGGCATGGTCGCGGGTATGGCCGATGTTGGCCATGCGCTCAATGGCCAATGCATAAGGGGCAATTCACCGGCCGCTATCGCGGCAAGGCAGCATCTTTTTCGGTGCGAACCCAGCCATCATGGCTGACCCGTACGCCAAAGACCCGCGCCAGCATGTGCTGGCTCAGCACTTCTTTCGGTGGCCCATCGGCGACCAGCGCGCCGCCGGCGATCAACAACAGCCGGTCGCACCGCCGGGCGAGATCAAGATCGTGCAGGGCCATCACCACGCCGGCCCCGCGCGCTGCTTCTGCCGCCAGCAGCGCCATCACGTCGAGCCGGTGGCCGGGATCGAGATTGGCGATCGGTTCATCCAGTAACAGCCAGGTCGGCCGGGCGACCAGCGCGCGCGCCAGCAGCACCCGGGCGCGCTCGCCGGTGGAAAGCTGGTTGACCGGGCGGTCTGCCAGCGCGGACGCGTCACAGGCCGACAGCGCTGCTGCAACGGCGTCCGGATCGGGGGCGGCGGCGGGGCCAAGGCCGAGTTGCACGAGGGTCGCCGCCGTCATCGGCCATACGGCGTCGCGACTGGCCGGCAGCCAGGCCAGGCGGCGAGGGTGCGGGATGAGGGGCTTCCCATCCAGCAGCACGTCGCCCGGCCCGGTTGACAGGCCGGCAAGCGCCTTGAGCAATGTCGTCTTGCCGGCCCCATTGGGGCCGATGATGCCAGTGAACTGGCCCGGCTGCAGTGTCAGGCAGATCGGGGCCAGCATCGGCGGGCGGGCGAGGGCGATTGCCTGCAACATCAGCGGCCCTTGAGGATGAGCGAGAGGAAGAAGGGCGCCCCGATCAGCGCGGTGAGCACGCCGAGTCGCAGATCCAGGCTGGCCGGCACCAGGCGGACGGCAATATCGGCAGCGGTGAGCAGGGCCCCACCAGCCAGAGCGGAAGGCAGGATGGCCGCGCCGGGCCTGTGGCCGACATGGGGGCGAACAAGGTGCGGCACGATCAGGCCGATGAAGCCAATGCTGCCCGCCACAGCAACGCCGGCACCGGTGGCCAGCGCGATCGCCAGCACGACGCGGCCCTGCACCGAGGCGATGCCGACGCCCAGCGATTGCGCCACTTCCTCGCCCAGCGCCAGCGTGTCGAGCGCCGGGCCGGCTCGCACCAGCAGCACTACGCCGACCCCGATCAGCGGCGCGGCCAGCGCCAGTTGCGTCAGGCTGCGATCATTGAGACTTCCCATCAGCCAGAACATCAGATCGTAAAGCGCGAACGGCGAGGGCGCGAGACTGAGCGCCAGGTTGATGGCGACGCCCAGCAGCATCGCCACGGCCACCCCGACCAGCACCAGCCGCGTGGTGCCGGCGCTTTTGCCGGCCAAGGCGAGCAACAGGAGTAACGCCAGCCCTGCACCGGCCAGTCCGCCCAACGCCATGCCGATCACACCGGCCCCGAAGAAGTAACCGGCCAGCACCGCGCCCAGCGCCGCGCCGGATGACGGGCCGAGCACATCGGGCGATGCCAGTGGATTGCGGAACAAGGCTTGCGCCGCTGCGCCCGACGCGCCCAGTCCGGCACCGATGGCCAATGCGAGGCCGGTGCGTGGCAGCCGCAATTCGAGGAACAGGATGCGCGCCAGATCGGGATCGCGTTCCCACAATGCCGCCAGATCGACCGGCCCCAGTGCCAGAGAGGCCAGCGCCAGCATGGCGCAGAGCAGGGCCAGCCGCAGGTTCACGCCGCCAGCGCCTTCTTCAGTCGGGTGATCTCCGCCGGCATCGCCGCGCCGCTGCACAGTAAGGCGCGGCCATCGGCCTCCACCTGCCGCGACGGCAGCCGGCGCAGCGCCGAGTGCTGGCTCCAGGCCTGCGGACCGGACACCTGGCCACGGCGATAGACATTGCGGATCAAGATCGGCGGCGGTTGCACCAGCAATTGTTCAAGACTGATCTGCCCACCGCGCATTTGCTTGATTCCGGCCAGTCGCAGCCAGCTGGCCGCCAGCCCGTCCATCGCCGGGGCCAAACCGCTACCGCCAATCACCAGGCCGGGCTGGGCCGGCGGCGCACTGGCGCCGAGCATCGCCACGTCGCGGGCAAAGGCTTCTCCGGCAGGAGCATTGCCCACTATTCCAGCCACCTGTCGCATCTGCGCGACCACCTGCGCCGGGCTGGTGGGATAAGGCAGGGCGACCAATCTGATGCCCAACCGTCCGGCGAGCGCGCTGGCTTGTGGGTCGTGGCCCATGGTCAATACCAGGTCGGGCTGCTGACCGATGACCTCGCTCAATCGACCGGGGTTGGTTTTCAGACCGCGCGTCCGCGCCGCCAGCGGGCTTTCCTGAACGTCTGCACCCAACCGGCTGATGCTGGCGATCTGGCCCGTGCGGGCAGTGAGGAGGAGATATTCATCCGTGCACAGGTTGAGGCTGACGATGCGGGAAGGGGTGGCGGCGGCGCCCACCCCCATTACCGTCATCCCGGCGAAAGCCGGGACCCAACTCCCTACCTTGGTCACCAGAAGCCACAGTTGGGCGATGGGCCCCGGCTTTCGCCGGGGTGACGCATAGGGTGTGGCCGCTGCCAGCTTCACAGCCGGAACCGAATGCCGCCGTGGGCGGCAAGGCCCGGGCCGCGATAGGCGAATACGTCGATCTGGGTTGCATCGAGCGCGTTCTCGATCCGTGCGGTCAGATCGATGCGCGGAGTGAGGTGCCAGGCGCCGGACAGCGTCACAATCGTGTAGGCCGGCAGGATAACGGGCACGAAGCGGGCGAAATCGGTGTCGCCTCGCGCGCCGGTGATCGCAGCTGCCGCCGACAGATCGAAATCGCTGCTGCTGTAACTCAGCGCAATGCTGCCGCTGTGTCGGGGCCGGCGCACTTCGCGCACCACGGCGGTGCCCGCCGTCTGCTGCTGATTGGCATCGAGCCAGGTATAGCTTGCGGTGAGGCCCAGACCTTCCGCAAGTTCCGCCCGGCCGGCGACTTCGACACCGCGGCGCGTGCTGCGTCCGGTGGCGTTGGCGACACCGGCGATGAAGGTCGTGCTGTTGAAGGTGCCGACGATCTCGTTGGTGAGATTGGCATCGAACAGGGTGACATCAAGGCTGTTGTTGCCCGCGGCCCAGCCGATGCCGGCTTCGACGCTGCGGCTGCGTTCCGGCACCAGATCGGGGTTGCCCTGGAAGGAACCGGGGAAGAAGCCGAACTGATCGAAGAAGGTCGGATCGGCGACGCCGGTGCCAAAGGCGGCGTGCAGGCGGAAATCGCCGATCGGGGCCACCGCATCGAAACGCACCGTGGTGGCATCGGCGAAGCGGTCGTTCATGTCGTGGCGCACGGCGACACCGGCGGCGATGCCGTTGCTGGCGCTCAAACGATATTCGCCAACGAGGCTGGTCTGTCGGCGGCGCTGGCGCTGGTTCGAAGCTGCCTGGGCATTGGCATCGCGGCTGGAAAAGCGCTCGGTTTCAACGTCCAGCGCGCCGGTCAGGCTGTGGGTGAGGTTGCCGCCACGCACCCGGCCGGTCGACTGCAGGCGGAACAGATCTCGCTCGCCATCGCTGCGGTTCTGGAAGGCGCCGGCCCGGCTGTTGATGTTGTCGGCGCGCACACCCATGACGCTGGCGCGGGTTATCCAGTTGCCGCCGAACAGCGCCAGTGCGGCTTCGGCGCGCAAGGCGGTTTGGCGGCTGTTGGTGGCGAGGGGTTCGTCGCGAGGGACCCCGGTGGCGTAGTTGAAGCCGTCAAAACGCGAGGTCGAATCCTGGTGGCGGGCGACGAGCAGCAGGCTCAGTTCAGGGGTTGCCTTCCACGCGATGCGGCCATGGGCAGTGACATTGTCATAACCATCCTTGTCGCCGCCGCTGCGCGCAATGTCGTAACCATCGGTGGACAGGCCGGAGAGTTGTCCGCTGATGCTGATATAGTCGTCGGCCCAGCCAGCACCCGCGCCGCCGCGCACCGTGCCCAGGCTGCCGCCCTGCGCTTCGCCATAGAGCATGGTGCCGCGCACCGGCGCCCGGGTGGTGAGGCTGATGACGCCGCCAATGGCCTGGCTGCCCCACAGCGCCGATTGCGGCCCGCGCAGCACTTCGATGCGTTCGATGCCGTGGCTGAGCAGCGTGTCGATGCGAAACTCGCCGGATGATGCCGGGTCGTTCATCTCGATGCCGTCGATGAAGGTGATGCTGTGATTGGCTTCGGCGCCGCGGATGCGAATTTGCGTTTGTGCCCCCAGTGGCCCGGTCTGGGCGACGGCCACCCCGGGGATGAGGGCAAGATAATCCTTCACCAACGGCAGGCTCAGCGCCTCGATCTGCGGCAGGGTAATCTGGCTGATGCTGATCCCGGTTTCGGCAAGCCGGATGGTGCTGCGGCTGGCGGTAACGGTAAAGGGGGCAGCGGTTTCGGTGACGCGGATCGGCTGTGGAGCCGGATCAGCCGCGGCCAGCTGGCCGGCAAGCGCGAATAGGGGAAGCATGTGACAAAGACCCTTCGTTCGGCGCAAATCGGGCGCGGTTTGACGACACGAAGTCGCCACGAACGAAAGGGCATGCGGCACAAAGCCGTCCCTTCACATCTCACGCACCGCTGGACCCGGCAGGCATGGGGCGACCCCTTCTGGCCAACTGGCCTTCGGGGGAACGGCAGGTCTCCTGGCTTGCGGCTCATGACGTTGATGCTTCGCCTTCCCGGGTTGCCCCAGTGGCATGTGAAGCATCAACTGGCCGCTTACAGTTGCGGGCACAGCGCCGGACTTGAGGTTTCCCCCGCACCGGCTTCCCTATTCTCCCGCCGGTCAGGGCGGGCACCGTTCGGAGTGGTGGTTACGCCTGTTGCAATCGGGCGGTCAAGCCGCTATGCGGCCGGTTCATTTTCTCAGGCCCGGTCGGAACCGGTCCGCAGCCAAGGAAACGATCATGAAGTCCGGCATCCATCCCCAGTACCACACCATCACCGTCAAGATGACCGATGGCACCACCTACCAGACCCGCACGACCTGGGGGAAGGAAGGGGACACGATGAACCTGGAAATCGATCCGACCAGCCACCCGGCGTGGACCGGCGGCACCGGCCGCATGCTCGATGCCGGCGGCCAGGTGGCGCGCTTCAACAAGCGCTTTGCCAGCTTCGGTCTCGGCAAGAAATAAGCCTCAACATCAGGCTGATATGAAAAGGGCGGTCCGCACGGGCCGCCCTTTCTCGTTTCAGCCCGTTACCATTGCCTTGGCCGCGGCGTAATCCGCCTTGCCGTTGGGGGCGCGCGGCACTTTCGTCACGATGTGCACCGTCTTGGGCGTCTTGTAGCCGGCGAGATGCTGGCGGACGTGGGCGCGCAATTCCTCTGCATCCACGGCGGCATGGGCTTCCACAACTGCTGTCACACACTGGCCCCATTTTTCATCGGGCAGGCCGAACACCAGCGCATCATCGATGGCAGCGTGGGTTTTCAGCACTTCCTCCACCTCTTCGGGGAACACCTTCTCGCCGCCGGTGTTGATGCACTGGCTGCCACGGCCCAGAAGCGTGAAGCTGCCATCCGCCTCGATGATGGCGAAATCGCCGGGAATGGAATAGCGCTTGCCGTCAATCTCCGGGAAGGTGGCGGCGCTCTTCACCGGATCTTTCCAGTAACCGCGCGGGATCAGCCCGCCGCGCGCGATGCGGCCCATGGTGCCGGATGGCACGGGCTTCATGTCGTCGCCGATGATCAACGTGTTGCCATCGGCCATGAACTTGGTGGCAGCGCCGGCATTGTCCTTGGTCTGGGCGGCGGCACCAAGGCCGAGGCCTTCGGAACTGCCAAGCGAATCCACGATCATCAGATTGGGCGCATGGCCAAGCAGCCCGGCCTTCACTTCGGGCGACCACATGGTGCCCGACGAGATCATGATCTCCACCGTGCCGATGCTGCCGATGCCGGCGTCCAGCGCCTTCAGGATCGGCCGGGCAAAGGCATCGCCGACGATCACGACATAATCGCAAGCCTCAGCCGCGCAGGTGGTGGTGGCCTCACCCGGATCGAAATTTGCGCCGGGCAGGGTGACAAGCGTGCCGCCGCGGCAGAGCGTGCCCAGTGCGACGATGAGCCCGGTGCCGTGCATCAGCGGCGGCAGGATCAGCGCCTTGCGGCGACCCGTCCCGGCCTGCAGATCAGCGGTGAGGGCCGCCCGGTCATGAGTCACCGCCGGGTCAATCCCAGGGTTCATCAGGCCCCACAGCGCCGCCTGATCCCACATCACGCCTTTCGGCAGGCCGGTGGTGCCGCCAGTGTAGATGAACAGCATGTCGGTGGGTTGATGATCTTGCGGCGGCAGGCTGTGGCCGGCGCTGGCGGCGGTCTCGAAATCCTGTGCAAAGGCCGGGGTGTCGCCTCCCAGCTGGATCCACACCTTGGTGGGCAATCGGCTGCGGATGGAATCGACCAGCGGCGCGAATTCGGCATCATAGACGCACACGGCGGCATCGCTGTTGTCGAGGATGTACCACAGCTCTTCGCCGGTGTAGCGATAGTTGACGTTCACATGCACCAGCCGCGCCCGCAGGCAGGCGATCATGGCTTCGGCATATTCGGCGCTGTTGCGCATGAGGAGTGCACAGCGATCGCCGGCAACGGCACCACCTGCCAGCATTGCGGCGGCCAGGCTGGCGCTGCGCTGGGCGACTTCGCCCCAACTGCGCCGCGTGTCGCCATGAACAAGTGCCGGCCGTGCCGGATCCAGCGTGGCGACGACCGTATCGATGATTGCACCAAAGCTCAGCTCTTGCGGCATGTCTCGTTCTCCCCGCCGGCCAATCTAGGGCAGCAGGGCGTATGCGACAGCCTCCCTTATGGAAGGGGAGTTGAAGGGCTCAGGTGTCGGGCTGCAACAGCTTGTGCAGGTGGACGACGACATATTTCATCGTTGCATCATCCACCGTGCGCTGGGCGGCAGAGCGCCAGGCCGTCTCCGCGCTCTTGAAATCAGGGAAAACCCCCACGACGTCGAGATTGGCCGGGTCGATGAAATCGACGCCCTGCGGATCGGCCACGCGGCCACCAAAGACGAGATGCAATTTGCTCATGCGCGGCGTCTAACCGCAGACTCATCTACGCGCCAGTGGCGCCTTGTGCATACTCGCCCTGCAGCCGTTGCATGGTGGCGGCAAACCAGGTCTCGAATTCCGGCCCCGCCCATGCGCGGTGATTGCCCACCCGGTAGCACTCGGCATTGCGCATGTAGAATTCGGCGTTGATGCGATTGGGCAAGCGGTTGTTGCGGCTGGCGATCACCTTGGCCGGGCTGCCGACGACGATGCTGTTCTCCGGCGCTTCGAAGCGATCCTTCAGATAGGCATGCTGGCCGACGATGGAGCCGCTGCCCACCACAGCGCCATTATACACGGTGGCGTTGATGCCGATCAGGCAGTGATCGCCCACCTGGCAGCCGTGCAGCGTCACGTGATGGGTCACACTGGTGTAGGCGCCCACCACCACCGGCTTGCCCGGATCGGTGTGGATCATCACGAAATCCTGGATATTGGCGCCTTCGTGGATTTCGACATGCGCGGTTTCGGCGCGGATCACGGCGTTGCACCAGATGCTGGCATGCGGCCCGATGGAGACATGGCCATAGATCTGGGCCGATGGGTGCACGAAGGCGGTGGGATGAATGTCGATCCGGCTGGTCATGTCGCCCCGCTTGCTATTTCGCGTTCACCGCCAAGCCGCTGTTGTTGACGCTCTTCACCTTGCGGCGACGCTCTTCGCGTTGGCACTCTTCATGAACGTCACCAGCGCATCAAAACCGTTCCGGGTGATGTAACTGGCAAAATCCGCTTCCTGGGTGAGCGACAGGTTGACGCCTGCCACCACCAGATTGTTGACCATGAGCTTCCCGCCATCGGATTTCACCTGCCAGATTGTATCAATCGGCTGCGCGCCGGGGCGGGTGACTCGGGTATAGACTTCGGTGAACGGCCCGCGCCCCAGCGTGCGCTGCACCTGCACCTTTGCGTCTGCATAATCATAGAGCCGATCCGCATAGGCATTCAGCACGAACTCCGGGAAGGCCGCACGGTAGGAATCCAGCTGGGCAGGAGTCAGCGCCGACTTCTGGCGACGGATCAGGCGCATGCCGATATCATCCAGCGCGACATTCTTCGTCAGAATGGCGCGGAATTTCGCCCGCGCAGCGGCCTTGCTCAGCGATTTGTCGCGCAGCACACCAAAGCCTTCGCCGATCATGCCTTCGATGAAGGGTCGGGCAGCCGGATCGCCGGGATTGGCCGCAGTGGCCGCGCCAACCTGAGCGGCAGCGGGAACGGCGGGCAGGGCAGCGGCCAACGCGGCTGCAATCAGGATCAGATGTTTCATGGCCGGCAGCTGTGGCAGGGCAATGCTGAACCCAGCATCAACGGCTGGTCAGACGCCGCGCCAGTGCGCCCAGGCTGCGCTTTTCAGCCGTGCTGGTCGGGAACAACAGGGCCAGCGCAGCGCCGGCGGCAATACCGGCCAGAATGGCAATCACCGGATTGTCCTGCACCAGCGCGCGGGCATCGTCGCCCACGTCGCCGTCCGTGGCGGCTGCAGTCAGCGCGCTGTCTTCATAATCGCTGTAATCTTCCAGATCATGGCCCAGATCGAGTTCTGCCTTGGAAATGCGGTTGCCGGCATAGAGCGCCAGGCCAATGGCGGCGACGGCTGCACCAGTGGCCACCGGGTGCGCCTTCACCACGTTGCCCGCATCGCGGGCCAGATCGCTGCCGCGCGCCTTCACCACGCTCAATGCCTCGTCAACCATGCGGCGCGGCGTCAGACGGTCAGCCAGGCTGTTCACCTCTTCCACCAGCGATGCGCCGGCATCATCGGCCGCGCGGGCCAGGTCCTCGATGGTGGCGGTCTCGGTCATGGGCGGGGCTCCTTGGCTTGCGGCGCCTTGCGGTTGGTCTTGGTGGTGAAACGATCGATCTGCAGCTGCAATGTGGCCATGGAACGGCGCGGCGCAAGATCAATTGCCGCCAAGCGCGACAGGCCGTGCCTGGCCAGCGCCCACGCCGCAACGGCGCTCACCAGCGCAACGATCACGCAGGCTGCCACCGGGCCAACCAGTTGCGCCAGCGCCAGCACGGCGGCGACCAGCACAAGGGTCAGTGCGGTGAACAACAGGCCCGTCGCCGCCAGCAGCATCAGCAGCGGCGCCCGCAAGGCCCCGGCGTTGGCGCGCAGTTCTGCCGCCGTCAGCCGCGACAGATTCTGCATCAGCAGCAGAAAACCGCCAACCAGATGCCGCGCCTGGGCTGCAAGGCCGCCACCAAGGCCCATCAATCGCGCGCCGCCTTCAGCATGCGGCCGGCCAGAAAGCCCACCGCAATGGCAATACCCACGGCTGCCGCCGGCTGCGACCGCACCAGTGCGCGGCCATCTTCGACCAGTTCCTCCACCGATTTTTCGGCCAGCGCATCGGCAATGGCATCGATATTGTCCGTCGCTTCGCCCACCAGCTTCGAAACCGGCGCTGCCCCTTCCGGCAGATTTTCCACCAGCAGGTCAGCCAGGGATTTCAGCCCGCGTACCTGCCCCACCAGGCTGTCACGTGCATCTTCCACAAAGGAGATCAGCCGATTGCGCGCAAAATCCAGCAGGCCGTCAAACCCGCTGCTGCGTGGCGCAGCGACGCCAAGGTTGTTGTCGTCGTCGTTCCAGTCGCTGGCGTCGATCGGAAGGGGGTCAGTCATCGGGCCATCCACATCAGGTCATGCTTGCCCGCACGGGCTCACCTCTCTATCTGGCGTGGCGAACGCCGCTGCGCAAGCGGGCAGCTTCACCTATGCCAGACGGGACCCCAGGCCATGACCGCAATCATCGATATTCACGCCCGCGAAATTCTCGACAGCCGCGGCAATCCCACTGTTGAGGTTGACGTTGTCCTGGAAGATGGCAGCACCGGCCGCGCGGCCGTGCCGTCGGGCGCGTCCACCGGTGCGCATGAAGCGGTGGAACTGCGCGATGGCGACAAGGGGCGCTATCTGGGCAAGGGCGTACTCAAGGCCGTCGCGGCCGTGAATGGCGAGATTTACGACGCGCTGGCCGGCATGGAAGCGGAGGAGCAGGGCGCAGTTGACGCGGCCATGATCGAGCTCGATGGCACCGCCAACAAGGGCCGGCTCGGCGCCAACGCCATTCTGGGTGTGAGCCTTGCCGTTGCCAAGGCCGCGGCCGATTCGCGCGGGCTGCCGCTCCATCGCTATGTTGGCGGCGTTTCGGCGCGGTTGTTGCCGGTGCCGATGATGAACATCATCAACGGCGGCGCCCATGCCGATAACCCGATCGACGTGCAGGAATTCATGGTGATGCCGGTGGGCGCCAGCAGCATCGCCGAAGCGGTGCGCTGGGGTGCCGAAATCTTCCACACGCTGAAGAGCGAACTGAAGGCGCAGGGCCACAACACGGCGGTGGGCGATGAAGGGGGCTTTGCGCCGAACCTCAATGGCACTCGTGCTGCGCTCGATTTCGTCATGGCCGCCGTTGAAAAGGCCGGCTTCAAGCCCGGTGACAACGTGATGCTGGCGCTGGACGCGGCTGCCACCGAGTTTTTCAAGGATGGCGCCTATCACCTGCATGGCGAAGGCCTGACCCTGACTCCGGCACAGATGAGCGATTACTGGGCCGCCCTGTGCGCCGATTATCCGATCCTCTCCATCGAGGACGGCATGAGCGAAGACGATATGGACGGCTGGAAGATCCTCACCGACCAGCTGGGCGGCCGTGTGCAACTGGTGGGCGACGATCTGTTCGTCACCAATCCGGCGCGGCTGGGGCAGGGCATCAAGGATGGCCTGGCCAATGCATTGCTGGTCAAGGTCAACCAGATCGGCACGCTCACCGAAACGCTGGCAGCCGTCGATCTGGCCCACCGCAACCGCTATCGCAGTGTGATGTCGCACCGTTCGGGCGAAACCGAAGATGCCACCATCGCTGATCTGGCGGTCGCCTGCGGCTGCGGCCAGATCAAGACCGGCAGCCTCGCCCGTTCCGACCGGTTGGCCAAATACAACCAGTTGATCCGCATCGAGGAAGAACTGGGTTCGGATGCCGTTTACGCCGGACGGTCGGTGTTGCGCTGAGGTTGCTCCGTCGCCGGGGCGGCCTTATCCATTGCTCCGTGCGTCGCCTGCTTTTGATCCTGTGCCTGTTGTGGGCTGCTCCGTTGTGGGCGGCGCGTATCATCGCGCTGGAAAGCCAACCGGGCCGGGTGATCATCACCGCCGATGGGCCGTTGCCGGCGGCGCAGGCCTTTGCACTGAGCGACCCGTTCCGGCTGGTGGTCGATTTTGTTGGCGTCGTCCAACCCGGCCTCTCGGCGCCGGGCAGCAACAGTGTTTCCACCCTGCGCGCCGCCATGTTCGCCCCCGGCACGGCGCGACTGGTGATCGATCTGAAAGCGCCGGTGATCATCCGGGAGGCGCGGGCGCAGGGCAACCAGGTCACGCTGCTGCTGGAACGCGCGCCGCCCGATGTGTTTGCGGCCGCCGTGGCGCGCGGCCGGCGGCCTTTGCCGCTGCTGCGCAGTGACGGCCCGCCACCACCGCCCACCCCGGCGACAGGCAGCTTCAGCCTGCCGACCGATTTTGGCCGTCCGCGCCCCGCTCCAGACAAGCCGGAACCCGTGCCTGAAAAGCCTGTTGCCGACGTGGCTGCTGAGAAACCGGCGGTTTCTTCGCCCCAGCCGCCTGCAGAACCGGCTGCCACCAGGAGCAGCGTAAAATCCCGATCAGGCGGCAAGCCCCTCGTGGTGATCGATGCTGGCCATGGCGGCAAGGATGTTGGCGCCATCGCGGTGACCGGTGGGTATGAGAAGGACATCACTCTCGCCATCGCCCGAGAGGCGGCCCGAATCCTGCGGGAGCGCGGCCGGGTGCGGGTGAAGCTGACCCGCGATGAAGACCGGTTCATCCCCTTGGGCGGCCGGGTCCGCATCGCCCGCGACGCCCGCGCCGATCTGTTCATTTCCATCCATGCCGACAGTGCGGCCAACGATCAGGCCCGCGGGGCCTCGGTTTATACGCTGTCGGCCGTGGCCAGCGATGCCATCGCCGAACGCCTCGCGGCCCGCGAAAACAAGGCGGATATCATCGGCGGGGTCAATCTGGGTGTGGAGGCGCCGGAAGTGGGGGAGATCATGGTCGATCTCGCCCGGCGCGCCACCAACAATGTTTCGGTACAGTTTGCCGAAACCCTGCAGGATGGGCTGGAAAGCGAAGAGGTCGGCTTTCGCGGCGAGTTCCACCACTTCGCGGCCTTTGCCGTGCTGAAGGCCCCGGATGTGCCCTCGGTTCTGCTGGAATCGGGCTATGTCACCAACAAGGCTGATGCCGAACGTCTGTTCTCCGGCGAGGGCCGCCGCCGTCTGGCACGCGGCATCGCACGCGCCATCGAACGCCACCTGACCGGCAAGTGACTTCCCAGCGTCGCTTGCCGTCGCTATCGCTTGCAGCCGTGACCCGCAATCGTCTTCTCTTGCTGATCGGCTTGCCTTTGCTGCTGGCCAGTTTCTTCTATTGGCAGGCGACCAAGGGCCTGCCCAGCGAGGCCGAACTGGCCAGCTTCACGCCAGCATTGCCATCGACCGTGCGCGACGTGGATGGCCGGATCGTCACCAGTTACACCCGCGAACGCCGCATTTTCGTGCCCTATGCCGAACTGCCGCCGCGTCTGGTGCAGGCCTATATTGCCGCTGAAGA
>NZ_JAUMBI010000273.1:0-31365 GCF_032115815.1 Sandarakinorhabdus sp.
CAGCGTAATCGCCTTCGGCGACCCCTACGGGGCGGGCTGAATTCGGTTCATGGCTGCGTTGATCGTCGGTTACGATGCTAAAGGCATCGCCCCCTCCTCACTCCTTGCCACGAACCGAATTCAGCGCCGTGCCGTTGATCCAGATTGGTCGGAAGCCGCTCTAATCGCCGCTCAACTGGCTCATCTTGAGCTTGCCATCGGTCACGGCAAAGCCCAGCCGGCCTTCGACCAGCGCCAATGCATCGGCGCCGAAGATATCGTGCCGCCAGCCCCGCAGCATGTCGAGCCCATCGCGCTGGCCGGCGGCGAGCAGTTCCAGATCATCGGCACGCACGATCAGGCGCGGCGCCACGCCGGCTTCCTTGGCGCGGATCTTCAGCAGCAGCTTCAAGAGATCGGCGATCAGTGCGCCTTCGCTCGACAGGCCGGGACGCTGCGGCTCGCGCGCCGGCATTTCATCGGCCTCCAGCGGCGGCGCGTCTTCCAGCGCTGCCATCAGCCGTGCGCCGATGGCATTGCCGCCCCACGCCGCCGAAAGCCCGCGCACCTTGGCCAGATCGGCCTGGGCGCGGGGCGGGGAGGAAGCGAGATCGGCCAGTGTTTCGTCTTTCACGATGCGGCCGCGCGGCACATCCTTGTCTTGCGCTTCCAGTTCGCGCCAGCGCGCCAGCGCCTTCAGCCGGCCCAGCACATCGGCCTTGCGGCTGGGCAGACGCAGGCGCAGCCAGGCGCGTTCCGGATCATTGGCATAGGTGGCGGGATCGGACGCGCGCGCCATTTCATCGTCCAGCCACTCGCCGCGGCCGGTGCGGCGCAGCTTGTCCACCATCCGGGGGAACAGGCGGGCGAGGTGGGTGACATCGCCGATGGCATAATCGATCTGGCGATCGTTCAGCGGCCGGCGGGCCCAATCGGTGAAGCGGGCGCCCTTATCCACCTGGATGTTGGCGTAGGCCGCCACCAGGTTGGTGTAGCCAATCTGTTCGCCCAGACCCAGCGCCATGGCGGCAATCTGTGTGTCGAACAGCGGCTGCGGCGTCTTGCCGGTGAGGTTGTAGATGATTTCCAGATCCTGCCCGCCGGCGTGGAACACCTTCAGCACCGGTTCTTCCACCAGCAGCTTCAGCAGCGGTGCCAGATCAAGATCGGGGCTCTTGGGATCGATGGCGGCGGCTTCGTTCGGGCAGGCCACCTGCACCAGGCACAGATCGGGGTAATAGGTGCTCTCGCGCATGAACTCGGTATCCACCGCGACGAAATCAGCGGTAGCCCAGCGGGCGCAGAGTTGTTCGAGAGTCGCGGTGTCCGTCACCAGCGGATGAATCAGCATGGGGCCCGTTACTCCAATCTCGCCGCTTGACAAAGCGGTGAATGACGTGTGCTAGCCGCCCTTCAAAACAAAGTTGCCGGAACACGGAAAAATGCACGCTTATCGCACCCATAACTGCGCCGCCCTGCGCGCCGCCGATGCTGGCCAGACAGTGAAACTGTCGGGCTGGGTTCACCGCAAGCGCGATCATGGCGGGGTGCTGTTCATCGATCTGCGCGATCACCATGGCCTGACCCAGATCGTGGCCGGCCCGTCGTCGCCGGCGTTCCCGGTGCTGGACAAGATCCGGGTGGAATCGGTTGTCACCATCGTGGGCGAGGTTGTGCTGCGTGAGGCCGGTGCGATCAACAGCCGGCTGCCCACGGGCGAAGTGGAAGTGCGCGCCAAGGAAATCACCATCCAGTCCACCGCCGATGAACTGCCGATGCCGGTGGCGGGCGAGGCCGAATATCCCGAGGATATCCGCCTGAAATATCGCTTCCTCGATCTGCGCCGCGACCGCCTGCATCAGAACATCATGCTGCGCAGCAACGTGATTTCGTCGCTGCGCCGCCGCATGATCGATCAGGGCTTCATGGAATTCCAGACGCCGATCCTCACCGCCAGCAGCCCGGAAGGCGCGCGCGATTACCTGGTGCCCAGCCGGGTGCACCCCGGCAAATTCTATGCGCTTCCCCAAGCGCCGCAGATGTTCAAGCAGCTGCTGATGGTGGCCGGGTTCGACCGTTACTTCCAGATCGCGCCGTGCTTCCGCGATGAAGATGCGCGGGCTGATCGTAGCCCGGGCGAATTCTACCAGCTCGATTTCGAGATGAGCTTCGTCACCCAGGAAGACGTGTTCGCTGCCATCGAACCCGTGCTGGCCGGCGTGTTCGAGGAGTTCTCCGGCTTCGGCGGCCGCGATCCGTGGGCGGTTACCAAGGGCGCCTTCCCGCGCATTCCCTATGCGGAATCGATGCTGAAGTACGGCAACGACAAGCCCGACCTGCGCAACCCGATCATCATCAGCGATGTCGGCAGCCATTTTGTCGGTTCGGGCTTTGGCCTGTTCGCCAAGATGGTCGAAGGCGGCAATGTCGTGCGCGCCATCCCGGCGCCCGGCACGGCCGAGAAGAGCCGCAAGTTCTTCGACGACATGAACGAATGGGCGCGCAGCGAAGGCTATGCCGGGCTCGGTTATGTCACCCGCAAGGGCGGCGAGTTCGGCGGCCCTATCGCCAAGAACCATGGCGAAGCCGGCATGTTGGCGCTGTATGACGCGCTCGGCCTTGGCCCGGATGATGGCTGTTTCTTCGCCGCCGGCAAGGAAGCCCAGGCCGCCAAGCTGGCCGGCCTGGCCCGTACCCGGATCGGCACGGAACTGAACCTGATCGAGCAGAATGCGTACAAATTCTGCTGGATCGTCGATTTCCCGATGTTCGAGTACGACGAAGACGCCAAGAAGATCGACTTCAGCCACAACCCGTTCTCGATGCCGCAGGGCGAACTGGAAGCGCTGGAGACCCAGGACCCGCTGACCATCAAGGCATTCCAGTACGATATCGTCTGCAATGGTGTGGAACTGTCGTCGGGCGCCATCCGCAACCACCGTCCGGACATCATGTACAAGGCGTTCGAAATCGCCGGCTACACCCAGGAGCAGGTGGACGCGAACTTCTCTGGCATGATCAACGCCTTCAAGTTTGGCGCGCCGCCGCACGGTGGCTCGGCGCCGGGTGTTGACCGCATGGTGATGCTGATTGCGGATGAACCCAACATCCGCGAAGTGATCGTGTTCCCGATGACCCAGAAGGCCGAAGACCTGATGATGAATGCGCCGGCGCCGGCGACGCTGAAGCAGCTGCGCGAGTTGCACATCCGCATCGTCGACTAAGCGGGGCTTGCCTCCATGCCGGCGGGCTGCCAGCCTGCCGGCCATGAGCCCACACAATCTCGCCGATTTCGAAGTCGATCATGATCTGCCGCGCGGCGATTATGAAACGCAGCTGGAGGCCCTTCAGCACCGGCTGGAGCTGATCCAGGCCGCCTATATCGCGCACGGATTGAAGGGCATCGTTGCCATTGAAGGCTGGGACGCCTCTGGCAAGGGCGGGCTGATCTCGCGCATGGTCTCGACGCTCGATCCGCGCTTCTGCAAGGTCTGGTCGATTTCAGCGCCGACCCGTGAGGAAGCTGCGCGGCATTATCTTTGGCGCTTCTGGCAACGGCTGCCTGGCAATCGCGAAATCTCGATCTACGATCGCACCTGGTACGGCCGGGTGCTGGTGGAGCGGGTGGATGGCTTCACGCCGGAACCACGCTGGCGCGAGGCCTACAAGGAAATCAACGAGTTCGAGTCGCTGCTACTGGCCGACGGCGTGCGGTTGGTGAAGATTTTCCTGCACACCACGCAGGCCGAGCAGGACAAGCGCCTGGAAGAGCGGATCAAGACCCCGTGGAAGCGCTGGAAGACCGGCACGGATGATTACCACAACCGGTCAAAGAGGGCGGATTACATGGCCGCTTACCATGACATGTTCCGTGAATGCTCCCCGTCGCACGCGCCGTGGCACGTGGTGGCCGCCAACGACAAGAAATGGGCGCGTGTGCGCAGCCTGGAACTGATCTGCGAGGCGCTGGGCGCAGGCGTGGACCTCAGCTGGCCGGAGCCGGATGCGGAATTGGTGAAGATTGCGGAGAAGGCGCTGGGGAAGAAGCTCGACTAAGCTTCCGCGTCACCCCGGCGAACGCCGGGGCCCATCTCTCGCAGTTCCCACCAGCTTGCTTGATGGCACAGGCGGGCGATGGGCCCCGGCGTTCGCCGGGGTGACGGGGGCGGCTTCAGCCCGGCGTGCTCTTGCCCAACCACTCGCTCAGCCGGTTGGGGCCTTTCGTGACCGCCCGGTCGGGATAAAGCGTTTCATAGACCACGGCATTTTCCAGCACGCGCTGCACATAGTTGCGGGTTTCCGCAAACGGGATGCTCTCGATCCAGTCGAGGATGTCGCCGTTCCTGGGATCGCCGTTCTGGGCAATGAAGCGCCGCACATTGCCCGGCCCGGCGTTGTAGGCCGCCACCGCCAGCGGTGCTGAGCCACCGTAACTGGCCCGCAGCCGTTCGATGAAGCCGCTGCCCAGCGTGACGTTCCACGCCGGGTCCTGCGTCAACCGGCTGGCCGGGCTGGCGGGCAGGCCCATTTTCTGGGCCTGTTCGGCGGCGGTGGCCGGCACCAGCTGCATCAGGCCCAGCGCATTGGCGCTGGAACGTGCCGTGCGGTCGAACTGGCTTTCCTGCCGTGTGATGGCGTGGATGATGGTGAAGCGGGCGCTGAGATTTTCGGGCAGCGGCAAAACCGGAAAGGCCACGGAAATCAACGCCAGCTCGGCCGTACCGCGCGCCGCCTTGCCGGCATGCACCCCGGCATCGGGGCGGTTCAATGGCCCGGCCAGCCCTGCCACCAGCGCGGCACGCTCCGGGGTTTCGGCGGTATCGGCGAGTTGCTTCAGAAATGTGGTTTGGCGGCCGCGATCAATGTCGGCCAGTGCAAACACGGCGCGCACACGGCCTTCGGCGCGGAAATTGCCGGCAGTCACTGCATCAAGAGCGGGAAGCGGGCGATTGGCCAGCGACAGCGGCTGGCCCAACCGCTCGCTGGCCAATTGGCCATAGAAATAATCCGGATGGCGGGCCGCGGCGGCGAAATACGGCCGGGCTTGTTCCCGCTGGCCGGCGGCTTCTGCGGCGCGCCCAGCCCAGTAATCGCCGCGCGCCTGGCTGATCGGCGTTTGCGCCACAGCGCGGGCATTGCGGAAATGGGTGAGCGCTTGCGCCGGCTGGTTCAGGCGGCGCAGGGCGATCCAGCCGGCCAGCCACTCCGCATCCAGCAGTGCCGAGCGTTCCGCCACCGGCCGCGACGCCATGCGTGCGGCATCCAACCCGTGCCCGGCCAGCACGGCGCGGGCGCTTGTCAGATTGCCCGCGCGCCACAAGGCCCGGCCGATATCGAGCCGCGTCTTCAGCCAGCTTTCCAGACCGATGCTGAGCAGCCCGCCGGCCACGCGCGGCGTCGCCGGCCCGGACAGCAGGGCGTGGCCCTCGGCAGCGCGGCTCTGGCGGATCAGCCATTGCGCTTCGTCCAGTACCAAGCCGGCTTCACGGCGCAGGCGATCCGGCACCACGGCCATGCGGGCGGCCACATCGGGTGCATTGCGTTTAAAGGCGATGCGAGCCAGCGCCCACAGGCGGGTATCGGTATCGACGCGGGCCAGCATGCGCCCTGCCGGCGTGATGCGATCGGCCCACAACAGCCGGTCCATGCGGCTGGCATGATCTTCGGCGCGCAGGCGTTCCCCGAACCGCGCCAGCAGCCGGGTTTCCTGCACCTCATCCAGCCCGGCCGAATCCCAGGCATCCCGCGCCCAGGTGGCGGCCGTGGCGGCCTGCCCACTGGCGGCCAGCGCCTCGGCGTGGCGCCATTTGCCGTCGGCGGTGAGCGGGGCCACGCGCGCGAAATGGCGCACGATCTGATCGGCCGGCGTCTCGTCGGTGATGCTGCGTTCGGCCAGTCGGCGGATGGTGGTGGCCGCGGGCCAATCAGCATGGCCGGCCAGGAAGGCGGCATATTCGCTGAAGCTTGCCCTGTAGGCTTCGCGCCGCAGGCGGTCCCAGGTCACCACTTCGTCCAGCACCGGCACCGCCTGTGCGCCGGACAGCGGCGCGCCTGAAAGCTGGTTGAAGCGTCCGCTTTCATTGTCGGCCAGCCGCGCCTGATAGCGCGCGATGGTGGCCGCATCGAGCGTTTGCGCCGCGACGGGGGCGGCCATTACCACCGATATGCTGGACAGGGCAGCCCAGCCGCTTCTATTGCGCTCTCTATACATGCCGCCTGTGATAAGGTGCGGCAGAGGAACAGGCAATGAATGGACGTCCCTTCACAGGATCAATGCCGGCGCTGGTCACCCCGTTCAAAAATGGCGTGGTGGATCTGGATGGCTTTGCCGCGCATGTGGAATGGCAGATTTCCGAAGGCAGCCATGGCCTGGTGCCAGTCGGCACCACGGGCGAATCCCCCACGCTGGCCCATGATGAACATTATGCGGTGATCACCGCCTGTGTTGAGGTGGCGCGCAAGCGCGTGCCGGTGATCGCCGGCTGCGGCAGCAACGACACGCGCACCGCGCTGGCGCACCTGGCGCACGCGCAGAAGGTGGGCGCCGATGCCGCGTTGATCGTCGTGCCCTATTACAACAAACCGAGCCAGGCCGGCCTGATCGCCCATTTCACCACGCTGCACGATGCCACCACGCTGCCAATCATCATCTACAACATCCCCGGCCGCAGCGTAGCGGACATGTCTGTGGAAACGATGGCGGTGCTCAGCGCACTGCCGCGCATCATCGGCGTGAAGGATGCCACCGGCAACATCGCCCGCGTGGCGCAGCAGCGCCTGGCGTGTGGTGCCGATTTCATCCAGCTTTCGGGCAATGACGACATGGCGCTGGGCTTCAACGCGCAGGGCGGGGTGGGGGCGATTTCCGTCACCGCCAACGTTGCGCCCAAGCTGTGCGCCCAGATGCAGGAAGCGACGTTGAAGGGGGATTATGCTGCCGCACTGGCCATTAATGATCGGCTGCAGCCGCTGCACGCCGCCCTGTTCAGCGATGCCTCGCCCGGCCCGACCAAATATGCGCTGAGTCGTCTCAGCCGTATGGGCACTGAAGTGCGCCTGCCGATCGCCGAGCCATCGGCCGCGTCGAAGGCCGCCGTCGATGCCGCGCTGGTGCACGCCGGCCTCATCTGATGGCACGTCCGAAACCAGCCGTTGGCGTGAAAGTGAAGACGGTCGCCGAAAACCGGCGGGCGCGGTTCGAATATTTCATCGAAGACGTGGTGGAAGCCGGCATCATGTTGACCGGCACCGAGGTGAAATCGCTGCGCAAGGGCCAGGCCAGCATCGCCGAAAGCTTTGCCGAGGTGAAGGATGGCCAGATGTGGCTGATCAACGCCACCATCCAGGAATTCAGCCACGGCAATATCTTCAATCACGAGCCGAAGCGGCCGCGCAAACTGCTGCTGCACGCCCGCGAGATCGAAAAGATGGAAACCGCCGTGACCCGGCAGGGCATGACGATCGTGCCGCTGTCGATCTATTTCAACGGCACCGGCCGCGCCAAGATCGAAATTGCCCTGGGCAAGGGCAAGAAGCTGCACGACAAGCGCGAAACGTCGAAGGAACGCGACTGGCAGCGTGACAAGGCCCGGCTGATGCGGGATCGCGGCTGATGGCAGAAGGCAAAGCTGGAGGCGTTCGGGAAAAGCTGATCGCCATCAAGCAGGCCTGGGCGGAAAGCCGCCGCCTGCTGACCGGCGAACGCGATCCCGAACACGCCAACCGCCTGCCGCCCGGCCAGCGCCTTGTCACCAACTGGCCGGTGCTCGATCTGGGCGTGAAACCCGATATCGCCAAGACTGATTGGCGGCTCACCGTCGACGGTGCCGTGGCCAATCCGATCAGCTGGGATTGGGCGGCTTATCAGGCGCAGCCGCAGGTGGAGGATGTGTCGGACATTCATTGCGTCACCCAATGGTCACGCTTCGACAATCGCTGGTCGGGCGTTGCCACCAGTCATCTGCTCAGTGTCGTGCAGCCGCTGCCCAATGCCAATGTTGTCGTGCTGCACGGCGCCGATGGCTATACAACCAACATCACGCTGGAGTGTTTCGCGGGCGACGATTGCCTGATCGCCCACGCCCATGATGGCGTGCCGCTTCCCCGCGATCATGGTGGCCCGGTCCGGGCGATCATCCCGCGCTGGTATTTCTGGAAATCGGCCAAATGGCTTACCCGCATCGAGGTTCTGGCCGTGGACAAACCCGGCTTCTGGGAGGTACGAGGGTATCACAACGAGGGCGATCCCTGGACGGAGCAGCGCTATAACTGAACCCACCGCCCCTGCAGCCGTGAACGACTGGATGCATTTCCAGCCCGTCCAAGCTGCCTGGCCTGCGCCCTATGCCGAAGGGCTGGCCAGCCCGTGGATCGGCACGCTGTTGATGAACCTGCCGATTGCGCTGGCACTGCTCGATTCCTCGGGCCGCATCGTTACCGGCAATGATGCCATGCAGGCCACCGCCGGCACCGGTTGGCGCCCCGGCATGCGCCCGGAAGCGATGGTGGTGGGCGATGATGCCGGCATGTTGTCCCGCGCCGTTGCCGATGTGCTGGCTGGCGGCGAACCGCAGGTGCTGCGCCTGGCGCTGGCGGAACGCCCCGACGAAGTGCGCGATATCAACGTGATGTCCACGCCTCCGGGTTATGGCGCCTCGGCTCTGGTGGTGATGCGTGACATCCGCGAACAGATGCGGCTGGAAGCGCAGGTTGCCGCTGTCACCCGGCTGCAGGCGGTGGGCCAGCTTGCCGGCGGGGTGGCGCATGATTTCAACAATCTGCTTACGGCCATCCTGGGCCATGCCGAACAGTTGCTGGAACGCTTTCCCGATTCCGGCCCCGAACATGATGCGGTTGCCGAGATCCTGCATAACGGCAAGCGCGGTGCCAATCTGGTGGCGCAGTTGCTTGCCTTCGCTCGCCAGCAGCCGCAGAATCGGCAACTTCTGTGTGTGCGAGAGTTGGTGGAGGGGCTGCGGCCGCTGCTGACCAAATTGCTCGGCCCGGCGATCGAGTTGGATATCGCAGCGCCGCCAGGGCTGTTCTTCGTGCGGGCCGATCCGGGCCAGCTGGAACAGGTGATCGTCAATCTGGCTGTCAACGCCCGCGATGCCATGGAAGGCAACGGCAGGCTGGTGATCAGCATCGCCGATGTGCTGCGCCGGGATGTGGCCGCGCTCGGCCACGCCATGATGCCGGCCATCGATTTCGTTTCCATCGATGTCAGCGATACCGGCAGCGGCATACCGCCCGATATTGCGGCCAAGATTTTCGAACCCTTTTTCACCACCAAGCCGCAAGGGCAGGGCACGGGCCTGGGCCTGTCCACCGTCTATGGCATCGTCAAGCAATCGGATGGCTATATCTTTGCCAAGCCGGGGCCCGGCGGGCGCGGCACCACCTTTTCGCTCTATCTGCCGGGCCGGCCGCAGCCGGCGGCCGTCGTGGCCGATCGCGCCGTGGTGGAAGTGCCGCCTGAACCGGTTGCCGCAGGCCGCCGCGTGCTGCTGGTGGAAGACGAACCTTCGGTGCGTGCGGTGTTTGCCCGCGGCCTCGAACGCAAGGGTTGTGTGGTCACCACCGCCGGCGATGCCATGGTGGCGCTGGCCATATTGCGCGACGGGCAAACGTTCGACGTTCTGGTGTCCGATGTGATGATGCCCGGCATCGACGGCGTAGAACTCGCCTTCGAAGCCGCCCGGATGTGGCCGGAAATGGGCATCGTGCTGATGTCGGGCTATGCCGAACTGCCGCGCCACCGTGAAGCCGATGCGCGCGGAATCCGCTTTTTGGCTAAGCCCTTCGCCTTGGCTGAGCTCGTTTCAGCAATCGCCACCGCGCAGCCATTGAAGAGCTGAACGAACGAATTTCTCCGCCTTCTGTTCCCCTCTTGTTCACCAAGAACAATTGGTGTACATCAAAACCCGTTGACGAATATCGACAGCGGCTTCAGGGAAGGGTTCGGGTCATGGCATCTGCTCTTAAAGTGGTGGAATCGGGAATGGATCGGCAAAAAGCTCTGGAAGCGGCCCTGGCCCAGATTGACCGTGCATTCGGCAAGGGCTCGGTGATGAAACTGGGCCAGCGCGACGCGATGGAGGTGGAGGCGATCTCCACCGGTTCGCTCGGTCTTGATATCGCGCTCGGCATTGGCGGCCTGCCGCGTGGCCGTGTCGTGGAAATCTATGGCCCGGAAAGCTCGGGAAAGACGACGCTGGCACTGCATGCCATCGCCGAAGCGCAGAAGAACGGCGGCACCGCGGCGTTTGTCGATGCCGAACATGCGCTCGACCCGGTCTATGCCAAGAAGCTGGGCGTTAACATCGACGAACTGATCGTCTCGCAGCCCGATACCGGTGAACAGGCGCTGGAAATCGTCGATACGCTGGTGCGCTCCAACGCCATCGATGTGCTGGTGATCGATTCGGTCGCCGCGCTGGTGCCGCGCGCTGAAATCGAAGGCGAAATGGGTGACAGTCACGTTGGCCTTCAGGCTCGCCTGATGAGCCAATCCTTGCGCAAGCTGACCGGCTCGATCAGCCGCTCGCGCTGCCTCGTGATTTTCATCAACCAGCTGCGCATGAAGATCGGCGTGATGTACGGCAACCCGGAAACCACGACCGGCGGCAACGCGCTGAAATTCTATGCTTCCGTCCGCCTCGATATTCGCCGCACCGGCCAGATCAAGGATCGCGATGATATCGTGGGCAACACCACCAAGGTGAAGGTGGTGAAGAACAAGGTGGCGCCGCCGTTCAAGCAGGTCGAATTCGACATCATGTATGGCGAAGGCATCTCCAAGATCGGTGAGATTCTCGATCTCGGCGTGAAAGCGGGGGTGATCGATAAGTCGGGCGCCTGGTTCAGCCACGACAGCATTCGCATCGGCCAAGGCCGCGAGAACGCCAAGAAGTATCTGAAGGAAAACCCGGAAACCACGGTCAAGATCGAGAAGATCATCCGTGACAACGCGGCCGGTATTTCTGAGGCGCTGTTGGTTGGTCCCTCGGCTGACGACGACAGCGGTGACGACGAGATGTGAGTTTCGGACAATCAGTTCCCACGAAGAAGGGGCGGCCAATCAAATGGCCGCCCTTTTTTGTTGCCAGCCATTACTGCGGCAACGTGGGCTTTGCCTTCACCGGTTCCGCAGCGGCATCGGCCATGCGCCCCGCCATATCTGCCCGCTGTCGCCAGCCATCCACCGTGGCGCGGCTGCCGTACATGGCTTCGATGAAGCGCTCGTCTTGCTCGGACAGCCCGTCAAAGCGCGGTGCGCCGGGTTCGAACAGCGCCAGGATGCTGCCTTCTGGCCGTTCGCGGGCATTCATCCGCAGGCGCGACAGCGCAACCAGCGCGACATAGTCCGTGAGCGCCGCCATCGACACCGTGCCAATGCGATCAATGTCCACCACAATCACTGCGCCCGTGATGCCGACGCGCGATGGCTGGTCAAGCCGCGAGGCACGGGCATTGTTGTTGTAGGTGATTTCGCCCGGCAGGCCGCTGGCGCTGGCGCCCAATCCCAGCGGGCCTGGGCTGAATGGCTTGCCATCCCCGCTTTCCGGCGCGGTGAAATGCCACCAGCGCACCGGCAGTGTCGGCGATTTCAGCAACGCCCGTTCCGGCCCGGGAAGCGCATCGAGAGCACCATTCTGCCGGCGGTTCACTGTTCGCACCAGCGCGCGGGCATCCCGGGTGAAGACCACGGCGATATTGGGATCACAATCCCCGCCGGCCAGCTTCAACCCGACATGGCGGGCCACATCGGCAATCCGGCTGGTGAAAAGCCGGCCCACCCGCTCCTCCACGCCAAGCGCGACGGGGCACAGCGGCGTGAACCAGCGCGCATTCTGGCCGTTTCGCGTGTCGGCCAGCGCTGTCCGCATGAATTTCGACGCCTGTGCCCGCAGGGCGCCACGGCTCAGCCGTTCGGCAGTGACGGTCATGGTGTCGGCCGGCACTGGCTGGGCCAGAGCGGCACTGGCAGACATGATCGAGAGGAAACAGAGAAGCGCACGCATGACGCAACGGTAATCGGCGGCGGCATCGCGTCAAGCGCGGCCGATTGACCGCAAGCGCATCTGTCGCCACATCCGAATCACGAAAACAAGCAGGGGCCTCGCCGCGATGAGCAACGCCGAACAGATCGACTATTGGAACGGCAAGGTTGGGGACATCTGGGTGCAGATGCAGGAACGCATGGACCTGGCGCTCACCCCCGTCACCGCTGCCCTGCTGGCCGCCGCCAGCCCGCAGCCCGGCGAACTGGTGCTCGATATCGGGTGCGGCGCTGGCGAGACCACGCTGGCCGTGGATGCCGTGGTGGGGGAGGGTGGCCATGCCAGCGGCCTCGATATATCCGAGCCGTTGCTGGCCCGCGCCCGGACTCGTGCCGAAGCCTTGCTGTCCGAGGCCGAGTTCATTGCCGCCGATGCGTCGGCCTGGGCGGATGAAAGTGGTTTCGATCTCATCCTGTCGCGCTTTGGCGTGATGTTCTTTGCCGATCCGCAGGCTGCCTTCACTCATCTCCACGGCTTGGCCGCACCCGGCGGCCGGCTGGTGTTTGCCTGCTGGCAGCCCGCCGCGCGCAATCTTTGGGCGACGCTGCCGATGACGGCGCTGGCCGATCTGCTCCCCGCCCAACCGCCGGCCGATCCCCATGCGCCTGGCCCCTTCGCCTTCGCCGACGCCGCGCGGGTGGCGACCATGCTGGAGGCGGCAGGCTGGCAGGATATGGCCTTTCACAGCCTGCCCTTTGCCATGCTGGTTGGCGGCGGTGATGATCCGATTGCCGATGCGGTATCGTTCAATCTGAAGATCGGCCCGGCGGCGCGTGTGGTGCGGGATGCAGGGATCGGCGATGTGGCCAAGCCCCGTTTGGCGGCCGCGCTGCAGCCATTTCTGGCCGATGGCCGGGTGGAACTGCCCGGCGCCGTCTGGGTGGTGACAGCCCGCGCTTGAGCGAAGCCGTGGACGCTGGCCTTTACGCTGGCCGCATCGGGCGTTAAGCGCTCATCCCATGATCTCGTCCAACGACATCCGCCGCAGCTTCCTCGATCATTTCGCCAAGGCGGGCCACATGGTCGTGCCCTCGGCACCGCTTGTGCCGCAAAATGATCCGACGCTGATGTTCGTCAACGCCGGCATGGTGCCGTTCAAGAATGTCTTCACCGGCCTTGAGACGCGCCCCTACACGCAGGCGGCCAGCAGCCAGAAGTGCGTTCGCGCCGGCGGCAAGCACAATGATCTGGATAACGTGGGCTACACCGCCCGCCACCACACCTTCTTTGAAATGCTGGGCAATTTCTCGTTCGGCGATTATTTCAAGGAACAGGCCATCACGCTCGCCTGGGATCTGCTCACCCGCGAGTGGGGCCTGGACAAGAATCGCCTGTGCGTCACCGTCTATCACACCGACGATGAAGCCGCCGATCTGTGGAAGAAGATCGCTGGCCTGCCCGACGAAAAGATCATCCGCATCGCCACCAACGACAATTTCTGGTCGATGGGCGATACTGGGCCTTGTGGGCCCTGTTCGGAAATTTTCTACGATCACGGCGATCACATCCCCGGCGGCCCGCCCGGCAGCCCGGATGAGGATGGCGATCGCTTCGTCGAGATCTGGAACCTGGTGTTCATGCAATATGAGCAGGTCGATCGCGATACCCGCCTGAACCTGCCGCGCCCCAGCATCGATACCGGCATGGGCCTGGAACGCATCGCCGCCGTTCTGCAGGGCGTGCACGACAATTATGATACCGATACGTTCAAGACGCTGATCGCCGCCAGCGAAGACAAGGTGGGCAAGGCCACGACCGCCGAAGCCCGCGCATCGCACAGAGTGATTGCCGATCACCTGCGCTCGTCTGGTTTCCTGGTGGCCGATGGCGTTTTGCCGGCCAACGAAGGCCGCGGCTATGTGTTGCGTCGTATCATGCGCCGCGCCATGCGCCACGCGCACCTGTTGGGCGCCAAGGAGCCGTTGATGCACCAGCTGGTGCCCGCACTGATGGCGACCATGGGCCAGGCCTTCCCGGAGCTCGGCCGCGCGCAGGCGCTGATCGAGGAAACGCTGAAGCTGGAAGAAACCCGTTTCCGCCAGACGCTGGAGCGTGGGCTGGGCCTGCTGGAGGACGCGACCGCCAAGCTGACGACTGGCGGCACGCTGCCCGGCGATGTCGCTTTCAAGCTCTATGACACGTTCGGTTTCCCCTATGATCTGACCGAAGACGCGCTGCGGGCGCGTGGCATTGCGGTTGATCGTGCCGGTTTCGATGCGGCCATGGCCGAACAGCGCCGCCTGGCCCGCGCCGCGTGGAGCGGTTCCGGCGAAGCCAAGGACGCTGCGGTATGGTTCGACATTGTCGAAGCCGAAGGCGCCAGCGAATTCACCGGCTATTCCAGCCTGACCGGCGAAGCCAAGGTGGTTGCCTTGGTGAAGGACGGCCAGCAGATCGACAGCGCCAATGCCGGCGACAAGATCGTCGTCGTCACCAACCAGACGCCCTTTTATGCCGAAAGCGGCGGCCAGGCCGGCGACGGCGGCAGCATCAGTTGGGGCGATGGCCTGACCGCGCGCGTGGCTGACACGCGCAAAGCGCTGGGCAAGCTGCACCTGCATGATGTGACACTGACCGCCGGCCCGCTGGCGGTGGGCGACGTGGTGAAGCTGGATGTGGATGCGCCGCAGCGCGGTGCCCATCGCCGCGCCCACAGCGCCACCCACTTGCTGCATGCCGCGCTGCGTCGCCGCCTGGGCACGCATGTCACGCAGAAGGGCTCTTACGTCGGCGAGGATTATCTGCGCTTCGACTTCTCGCACCAGAAGGCGATGACGCCGGCGGAACTGGCGCAGGTGGAAGCTGATGTGAACGCCCAGATCCTCGGCAATCGCCCGGTTTCGACCAAGTTGATGACGCCGGATGCCGCCATTGAAGCCGGCGCCATGGCGCTTTTTGGTGAAAAGTACGGCGAGGAAGTCCGCGTGCTGTCGATGGGCGCCGACGACGGCGGCGACACCTATTCGGTGGAACTGTGCGGCGGCACCCATGCCGAAGCGCTTGGCGATATCGGCCTGCTCAAGATCACCAGCGAAAGCGCCGTCGCCAGCGGTGTGCGCCGCATCGAGGGTAAGACCGGCATCGCTGCGCGCGAATGGCTGAACGATCGTGAAGCCCTGCTGCTGGAAGCCGCGGCCGCCATCAAGGCGCGCCCGGAAGAAGTGCCGGCGCGGCTTGCCACATTGATCGATGAGCGCAAGCGGCTTGAGCGCGAACTGGCCGATGCGAAGAAGGCGCTGGCCCTCGCTGGCCCCGCTGGCGCCAAGGCCGGCCCCGAAATGGTGAACGGCATCAAGTTCCAGGGCCAGGTGCTCGATGGGCTGGAAGCCAAGGCGCTGCGCGGGCTGGTGGATGAAGCCAAGCAGGCGCTGGGCAGCGGCGTTGTCGCCATTGTTGCTGTGAACGACGGCCGCGCCAGCGTGGCGGTGGGTGTGACCGACGATCTAATCGCGACGCGTTCGGCAGTGGATCTGGTGCGGGTAGCAGCCGCAGCGCTGGGTGGGCAGGGCGGCGGTGGCCGGCCCGACATGGCCCAGGCCGGCGGCCCCGATGCCGACAAGGCAGCCGATGCCATTGCTGCCGTGAAAGCCGCCCTCGTTTGACCCGGCAGCCTTGACCTTGCCGGCCTGACCGTCCAAAGCCCGCCGCCCGGCAACGAAGGGGGCGAGCATGGCGGCAGGTTGGGAGGCTTCGGCAGCGGCGTGGATCGCCATCCAGGGCGACAGCGGCGATTTTGGCCGCATGCATGTGCTGGATGCGCCGATGCTGGCACTGGTGGATGAACTGGCCCCGGCACGGGTGCTGGATGTCGGCTGCGGGGAAGGGCGCTTCTGCCGGATGCTGGCGGAGCGCGGCGTTGCCACCACCGGCGTCGATCCGGCGGCCACGCTGATCGCGCAGGCACAGGCGCTGCACCCGGACGGTGATTACCGGGTGGAGTCTGCCGAAACGATGGCGGTCGAACCCGGCGGCTACGACATGGCGGTCTGCTATCTCTCGCTCATCGACATGCCCGATCTCGATGCCGCGCTGGCGCGCATCGTCGCCGCGATCCGGCCCGGCGGGCATCTGCTGATTGCCAACCTGACGGGCTTCAATACCGCCGCCGTGCACCTGGGCTGGGTGAAGCCGCTGATCGGTGAGCCGAGCTTCCCCATCGATCAATATCTGGAAGAGCGCCCGCGCCGCACCGCCTGGCGCGGGGTGGACATCATCAATCACCACCGACCGCTGAAACGCTACATGCAGGCGCTGCTTTGCCACGGCTTGTTGCTGACCCATTTCGATGAACCGCCGGCCACGGGCGGCCCGGCCGACAAGCGCGACCGTTACAACCGGGTGCCGAATTTCCTCATCATGGGCTGGAAGAAGCCGGACTAATCGCCACTGGCTGGCCCGCGCCGCAGGGTGCGCAACGGCGGTCGTTTGAGGATCGCACCACTGCCCTTTATCTGCGTGCGCAGCTCGTCACGCTTTTCGTGCACCGACGCGATCACCGGACCCATCGCGACGCCCAGATCCACCAGCACGGCTTCGGCGAGTTGCAGGCTGCTTTCCACCGTTTCAGGTACGGCATCGGTGGCCCCGGCACCATAAAGCGCGCCGGCATGTTCGGCATCGCGGGCGCGCACCACGATGCACAGCTCGGGGTGGCTGGCGCGGATGCGGCGCACCAGAAGATCGAGCATGCGCATGTCGTCGATGGTGAGCACCACCGCCTTGGCATTTTCAAGCTTCAGGCGATCGAGCAGTTCCGGGCGACGGGCATCGCCATAGACCACGCGCTTGCCGGCGCGGCGCAAGCGCTGGACCTCGTCGGGATCGCTGTCGACCGCCAGCCAGGGCTGGCCGTGCATGTCCAGCATCTGCGCCACCAGCCGGCCAACGCGACCATAGCCGATGATCACGGTCTGTTGCTCGGCGGCTTCCGGCGCCGGTTCTTGATGGTCTTCGTTGCTCTGGGCCTCCAGCCGCGCGCCCGCCAGGCCAAGCAGCGGCGCCAGCGCAAGGGTGAGCGAGGCGACGGCCGCGCCCAGCACGATCAGGCTGGTTTCGGACGGGCTGGCCAGCAGCAGCGCGATATGGCCGGCCACACCGCGCCTTGTGCCGCGCAGGCGCAGCAGCGCATAGACCGCGGCGCACTTCACCGCCAGCACGGCGGCAGTTCCAGCTAGCACTGGCCACGGATCGGCCGCGATGGCCCCTAGATCGAGGCCGCTGCCCACCCAGATCAGGAACACGCCCAGCAGCAGGCCTTCAAACGGCTGGATTGCGGCTTCGATCTGGCGGCGATAGTCGCTGGTGGAGAGCATAAGGCCGGCAGTGAGCGCACCCACGGCGGGTGACAGGCCGGCCACGGCAGCGGTGGCGGCCGAGCCGATCAGCACGACGAGTGCGGCAGCAAGGAACAGTTCGGAACGGCGGGTACGTGCTGCTTGCAGGAACAGCGGCGGCACGATGTGGCGGGCAAACAGCGCGATGCCGATCAGCGCGCCGACGCCGATGATCAGGCTGCGACCAAAATTGCCGCCCCCGCCCTGAACGGATGCGGCGCCGATCAACAGCAGCATTGGTGCAATGGCCAGATCCTGAAACAGCAGCACGCCCAGCGCCTTGCGCCCCGCCTGACTGTTGATCCGCCCGCTGGCGGAGAGGAGTTGCAGGCCTACCGCGGTGGACGACAGCGCCAGCGCCGCAGCCATTGCCGCCACCGCGACGGGTGGCAGGCCAGCGACATAGAGCGCCGCGCCGATCAGGCCGGCGCACAGCAGCATCTGCTGACTGCCCAGACCAAAAATCAGGCTGCGCATGGTGCGGATGCGATCAAGGCTGAGTTCCAACCCCAGCGCGAACAGCAGCAGCGCGACCCCTAGTTCGGCCGGGGCACCCAGACTTTCGGGATTGGACAGGGATAGCCAGTCCAGCCCCGGCAATTGCACCAGCCCGAACGGCCCGGCCGCCACACCGATCAGGATGAAGCCGATCACCGGCGAGATGCGCAGCGCGGCAAAGGCCGGAATCACCAGCCCGGTTGCGCCCAGCACCAGCACCATGTCCTTGAAGGCAGAGCTGTCGAGGTTGAGTGCCATTTGACTACCATGGCGGCTGCGGCGCGGGATGTCACGCCTCAGGCGCGGCGCAGCGCTTCCCGCTCGAACAGCACAAGCGGCATGGCGCCCAACCGCAGTATTTCATGGAACTGGCGAATATCGAAGGCCGGGCCCTGCTTGGCCTTTACCATTTCGCGCACCGCCAGCCACTTGGTGTGGCCGATCTTGTAGCTCAACGCCTGGCCCGGTGCCGCGCAATAGCGTACGATTTCGCGGGTGGTACGGCCGCGAGCAAAGCCGGTGGTATCCACCATATACTTTATCGCCTGATCCTTGCTCCAGCGTTTGTGGTGGATGCCGGTATCGACCACCAGCCGCGTGGCGCGGAACAACAGGCTTTGCAGATAGCCGATGCGGCCCAGCGGGTTGCCCTCGTAATAACCGATTTCGTCTGCGAGCGTTTCGGCATAGAGCGCCCAGCCTTCGGTATAGGCGCTGTAGCCGGCGCGGCGGCGGATCGGCGGGACATCGGGGCTTTCCAGCGCCAGCATCACCTGGAAATGGTGGCCGGGCACGCCTTCGTGGAAGGTCACGGTGGGCAGGCCAAACTTGGGCCGATCGAAACTGTCGGTGAGGTTGATGAAGAAGGTGCCGTTGCGCATCCCATCGGGGGTGCCGGCCTGATAATAGGCCCCGGCGCCACCTTCCTGGATGGCCAGCGGCACGCGCTTCACGTCCAGCTTCGATCTGGGTTGGCTGATGAACAGGCGTTCCAGTTTCGGGTACATGGCGGCGACATGGCTGCGCAGTTCGTTCAGCAGCTCTTCCTTGCCGGCATCGGTGTTGGGATAGGTCTGGTCCGGGCGCTCGTTCAGCGCCACCAGCCGCTGGCCCACCGTGCCCTGAGTCAGGCCCTGGCCCTTCAGCAGCACCTCAAGCTGGCTCGAAATATCAGCAACCTGGGCAAGACCAAGCAGGTGCACCTCTTCAGCTGTATAATCGGTCGTGGTCGAGGATTTGACCGCCGCGTCGTAATAAGCAGCGCCCTCGGGCAGCTTCCACACGCCGGCATCCATCGTGGCCGAGGCGCGCAGGGCGGTAACCGCGGCGATCTGGCGATCAAGGGCAGGGAAGACTTGCTTCTCCACGATTTCAAGCGCGCGGCCGCCCCAATTGCCGGCAATATTGGCGGCCACCGTTTTGCGGGTGAGGGCGGCCACCAGCACTGTCTCCCCTGCTGGCGTGACGCGCAGGCGCTGCATCTGCGGCAGCGCCAGATCGAGCAGGAAGGCCGGTGGCACCACGCCGTTCGCTGCTTCCTCGCGCAGGCGTTGCGTGTTCTGATCAAGCGCCCCCGCAAAGGCGGACAGGCGAGCCAGCCAGGCCTCGGCATCGTCGCTGTTTGTCACCCGGTGCTGGTTCTCCAGGAACCCGGGCACCTCGCGAAAGGCGCCTTCGCTGTGGGTGAGCACATAGGGTGCGAAATTGCCGCCGGCGCTGCCGAAGCCGAAGCGCGTTTCGTTCATCACGCGGCGCGACAGATCATATTCAACCACGTCGCGATCGAGCCGGCGAGCGGGGGAAAGGGCGTCGGCAGGGATAGCGCGCAGCCGGTCAAGCTGGCTGCTGGCGCGGGCCAGATCGGCAGCGCGGCCGGTGCGGCTGTAATCGGAAAGCTGCGATTTCAGGCCGGTATTGGCGCCCGTATCCAGCCCCAGCGCTGTGGCGCGTTCTGGTGAAGCGGCGATGCCTTCGGCAAACATCGCATCGAACAGGCCGAGCAGTTGCGCATCGGGGTTCGGCTGGGCAAGTGCCGGCCCGGCAAAGGCAGCAGCTGCGGTGCCAGCAAGCAACTGCCGGCGGTTGATGGCGAAATACGGCATGTCACTCTCCCCTGCGTTGCCCGTCTATTGGCGGGCCAGGCAGGGGAGGGCAAGTGCGGCCTGAAGGCCCCAGTCGTTACAAACCTTTGACGATGGCTGCATCCAGGTTGGCGCGCACGGTTTCGAAGAATTTCTCCGTGGTCATCCAGGCCTGATCCGGGCCGATCAGCAGGGCCAGATCCTTGGTCATCGCGCCCGATTCCACGGTTTCGACGCAAACGCGCTCCAGCGTTTCGGCAAATTTCGTCACCATCGGCGTGCCATCCAGCTTGCCGCGATGCTTCAGGCCGCCGGTCCAGGCAAAAATGCTGGCGATCGGGTTGGTGCTGGTCGGCTTGCCTTCCTGGTGCATGCGATAATGGCGAGTCACGGTGCCGTGCGCGGCTTCGGCTTCCACGGTCTTGCCATCGGGCGTCAGCAGGATGCTGGTCATCAGGCCGAGGCTGCCATAGCCTTGGGCAACCATGTCCGACTGCACGTCGCCGTCATAATTCTTGCAGGCCCAGACGAACTTGCCCGACCATTTCAGGGCGGAGGCGACCAGATCGTCGATCAGGCGATGTTCGTAAATGATGCCAGCCTTGCGATATTGAGCCTTGAAATCATTGGTGTAAACTTCTTCGAACAGATCTTTGAAGCGGCCATCATAGGCTTTCAAGATGGTGTTCTTGGTCGACAGATAGACCGGCCAGCCGCGATCCAGGCCATAGTTCAGGCAGGCGCGGGCGAAATCACGGATGCTGTCGTCAAGGTTGTACATGCCCATGGCGACGCCGGACGACGGGAATTCGAACACCTCTTCCTCGATCACGCTCGAACCATCCTGCGCTTCCCAGCGCATGGTCAGCTTGCCGGGGCCGGGCACCTTGAAATCGGTGGCGCGATACTGATCGCCAAAGGCGTGGCGGCCGATGACGATCGGATCGGTCCAGCCCGGCACAAGGCGCGGCACGGACTTGATGACGATGGGTTCGCGGAACACCACGCCGCCCAGGATGTTGCGGATGGTGCCGTTGGGCGATTTCCACATCCGCTTCAGCCCGAATTCCTTCACGCGGGCTTCGTCCGGCGTGATCGTGGCGCACTTCACGCCAACGCCGAACTCCTTGATCGCGTTGGCGGAATCAACCGTGATCTTGTCGTTGGAATCATCCCGGCTTTCCATGCCGAGGTCGTAATAGCGAAGATCGATGTCGAGATAGGGCAGGATCAGTTGCTCGCGGATCCATTGCCAGATGATGCGGGTCATCTCGTCGCCGTCGAGCTCGACAACGGGGTTTTCGACCTTGATCTTCGGCATCTTGTACTTCCTGCGTTGGTGCGACGGTTTGTAGCAGCCGTTCTAGGGGGTGGCAGGCGGGCCGGTCAATGGTGTCAGCCGCTGCTTTATCCAAGCTTTTCCGACAGGGTCGCCAGATTGTCCAGCGGTTCGGCAAGCGCAGCCAAATGCGGCGGGCCAAAGCCGGCGGCGCTGATATGGGCGAGCAGCGCCGTAAGCGGGTCCCAATAGCCGTTCCCGCCCAGCAGCCAGATCGGCTTGTCGTGAATGCCCAGTTCGCGCCACGTCAGGCTTTCGAAGAATTCGTCGAGGGTGCCAATGCTGCCGGGCAGGGCGATGATGGCATCGGAAAGCCGGTGCATCAGCGCCTTGCGCTCGTGCAGCGTCTCCACCACGTGCAGTTCGTCAAGCCCGTCCTGGGCGATTTCGGTGGTCATCAACAGGCGCGGGATGATGCCGATCACGCGGCCGCCGCCATCCTTGCAGGCCCGCGCCGCCACGCCCATCAGGCCGACGCGGCCGCCGCCATAGACAAGGGTGACGCCGCGTTCGGCACACAGGCGCCCCAGGCCCGCAGCCAGCTCGGCATGGACCGGATCATGGCCGGGGCGGGAACCACAGAACAGCAGCAGGGATCGGATCATCGCCGCCCTGTGGCGCATCGACGAGCGGTGCGCAATGCGCGATCAATTGCCAAGCGGCGTATGACGGGGCTAAAGCAGCAGACATGACTGATCCAGACAAGAAACTGACGCTCGAAGAGCTTGAGGCCGAGCTGAACGCGCTGAAGGTGACGCCGGCAGCCGAACCCGAACTGCCGGCGCCGCCGCCCGTTCCACCGGAAGTGCCGCCCGGCCCGCTACCGCTGGTTCCCGGTGAAAGCGCCAAGTATCGCCTGCCGGACATGCACCCCGAAGGCCGCAAGTTCCTCGGGATCGCGCTGGCCGCCGTGCTGTTCAGCGGTCTGGTGCTGGAATGGACGGCGCTCAGCTTCGTGCTGCTCGGCATTGCCATCTGGGTGGCGGCCTTTTTCCGCGATCCGGTGCGGGTGACGCCAGTTGGGGACAATCTGATTGTTTCTCCTGCCGATGGCCTGATCAGCCTGATTACCAATGTCGACGTGCCGCGCCAGTTGCTGGGCGATGGCGGCCTCAGCGAAGGCCAGGTTATGCGCATTTCGGTGTTCATGAACGTGTTTGACGTTCACGTGAACCGCGCGCCGATCGCCGGTCGGATGACCCGCATCGTCTATGTGCCGGGCAAGTTTCTCAATGCCGATCTCGACAAGGCCAGCGACGAGAATGAGCGGCAGTATTTCGTGATGGAAGATGCCAGCGGTGTGCGAGTGGGCTTCACCCAGATCGCCGGCCTGGTGGCCCGCCGAATCATGAAGTGGGTGGATGTCGGCCAGATGCTGAAAGTGGGGGAACGCTTTGGCCTGATCCGCTTTGGCAGCCGGGTCGATGTGTTCCTGCCGGCCGGTTACGTGCCAGCCGTGGCGGTGGGCCAGCGGGCCATTGCTGGCGAAACCGTGCTGGCGGTTAAGGGTACGCCGTTGATGCAGGGCGCGCAGGCGCAATGATGGGGCCTGCCTGCTGATGCGCAACCGATGATCGACCGCGAACCGCCCCGCCGCCGTGGCATTCCGCTGCGCGCTGTCGTGCCCAATGCCGTTACCGTGCTGGCCTTGTGCTGCGGCCTGACCGGGGTGCGTTTTGCCATTGGCGGGGAATGGGAAAAGGCCGTGGTTGCGGTTCTACTGGCCGGCGTGCTGGATGGCATCGATGGCCGCATCGCGCGCTTGCTGAAAGGCAGTAGCCGGTTCGGGGCGGAACTGGATTCGTTGTCGGACGTGACGGCCTTTGGCGTGGCGCCGACGCTGATCCTGTATCTGTGGGCCTTGCAGCATCTGCCAGGCCGTTTTGGATGGGTGATTGCGCTGGCCAATGCCATTGCCTGTGCGCTGCGGTTGGCGCGGTTCAATGCCCAGATCGATGCGGACGAACAGCCACACAAGAAGCATGGGTACCTGACCGGGATTCCGGCACCGGCAGGCGCGGGCCTGACGTTGGCGCCGCTGTATGTGCACTTCTGGTTGGAACCGTCGGCGCTTGATGATCTTACGGTGCGCGCGGGGGTGGTTGCCGTCACCTCGCTCACCGTGGCGTTCCTGATGGTGTCAAACCTGCCAAGCTATGGCTGGGGGTCGCTGCGGCTGCGGCCGTCGTGGCGCTTGCCGGCGTTGGCGGCCATTGGCTTGCTTGCCGGTGCGTTGTTCACCAATCCTTGGCCAACGCTCGCCATCATCACCATCGTTTATGCCGTATCGATCCCGATGGCGATCAACAGCTATGCCCGCGTCAAGGCCCGGGCCGGGCGAACGATCGACGATCGCACCAGCAGTGCCGACGACGGCATCCAACCGCCACCCTGAACCGGCTGCCCACGCAGCGCATCGACCAACGCCAGGCGCGCATCACCCAGCATGAGGCCAACCAGGGCCCAGGCGGCCGCACAGGCCAGCAACATCAACAGCATCGTCATCATCTTGTCCCCTTGCCAGCGACGAATCGCCAGACTGTTCCTTATCTGTTCCGCACTTTATGTTCCTGCAATGTTCTTTTCGTCAAGCCCCCTTTTCGCGCTTCGACGGCGGGGCTATGAACTATTGGCAAGGTGCCGCGACCGGAAAGGCGCGCTGCATGAGGAAATTTGGGGAGGAGGCGCATGATGGGAACGATGCAGGATTGGCCGCTGCTGGTGAGCAAGCTGATCGATCACGCGGCGATTTATCATGGTCAGCGCGAGATCGTGTCGCTGAGCTGTGAAGGGCCGAAGCATCGCACCAACTGGGCCACTGTGCGCGGTCGTGCGCGGCAGGTGGCGGGGGCGCTCAGGCGGCTGGGGATGCAGCCGGGTGACCGCATCGCAACTCTGGCGTGGAACACCTGGCGCCATGTCGAAAGCTGGTACGGCATTTCCGGCATGGGCGGTGTCGCCCACACCATCAACCCGCGCCTGTTTGAAGAGCAGATCATCTACATTGCCAACCATGCCGAAGACCGGGTGCTGTTTTTCGATCTGACGTTTGTGAAGCTGGTTGAGAAACTGGCGCCAAGCCTCTCTACCATAGAGCATTTCGTGTTGCTTACTGATCGCGACCACATGCCGGAATCCAGCCTGAACCTGCTCTGCTATGAAGATCTGCTGGCCGCCGAGAGCGTGGACACGCCGTGGACCGATGTGCCGGAAAATGCGCCGGCTGGCCTGTGTTACACCAGTGGCACCACCGGCAATCCGAAGGGTGTGCAATACAGCCACCGTTCCAACGTGCTGCACGCCATGGCCGCCTGCGCCACCGACGTGTTTGCCATGGGTGCCCGCACTGTCGTGCTGCCGATTGCACCGATGTATCACGCCAATGCCTGGTCCATCCCCTACACGGCCGCTGCGGCCGGCGCGAAGCTGGTGATGGGTGGCCCCAATTTCGATCCGCCGACACTGCACAAGCTGATTGTGGAGGAAGAGGTGGACCTGGCGCTGGCGGTGCCGACCATCTGGCTGGGCATGATGCAGCACCTCGAAAAGACCGGGGAGACGATGGGCAAGCTGAACCGCACGGCCATCGGCGGATCGGCCGTGCCGCGTGCCATGATCGAGGCTTATGACAAGCTCGGCGTGCGCGTGCTGCAGCTGTGGGGGATGACGGAAATGTCCCCGCTCGGCACCGTGGGTACCGGCATTCCGGAAACCGATGCAATGCCTTATGCAGAAGAACTCAATATTCGTGTTAAGCAGGGGCGTGGCCTGTTCGGCGTCGAGATGAAGATCGTTGACGACGATGGCCAGGAATTGCCGCGCGACGGTGTTGCCTTTGGCCGCCTGCTGGTGCGGGGCCCGTGGATCGTCGGCAGCTATTTCAAGGGTGATGGCGCCAGCGCCTTTGAAGATGGCTGGTTCGATACGGGCGACGTGGCGACGCTGGACCCGCATGGCTATATGCAGATCGTCGATCGCGCCAAGGATGTGATCAAGTCTGGCGGCGAATGGGTATCGTCCATCGATCTGGAAAATGTCGCCGTTGGCGCACCGGGCGTGGCCGAAGCCTGCGTGATTGGCGTGCACCACCCGAAATGGGACGAGCGCCCGCTGCTGCTCGTGGTGCCCAAGGACGGTGCCGCTGTGACCAAGGAAAGCGTGCTGGCCTATCTTGATGGCAGGATCGCCAAATGGTGGACGCCCGATGATGTGCTGGTCGTCGCCAGCCTGCCGCACACGGCGACCGGCAAATTGCTGAAGACAGCACTGCGCGAACAGTACAAGGAATATATATTGCCGACAGCTTGATCGGCCTCTCGCCAGGGGGCGGCACCGCGCCGCCAACCGGGAAGGACGCCATGATGAGAGCGGCACTGCCCCTGACGTGCGGTCTGCTGCTGCTGTTGGCCGGCTGTGCCACACGGCCGGATGCACAAGCCTTTGAAGCACCAACGCTGGCGCGGCTGGCGATTGTTTCGGCGGCCGATGCCGATGGCACGCCGCTGGGCGATCCGCCGCCGGCGCGCCAATTGGGCAAGCGTAATGATGTGCTGCTGCTGTCGGGCGGGGGATCGGTGGGGGCCTTCGGCGCCGGTGTGCTGGTGGGCTGGACCGCGTCCGGCACCCGGCCGCAGTTTGACGTGGTGACCGGCATCTCTACCGGGGCGCTGATGGCCACCCTGGCCTTTCTGGGGCCCGCGCATGATGCCGAACTCACCCGGGCCTATACTGAAATCACCGACAAGGACGTGATGAAGCGCCGCGGCATCATCGGCTTTGCCCGCAAGGCGTCCGTCTATGATCGAACGCCGCTGGAGAAGATGATCGAGGTCATCGTCACCGAACAACTGCTGGACGAAGTCGCCGCTGAACATCGCAAGGGCCGGCGGCTGTATGTGGGCACCACCAATCTGGACAATGGCGCGGCCACGGTTTGGGACATGGGCCGCATCGCCAGCTCCGCATTGCCCAACCGGATTCAACTCTATCGCCGGGTGCTGGCGGCGTCGGCGGCGATCCCCGGTGTGTTCTCGCCGGTCTATATCAGCCAGACCGCTGGTTTGCCGACCATGCATGTCGATGGCAGCATCAAGCAGGGTTTGTTGCTGCGCAGCTACATGGTCGATCCGCGCGGTGCCAACGAGCATGTGTGGACGATCGTCAACGGCCAGATGCGCCTGATCGGCAACGATGCGCCAAGCGGTACCAACAGTGGCAGCATCGCCGGCCGCACGGTGCGCGAGCTGCTGCGCACCATCACGCAGCGCGCCGTTGCCCGCGCCTATACCATGGCCCGCAACGCCCGGGCCGAGTTTCACCTGGCCTATCTTCCCGACACGGTGGAAGAGCCCAGCCCGATCCGTTTTGAACCGGCAGCGCTGCGGCGCCTGTTCGAGGCGGGGCGCAGCATCGGTGCCAAGGGGCAGTGGCAGACCGAGCCGCCGCGGCTGGAACGCTACGAACGCATGGCGCAGTAACTGCTGACCCTGCGGCATCCGTCCGCCGTTGGCGACGGGCAGATCCAGGCCGAGCACCAGCACTTCGCTCATATATTTGCCGTTCTGGCGGAGTGCGTAGTGGTGGCGGCGCGTTGTCAATCGTGGTGGCGACATTCAGCCAATCCCCATCGGCTTCGCGGGCGGTGAGGCCAAAGCGTGACGACACCGCGTTCAGCGGGGAACCGCGCCCGCGTAACGCCTCAGGGTGCAGCGTGGAGGTCGTAGGACAGCGTGTAAAAATGCTGCCGGTTTTCAATCCGGATGACCATGCTGCCCGTGATCCCGGCCAGCGCGCCGGTACCGGAGCCGGGCACGATGACGACGCTCAGTTTCTGGCCGCTGGCATCCATGGTGCCGTTGTGCTGCAGGGCAAAGCCGCCGCTGCGGCCGGCCAGGGTGGCGGCAACCACCTCCATCGCAACATAACCGGCGATGCCCTTGCCCGGGTCGCCAGCGCTCATCATCACGCCCTCGCTGGTGCCGGCCAGATCGCCGCTGAACCGCTTTTCCAGCCGGTGCTGCGCTGTGCCGCCGGGGGCTGCGGGCAAGGGGGTGAGGGCCACGGAGAAGCTGCCAGTTGCTTCGGCGGCGGCCAGCGGACTGCCCAGCATCGTCATCATCAGCACGGCTCCCACGTGGCGCATCACAGGATTCGACCCCCAGTATAGTGCGAACGTATCAGGAACAATTTGCGCCGGCCAGCCTCAATCGGTTCAGGCTGCAACATTCCCCAGCGCCAGCGCTTCGCGGGTCAGCACTTCGCGGCGCAGGGCGTGGGCATCGGCCAGGGCGTTGTGAGGCAGGGTGCTGGTCGTGGCCGTGTCAAAGCCGGGAAGGTTGATCAGATCAAAGCGCACATGCGGCACCATGCGGCGGCCCTTGTGCACCAGCAGTCCGGCGGCGTGGGCAATGTCTTCCGGCCAATCGGCCACCAGCACCGGCTCGGCATCGGTGGCGAGAAAGGCAGCCAGCGCCGCCACGACATCGGCCCGGCATTGTGGTGTTGCGCCCAGTTTCGGCATCACATGGTCTGCCACCCAACGCAGCGGCCGGTGGCAGGGCAGAACGGCATAGAAATCGCCCTGGCCTTCACGTTCCGGCGCCAGCGCGATGGAGATCAACGGGCCATCGAAGCCGTTGAATTCGCAATCGAGAAAATAGCGCACCGCTCAACGCTCCTGCAGGCGGGGCAGCAGCTCGACGAAGTTGCACGGCCGGTGGCGGGCATCGAGCTGGCTGGCCAGGATGCCGTCCCACCCATCCTTCACGGCGCCGGTGGAGCCGGGCAGGCAGAAGATATAGGTGCCGCGCGCCAAGCCGGCGCAGGCGCGGGACTGGATGGTGGAGGTGCCGATGCTCTGGAAACTGAGCCAGCGGAACAGTTCGCCAAAACCGGGGATCATCTTTTCCGCAACCTGATCGAGCGCTTCGGGGGTGACGTCGCGGCCGGTCACACCGGTGCCACCAGTGGTGATGATGACGTCGATGGCCGGATCGTCGATCCACATCTTCAACTGGGCCACCAGCGCCGGCACCTCGTCGCGGATGATGGCGCGGGCGGCAAGGACATGGCCGGCAGCGGTGAGCCGCGCCACCAGCGTGTCGCCCGATGTGTCGGTGGCCGGCACGCGCGTATCGCTCACCGTCAGGGCGGCGATGTGCAGCGGCACGAAGGAAAGCGACTCATCAAGGGGCATGAAAGACGTTAAGCTGTTCCTTGCCGGTTTGTCATGGTGGATGAACGGCGGGGGAAGGATTGCGACGATGGCGCGGGTGATGGCGATGATTTGCGTGCATGACCGCGAACGGGCGCGGGGGTTCTACCGCGATGTGCTGGGCCCGGTGTTCGGCATCGGCGCGCCGGCGATCGATCATTTTGGTGATCAATTTCCCTGCGGCGATGGCTTTATCCGGTTGACCGCTCTGCCCGATTGGGCGCCGGGCCAATATCCGGTGCTGGGCTGGCAGGTGGATGATGCCGGCGCCGCCGTGGCCGGGCTGGTGGCGAAGGGCGTTGAAATGCTGATCTATCCCGGCTTTGGCCAGGATGCGCATGGCATCTGGAATTCGCCCGATGGCGGCGCCCGCATCGCCTGGTTCAACGACAGTGAAGGCAATCTGCTGAGCCTGACACAGCAGCGTTGAGGATCAACAAGGGGAGGGCAGCATGACCGAAGCAGGGGGCTGCCAGTGCGGCGCGGTGCAGTATGAAGTCAGCGGTGCGCCAAAGCATGTGGCGCTCTGTCATTGCCAGGATTGCCGCAAGAGCAGCGGCGCGCCGGTGGTTGCTTGGGCCGCCTTTGCCGAAGCCGCCTTTCGGGTGACCAAGGGCGAACCGATTGCGTTCAATTCGTCGGGGCAAAGCTGGCGCTATTTCTGCGGCCGCTGTGGCAGCGGGATGTTTTACCGCAACGCCGAGAATCTGCCGGGCATTGTCGATGTGCAGTCCGCCACGCTCGATCATCCCGATGTGTTCGTGCCCGACGGCCATATCCAACTGGCCGAGCGCATCAGCTGGATGGCGACGGCGCACGAACTGCCGGGCTATCAACGCTTTCCGGAATGAACCCGGTTATTTGCCGCCAGCCAAGGCACGATCGTCGCTGGGCCAGGCTTCGGGGGTGAAGCTGCCGGGTTCGGGGCGGGGGCGGATGGGCAGCGGGTCGCGCTTCACCGCCAGCTCGCCGCCGATGCCGGGCAGGCGCGGCCACAGGCCTTGCGCGATTGCATCGAGTGAGGCCGGCGCCAGGCCGTCGCGCAATTCATACATCCACAGATTGCGCAGCACGATTTCGACATAGTGCCGGGTTTCGCGATAGGGAATGGATTCGATGAACAGCAGCGGATCGCCCTGATCATCGAGCGTGCGGTTCCAGGTCTGCACCGAACCCGGCCCGGCGTTGTAGGCGGCGATCACCTTGGGCAGCAGGCCGGCGGTCAGCCCCATGCGGCCCAGTACTTCCAGATAGGTCTGGCCCAGTTCGAAATTATAGGACGGGTCTGCCATGTCGCCGATAACGCTGGCGGCATCAGGGGTTTCTTTCAGGATGCGGCGGTTCACCAGGTCGCGGGTGTCGGGCATCAGCTGCATCAGGCCCTTGGCGCCGGTGCGGCTGGTGGCGGTGGTGATGAAGGCCGATTCCTGCAGGGCGTGGGCAAAGGCCAGGCTGCGCGGCACCCGCCAGCCGCGGAACGGCACCCAATCGGGGGCGGGGTAACGCGCCGAGAGCGGCGCTTCAAGGCCGACGGGCGGCCTTGTGGCGAGGCTATATTGGGTGGCGGGCAGATCGAGGCGCGCCGCGAGCCGCAGAATCGCCGGATAGGCCTCGGCCGGCGCGGTGGCGGCGAGGTGCCTGAGTTCGCGATCTGCCAGGCCCAATTGGCCGATTTCCACCAACGCAGCGGCACGGCGGGCGCCAGCCACGTCTTTCAGATAATTCCAGTCTGCCGTGATGAAATCCGGTTCGCGCCAATCCAGGCCCTGATCCACGCCCAAGGAGCGGCGGGCGAGCAGGCCATAGAAGCTGGCGACCGAGGTGGCGGCTTGGGCGAGCCGGGCCTGGCGATTGGCTTCGTTGCCGGCGAGGCCCCAGCTGCGGCCGGCCCAGAAGGCAGCGGCCGCGCGCGTGTCGTCGCGGCCCATCGTCACCCGATCAAAGGCTTCGGCGGCATCGCGCCAGCGGCCAAGGCGGAATGCAGCAAGACCTGCTGACCACGCGCCATCCGATGCGCCCTGTCCCAGCCCGGCGGTTGCCTCGAGTCCCATGCGCCAGGCGGCGAGATCATCGCCCATGCGATAATGGTTCCAGGCGATACGGGCAGCGAGATCGGCGCGGGCGAAGGGCGACAGCGCCGGGGCCTGTGCCAGCCACAGCCGCTCCGCCTCGTCATTGCGATCGGCCGCGAGCAACGGCTTCAGCCGGGCAGCGAGATCGGCATCGGCGGGCAGGCTATCCGTGCGGAAGCTGGCAGCGCTGGCGGTGCGGAACGGACGGACTTCCGGCAGCAGCGGCAACGGCGCGGTATCGGCGCCGGGCAGGGCATCGGCAAGGCGGGCGACCTTTGGCGACAGCGGCAGATCGGGATTGGCGGTGAGCCACGCCGCAAGTTCAGTGCGTGTGAGCTTCCCAGAACCACGCGCCACGATGAGGGCGGCGCGGGCGGTTTCGCTGAGCAGGCCGCCAGCAGGTTGGGTGGCAGTCAGGGCGTTCAGGGCGCGTTCCGCCACCGTGTAGCGGCCGGCATCGAGATCGAGGAAGATCTGCCGGAAAGCGGCGCGTTCCTCTTCGGTCAATTGCGGCGGCACCATGCGCTGGCGCGGCGTGATGCCGGTGCGCAGGCCGGTCACTGTTTGCATCGGCTGCGCTGCCGGCGGCAGGGTGGTGAGCGGCGGCGGCGTGGGCGGCATCAGCGCCGGCGGCACGGTGATGGCGGCGGCGGGGCCAGCCAGGACCAGGGCAATCAGGGCTGCCGCTCGCCTCATGAGATAGCCGCCCGGAACAATTTCAGATGCTCGAACGCCTGGCGTTTCAACTCCTTGTTGCCGCCCATCGCGCGCGGATGGCTCGACGGGAG
>NZ_JAUMBI010000274.1:0-21062 GCF_032115815.1 Sandarakinorhabdus sp.
GACGACCAGACCGATGAGCATGCAGTAGAACAGTGCCGCGCCGGTGAAGCCGCCTTCAACGCCGGCCACCTTGAGCGCTTCGCCGGCCACCGCGCCATCAGCGCCAATCACGGCGTTCATGTCGGGGAAGATGGCCTGGGTGGCGAACCACAGCGCCGGCACCGACAACACGCCGGTGACGATCAGGCCCTTGTAGAGCGCGCCCATGATGGAGCCGCCGCCAAGGCGAACGAAATAGGTGCCGATGATCGAGGTGATGATGCAGACGCCGCAAGCGAGCAGCGGCAGGGTCATCAGCTTGGCCGCATCACCGCCGGTGACGAGCAGGGCGCACAGCACCATGGTGGCGCCGATGGTGACCACATAGGTTTCGAACAGATCGGCCGCCATGCCGGCGCAATCGCCGACGTTGTCGCCCACGTTATCGGCGATCACGCCGGGGTTGCGATCATCATCTTCGTCAAAGCCGAGCTCGTTCTTGCCGACCATGTCGGCACCGACGTCGGCGGCCTTGGTGAAGATGCCGCCGCCCAGACGGGCGAAGATGGAGATGAGCGAGGCACCGAACGACAGCGCGACCAGCGCGTTGACGACGGCGCGGCTGGTGGGCTCAAGGCCCGACGTGACCAACGCATAGAAATAGCCGGCGATGGCGAGCAGCGCGAGGCCGGCAACGAGCATGCCGGTCACGGCGCCGGAACGGAACGCCATGGTGAGGCCGGCCTGCAGCGACTGGCGCGCAGCTTCGGCCGTGCGCACGTTGGCGCGCACCGAAATGTTCATGCCGATGAAGCCGGTGGCGCCCGAGAGGACGGCGCCGAGCACGAAGGCAACGGCGGGGATGACGCCAAGGAACAGCGCGACCAGGCCGGCGACAATGACGCCGACGATGGCGATGGCAGTATATTGCTTGGTGAGATAAGCGCCGGCGCCGATTTCGATGGCCTTGGCGATTTCCTGCATGCGGGCATTGCCCGGCGAGGCGCTGAGCACCTGGCGTGAGGTGATCACTCCGTAGGCCACGGCGGCAAGCCCGCAAATGATGGCCAGAACAACGCTATCCATTGGTCCCCTTCCCCTTGTTGGTACCCGACCCGCATTCATGGGTTGGGCATTTTGCCGCACCATGGCATGGGATTCGACGAACGCAAGCGGCCAGGTGCAGTTTCCGGGCAAAGCGATAGGGGCAAGGGCAATGCAGGTTTCAAGACGCGACGCCATGATGCTGGCCGGAGCGGCCGCAGCGGTTTCTTCAGGAGCGGCTTCCGCTGCCGCCCTGCCAACCGGCGTGATCGCTCCGGATGACGAAGCCGGCTGGGCGCGCATTGGTGCGCTTTACCCCAGCATGGCCGGCCCAGTGACGCAGCTGGAACATGGCTATTGGGGCAACATGGCCAACCAGGTGGCAGAAATCCACAAGGCCAACGTGGACCGGCTGAACCGCGAGACCAGCATCTATGCCCGTCGGGCGATGCGCAAGGATCAGGCGGTGGTGAAGGCCCGCGCGGCGCAGGCGATGGGTGTGCAGCCGGAAGAAATCGGCTTCTGCCGCAACGCCGCGGAAGGCCTGCAGGCGCTGATCAGCCAGTTCACCGCTGTAGGCGAAGGCAATGCGATCCTGTGGTCGGACTCTGATTACGACACAAGCCACGCAGCGATGCGCTCCCTTGCCAAGAGCCGGCGGGCGACGCCGGTGATGGTGAACCTGCCGCGCGCGCCAACACGGGAGAATGTGATTGCCGCTTATGCCGCCGCCATCAAGGCCACGCCACGGCTGAAGTTCGTGCTGCTCACCCACGGCACGCACAAGAGCGGCATGGTGGTGCCGGTGGCGGAAATTGCGGCGCTGGCGAAGGCGGCCGGTGCGATGGTGCTGGTCGATTGCGCGCAGAGCTTCCGGATGCGGCCATTCGTGATCCCGGATTTCGGCGCGGATTTCGCCGTGCTGAATTTCCACAAATGGACCGGGGCGCCGGTGGGCGTCGCCGGCTTCTGGATCCGCCCGGGCGCGGCACCGATGATCGCACCAGCCGCCGCCGAGCCGGATGCGAAGCCTGAGGACGTGCAGGCCAAGGTGCACCAGGGCACGCTGGATTATGCGCCGCAGCTCACCCTGCCAGCCGCGCTGGATTTTCAGGAACAGGTGCTGCCAGTGCCGATGAAGCTGGCGCGGCTGCAATGGCTGCGCAACCGCTGGGTGAGCCCGTTGCGCGGGCTTTCGGGGCTGGAAATCATGCTGGGCGATGATCCGGCGACGTTTGGCGCGATCACCAGTTTCCGCATTGCCGGGCACACGAGCACGGCAGACAATATCGCCATCACCGATACGCTGTTCGATCAGTACAAGATCATGACCGTGCACCGTTCGGGGCTGGCGGATGGCGCCTGTGTCCGGGTGACGCCGGGGCTGTTCACCAGGGCGACGGATTGTGACCGGCTGGTGGCGGCCTTGAAGGATCTGGTGCCGAAAATCGCGCGGGGATAGGCGGCTCAGCCGTGTTCCCAGCCCAGCCGGGTGGGCAGCGGAACCGGCGCGCCGGCAAACCGCAGCGAAACGCCAGCGCCCGGCAGCACCCGGCCAACCGCCGTCACCATGCCGGCACTGGCCGGCAGCGAACCGGCACCGGGCGGCAGCGAAAACAGCAGCTCATAATCATCGCCGGCCGTGACCCGGGCCAGCAGATCATCCAGCCCGGCCGCCGGGCGGGACAGCGGCACGGCATCCAGATCAATCTCCAGCGCCACGCCGCTGGCGGCCGCCAGCCGTTCCGCATCAATCAGCAGGCCATCTGACACATCCATCCCCGCCGTCGCCACCCCGCCCAGCGCTGCGCCGAGCGCCAGACGCGGCGTGGGCCGGCGGAAGCGGTTGAGCAAGTGCTTGTCAAAAGGCGCTTTTCCCTGCGCGACGGCCAGGCCCAGCCCGGCATCGCCGATCGTGCCCGACACATAGAGCAGGTCGCCAGGCTGCGCACCGTTGCGGCCCAGCGCCTTGCCCGGCTCCACCCAGCCGACCGCCGTGAGCCCAAGAACAGCACGGTCCAGCCCGGTGACGGTATCCCCGCCCCACAGCGAAACATCGAATGTTTCCAATGCCCTGGCCAACCCGGCCACAAAGGCTTCGCGCCAGGCTTTGTCCTCCGCCGCAGAAAGCCCCAGCCCCAGCAGCACCCCGGCCGGGGTTGCCGCCATCGCCGCCAGATCGGAAAGGTTCACCGCCAGCAGCTTCCACGCCACATCCGACGGCGGATCGCCGGGCAGATAGTGGACGCCGGCCGCCAATATGTCGTGTGTAAACACAATGTTGCGGCCTAGCGGCGGGGTCCACACTGCGGCGTCATCCGCCAGGCCACGGGCGACGTGGCTCGTCGCCAGCGGCGCCATCAGGCGGGCGATGAAGTCCCGCTCAGCCACGCACCTTGCGGGCGACCGCATCCAGCAAGCCATTGACGAACTTGGCTTCCTTGTCGTCATGGAAGGCGTGAGCAACGTCGACATATTCGTTGATCACCGTGGCTGCCGACACATCGGCCCGTGCCAGCAGCTCATAAACGGCGGCCCGCAGCAGCGCCCGCATCGGCCGATCAAGCCGGTTCAGCGACCAACCTTCGGCAAGGCCACTGGAGATCAGTTCATCCAGCTCAGCCTGGCGCGCGGCGACGCCGGCGACCACGTCGTCGAAGAAGGGTTCATCGGCGGCAAGATACTCAGCCCCTTCGATTTCCTGCCCCAGCCGGTGCTTGTGGAACTCGGTCAACAGCTTGGGCACGGTCTCGCCGCGCATCTCAAGCTGGTAAAGGGCCTGCACGGCAGCCAGGCGGGCCGCCGAACGGCCGCGATAATCGGGAATGTTGCTCACGGCCGCGGCTCTACGCGATTGTGCGCGCTCCCGGCAAGCGGCTCCACTTGTTCACCCGCCATCCCCAGCTTGTCCACAGGCCTGCCCACCGCGAAATTTGTGGGTGCGCCTTGGCATAGCCACGGCGTTGCGCGATGACGCCGGGATGGCCAGTCTCCCCCCTTCGATCACCCCGCTGCGCGTTGTCGATGGCGGGCCGACGTCCTCGACACTGCCGCAGAATCTCGAGGCTGAAGCCGCTCTGCTCGGCGCGCTGATGATCGACAACCGGCTGGTGGAAGATGTCATCACCAAGCTGAAGGCGGAGCATTTCGCCGACCCGCTGCACGGCCGCATCTATGCCGCCATCCTCACCCTGTCGGCGCGGGCCATGGCGGCGACGCCCGTCACGCTCAAGCCCATGTTCGAAGCTGATCCGGCGATGGCCGAACTGGGCGGGCCCGGCTATCTCGCCAGCCTCACCCAGAATGGCGCGGCGCTGTTGGCGGCCAAGGATTTTGCCCAGCAAATCTATGACCTTGCCCTGCTGCGCGAGCTGATCCGGGTGGGCCGCGAGATGGTGACCGAAGCCAGCGACACCAGCCGTGACATCACACCGATCACCCAGATCGAAGCCGCCGAAATGGCGCTCTACAAAGTGGCCGAAGCCGGCGAAGTGCAAGGTACGGTCAAGACCTTCCTCGAGGCCGCCCGCGAAGCCGTTGCCCAGGCTGACCGTGCCAAGCGGTCGGGTGGGCATCTGTCGGGCTACACGACTGGCCTCACTGGCCTGAATGAAAAGATGGGCGGCCTGCACAAGTCCGACTTGCTCATCCTCGCCGGCCGCCCGGCGATGGGCAAGACCAGCCTTGCAACCAACATCGCCTTTGCCTGCGCCCAGCGCTTTTCCCAAGACAAGGCCCGCGGCATCGAGGCGGAGAAATCCTCTGGCGCACCGGTGGCCTTCTTCAGCCTCGAAATGTCGGCCGATCAGCTCGCTACCCGCATCTTGGCCGAACAATCGGAAGTGAACGGCGAATCGCTCAGGATGGGCAAGATCAGCGATGAGGATTTCACCCGCCTGGCCCGCGCCTCTACCGAACTGGCGGCGCTGCCGCTGTGGATCGACGACACGCCGGGCCTGTCCATCGCCGCGCTGCGCACCCGCGCCCGCCGGTTGAAGCGCCAGCACGGCATCGGGTTGATCGTCGTGGACTATCTCCAGCTCTTGTCCGGCTCAAAGAGCAGCGGCAGCGACAACCGGGTGCAGGAAATTTCCGAGATCACGCGCGGCCTGAAGACGCTGGCCAAGGAGCTGCAGGTGCCGGTGATCGCGTTGTCGCAGTTGAGCCGCGCCGTGGAAAACCGCGAGGACAAGCGGCCGCAGCTGGCCGACTTGCGCGAATCCGGCACCATCGAACAGGATTCGGATATCGTGATGTTCGTCTATCGCGAGGAATATTATCACGGCCTGAAACAGCCCGATCCCGAGGAGGCGGACAAGCACATGAAGTGGCGGGAAAAGGCGGAAAAAATTTTTGGCCTCGCCGAAGTGATCATCGCCAAGCAGCGCCATGGCGCTACCGGCACGGTGCCGCTGACCTTCATCAAGCAGTTCACCAAGTTTGCCGACCGTGCCGAGGGTGATTTCGGCGGCGGCGACTATTGAGCGGGCAGGATCGCATCTGTGGTGGCCGGTGCCGGAAAAGCCCTTGGCAAACCCCGTCATTTCGCCACTATCAGCCGGCCGGAGCAGGGCGCATCCACCCGGGCGTGATATTGCGGGTTGGCATGACCACCCGGCAGGTGCCACTGTATTGGCAGGACTTCAGGGGGTAGCAGGGTTCCATGAACTTGGCTGAACATCTTTCGGCACAGGGGCCGACACGCCGCGAAGTATTGCGCGCGATCGGGATGATGGCGGGCACCGCCGTGCTGTACCAGGCAATGGAAGTGCTGGGCCATGCCAAGGAAACCCAGTTTGGCGGGCCTCCCAACCTGCAGGGGGCACGGCCGGGCACCCGGGTTGTCGTGCTGGGCGCCGGTCTGGCCGGCATGCTGGCCGCCTATGAATTGGCCAAGGCCGGTTACGACGTCCAGATCCTCGAATACAACAATCGCCCCGGTGGCCGGAACTGGTCGCTCTATGGTGGGGACACCTACACTGAACTGGGCGGCGCCACCCAGAAAGTCGGCTTCTCCGAAGGCAATTATCTCAACCCAGGCCCTTGGCGCATTCCCTATCACCACCGCGCCCTGCTGCATTATTGCAAGAAATTCGGCGTGGCGCTGGAGCCGTTCATCCAGATGAACCAACAGGCACTGGTGCAGTCGTCCAAGGCGTTTGGGGGCAAGCCGATGCGGTATCGTGAGCTGCATGCCGATTGGGATGGCAATGTTGCCGAACTTTTGGCCAAGGCCATCGACAATCGCGGCCTTGATTCAGTGATGACGAAAGAAGACGCCGATCGCCTGCGCATCGCGCTGCGCGAATGGGGCGCGCTGGATCAGAATTTCAAATATTCCAAGAACTACCGATCGTCGCGCCGGCGCGGTTTTGAACGCGCGCAGGGCGGCGGCGTGCTGGGCGAACCAATCCCGTCTGATCCCCATGCCTTCAAGGATATACTTGATTCCGGCATCTGGCGCACCGTTGCCCAGCACATGAACATCGATCACCAGCATGCGATGTTCCAGCCGGTGGGCGGCATGGGCATGATCGGTCGCGGCTTTGCCAAGCAGGTGGAAGGCAAGATTCGGTACAACCAGAAGGTCACCAGCATCAGCCAGCAGGGTGGCAAGGTGACGGTGAGCCACACCGATACCGGCACCGGTATCACCAGCACCACCGAAGCCGATTATTGCGTCTGCACCATCCCGCTGTCGGTGCTCAGCCAGATCGACGTCGATTGCTCGCCCGGCCTCGATGCCGCCATCCACGCCATTCCCTATTCCAACTCCGTGAAGGTCGGCCTCGAATTCAAGCGCCGCTTCTGGGAAGAGGAAGAGGCCATTTACGGCGGTATCAGCTTCACCGACCGCGAGATCAGCATGATCTCCTATCCGTCGGGCAAGCTACACAGCGATGGCCCGGCGGTGATCCTGGGCGCCTATACCTTCGGCCCGGCCAGCTACAAATTTGCCGGCATGACGCCCGAAGAGCGCATCCAGCGCGCGCTCGAACAGGGCAGTGTGTTCCATCCCGGCCGTTACAAGGAAGAGTTCATCGGCGGCGCCACCGTGGCCTGGAGCCGGGTACCCTTCACCCTGGGCTGCTGCGCGCAGTGGAACGAGGACACCCGCAAGGAACATTATCAGACGCTGGTTGCCGTCGATAACCGGCTGGTGCTGGCCGGCGAACATGCGTCGTATGTGGGTTGCTGGATGGAAGGCGCGATCCTGTCGTCGCTGGATGCCGTAACCCGCCTGCACAGCCGCGCGCTGGAGGCCTGAGAATGCGTACCATCCTGTTTGCTGCCGCAGCCCTGATCGCCAACCCGGCACTGGCCCAGAAGCCGGCCAAGGCCCCGCCCGCCCCGCATCCGGGAGCCGAGGTTTATCAGAATATCTGCCAAGCCTGCCATATGGCCAACGCGCTGGGCGGCGAAGGCGCCGGCAAGATTCCGGCGCTGGCGAAGAATGCCACGCTGGAAGCAGCCGGCTATCCGATCATGGTAGTGACCGGCGGCAAGAACGCCATGCCCTGGTTCCGCGGTGCGCTGACCGATCAGCAGATTTCCGACGTGATCAACTATGTTCGCAGCAATTTCGGCAACAAATACAAAGACAAGGTGACGCCGGCGATGGTCGCCGAATTGGGCGTGCCGGCACCAAAGGGTGGCATGCGCGAGCAATAGGCGCTGTGGCCCCTCCTGGTCGGGAGGGGCCTGCGTCACTCATTTCGCGAAGTAAAACTCATACGCCGGGCTGGTCAGGAACGGCTCCAGCCGGTCGGCCAGCACCAACGTGCGGAACAGCTCGGCGGCTTCCTTGTATTTGCCGGCGGCAAAGAAATTGTCCCCCACCTGGGCCTTGTAGACGGCGAGTTGCTGTTCGGTGACGCGGGTGATGAGGGCGGCATCCACCGCTTCGCCGCTGTCCAGCATCGCGCCTGCCTTGCGCCATTGCCACAGCTGGGTGCGGCTGATTTCGGCGGTGGCGGCGTCTTCCATCAGATTGTGAAGCGGCACCGCGCCCTGGCCGCGCAACCATGCGGCGACATAGCCAATGCCGACATTGATGTTGTTGGTGAGCCCCGCCAGCGTGCGCGGGCCCTCGGGCGGCGTCACCAGATCCGCCAGCGTCGCCTCACCGGCCGGGATCACCTGCAACTGGTTCGGCGTCGGCATCAGTCGGTCGAACACTTCGCGCGCCACGCCCACCAGGCCGGGGTGGGCGACCCAGGTGCCATCGTGGCCCAACGTCGCTTCCCGTTCCTTGTCGGCGCGCACGGCCGCGAACGCGGCTTCGTTGGCGGCCTCATCATCCTTCACCGGGATGAAGGCGCTCATGCCGCCCATGGCGTGGGCGCCGCGGCGGTGGCACACCCGCACCACGTGCGCGGCATAGGCGGCCATGAACGGCACTTTCATGGTAACGGCGGCGCGATCGGGCAGCAGTTTCGTCGCGTCAGCCTGGAACGTCTTGATATAGCTGAAGATATAATCCCAACGGCCGCAGTTCAGGGCGGTGATGTGATCCTTGAGTTCATACAGGATCTCTTCCGCCATGAACGCGCCGGGCAACGTCTCGATCAGCACGGTGGCGCGGATTGTGCCCATCGGCAGATTCAGCATCGACTGCGCGGTGATGAAGACATTGTTCCACAGCCGGGCTTCCAAGCTGTGCTCCAGCTTGGGCAGATAGAAATAGGGGCCGCTGCCCTTGGCCAGCAATGCCTTGGCATTGTGGAAGAAATACAGGCCGAAATCGAAGATGGCGCCCGCCACGCGCTCGCCATCGACGATCATGTGCGCTTCATCGAGATGCCAGCCACGCGGGCGGCAGATGAGGACGGCGGTCTTGTCGTTCAGCTTGTAGGTCTTTCCCTTGTCCTCAAGGCTGATCGTGCCGGCGGCGGCATCACGCAGGTTCACCTGCCCCTGCACCATCACGTCCCACGTCGGTGCGGAAGCGTCTTCCAGGCAGGCCATGAAGCATTGCGCGCCGCTGTTGAGCGCGTTGATCACCATCTTGCGGTCGCACGGCCCGGTGATCTCGACGCGGCGATCGGCCAGATCGGCCGGGGCGGGGCGCACCTGCCAGCTGCGATCATCACGGATCGACGAGTATTCGGGTGCAAAGCCGATGAAGCCTTCCTCGTTGATCCACGCCTGCCGTTGATCGCGGGCGCGCAGCAGGGCCAGCCGGGTCGGATTGTACATGCGGTGCAGTTGGGCGACGAAGGCCAGCGCCTCGGGGGTGAGGATGGTTTCGTAACCGGGCTGCATCGCACCCTTTATCTCGACACCCTGCAGGGCGGGATTGCTGGTCATGAAAAGCCTTTCATTCATCGGTAAAGCGGAAGGGGGTGAGCACGCGCTGGCGCTCGTCGAAGGCGAGATGGGCGCCGGCCGGGGGCGCGCCGCGCTGGCGGCAGGCGGCACGGTGGCAGGCGGCGCAGCCAGGGCCGATCGGTGTGGACGGGCCATTGAGTTCGACGCCGGCGTTCCACGACAATGATGACGCATGGGCAACGTCGCAGCCGATGCCGATGGCAAAGCCCGGGCGCGGCACCCCCCAGGGCAGGGCGGCGGTGCGGATGGTGCGTGCGAGCGTGAGGAAGCGCTGGCCATCTTCCAGTTCGACCAACTGGCGGCGGATTTCGCCCGGCCGGTCAAAGGCGTGATAGACGTGCCAGAGCGCACAACCGCCGGTGACCGGCAGCGGTGACGGGCCGGGTGCAAAGCGCTTGGACACGGTGCCGGCCCGGTCCACCCGCAGGAAGAAGAAGGGCACACCGCGTGCGCCGGGGCGGTGCAGCGTGGTGAGCCGGTGCGCCACCTGCTCCAGCCCGCGGCCAAAGCGTGCCTGCAGCAGTTCGACGTCATAGCCGGTCGCTTCGCAGGCGGCGAGGAAGCGGGCATAGGGCATCAGCGTGGCGGCGGCCGCATATTTGCCCATCGCGACGGTGGCCGCGCGCATCTCGAGCGGATCGCTGATGCCAGCACCGGCGATGGTCGTGGCAATCTCCGCTTTTAGTTCGATCAGCACCAGTTGCACGGCAGCCGCAAAACCCCGGCTAGCGGCGTCGAGCGATTCCGACAATTGCAGCTGGCGCGAATGAAGATCGAGCCGGCGCAGATGGGTGGGCATCACCTCCAGCGGCAGGGCGCGCACGGTGATGGCGTGGCGAGCGCGCAGCCGCTCCACCACCGCCGCGTTAAGATCGGGGCCGGAAAGGCGCAGTTCGTCGGCCAGCTTCTCAGCGGCTTCGTCGAGCGTGGCGAAATGATTGCCGGCAGCATCGATCATCAGGGTGACGGCGGCGATCGGACCGGGCGGTAGCGGCTCCGGCCCGGTGGCCGGCGTCGCCGCCGCCAGGCGCAACAGCGCATGGGCGATGGCGGGCGCACGGGCCGCCAGGTCGCGCAGCTCGCTGCGCGGCACGTCGATGCCGATCAGGCGCGGATCGGTGAACAGCTTTGACAAGTCGTCGACCAGCTCGCCTTCGTCATTGCCGGTCAGGCTGCGGATATCGAGATCATAATTCTGCGCCAGCTTGAGCAGGAAGCTGGCCGACAGCGGGCGCTGGTCGCGCTCGATCAGGTTGAGATAAGAGATTGAAACGCCAAGATCATTGGCCATGCGCGTTTGTGTGAGTCCGCGGCTCGTGCGGATGCGGCGGACGCGCGCGCCGGCAAAAATCTTGCGGCCGCTGCCCAGGGTTTCGGGCAGTTCCACAGCGGCAGCAGAGGCGGGAAAATCTGTCAATATTTTTACAACTTCACAGAACAATCCAGCGAAAGCGGGACATTTACACACGATTCTTTGACTGAATCGGGTTGACCGGGCGGTAGCCCAAGCGCAGGGCGTTGACAAGTTTTACCGGCAGGGCGGCCCACACACCCTGCCAGTTGTCAGTGCAAAGGAGTGGCCATGAGCTATCAATCTCAAGTCCAGGCCGCCGCGGCCGCCGTCAATGGCAAGCCCGGCTGGGAATCGATCAACGCCGAAAGCGTTGCCCGCATGCGCCTGCAGAACCGGTTCCAGTCCGGGCTCGACATCGCGCGCTACACCGCTGCGATCATGCGTCGTGACATGGCAGCCTATGATGCCGATCCCGCCAGCTACACCCAGTCGCTGGGCTGCTGGCACGGCTTCATCGGCCAGCAAAAGCTGATCTCGATCAAGAAGCATTTCGGTACCACCGACAAGCGCTACCTCTACCTCTCGGGCTGGATGATCGCCGCGCTGCGCAGCGAGTTCGGCCCGCTACCCGACCAGTCGATGCACGAGAAGACCAGCGTGCCGGCCCTGATCGAGGAGCTCTACACCTTCCTGCGCCAGGCGGATGCCCGCGAACTGGGCGGCTTGTTCCGCGATCTCGATGCTGCACGTGATGCCGGCGATGCCGTGAAGGCCAAGGCAATCGAGAACCAGATCGACAATTTCCAGACCCACGTGGTGCCGATCATCGCCGACATCGATGCCGGTTTCGGCAACGCGGAAGCCACCTATCTGCTGGCCAAGAAGATGATCGAGGCCGGGGCCTGTGCGCTGCAGATCGAGAATCAGGTGTCGGACGAAAAGCAGTGCGGCCACCAGGATGGCAAGGTGACCGTGCCGCACGAGGACTTTGTCGCCAAGATCCGCGCCATCCGTTACGCCTTCCTGGAACTGGGTGTGGAAGACGGCATTATCGTCGCCCGCACCGACAGCCTGGGCGCGGGCCTTACCAAGCAGATCGCCTTCAGTCGTGAACCGGGCGACATTGGCGACCAATACAACAGCTTCCTAGATTGCGAGGAAATCGACGTGGGCCAGGTGGGCAACGGCGACGTTGTCATCAGCCGCAACGGCAAGTTGCTGCGGCCGAAACGGCTGGCATCAAACCTGTTCCAGTTCCGCGCTGGTTCCGGCGAGGATCGCTGCGTGCTCGATTGCATCAACAGCCTGCAGAACGGCGCCGATCTGCTGTGGATCGAAACCGAAAAGCCGCACATCGGCCAGATTGCCGGCATGGTGAACCGCATCCGCGACGTCATCCCCAATGCCAAGCTGGTGTACAACAACAGCCCCAGCTTCAACTGGACGCTGAATTTCCGCCAGCAGGTGTATGACGCCATGGCCCAAGCCGGCAAGGACGTGAGCGCCTATGACCGCGCCCGCCTAATGAGCGTGGATTATGACAGCAGTGAACTCGCCGTCGAAGCCGATGAGCGCATCCGCACCTTCCAGCGCGATGCTGCGGCGCAGGCTGGCATCTTCCATCACCTGATCACGCTGCCGACCTATCACACCGCCGCCTTGTCGACCGACAATCTGGCGAAGGAGTATTTCGGCGACGCCGGTATGCTGGGCTATGTGAAGAACGTGCAGCGCGCCGAGATCCGTCAGGGCATCGCCTGCGTGAAGCATCAGAACATGTCGGGCTCCGACATTGGCGATGATCACAAGGAGTATTTTGCTGGGGAGGCGGCGTTGAAGGCTGGCGGTGCGCACAACACCATGAATCAATTTGCCGCGTAAGCGTTGCCCATGAGCAAGGAAGGCGGCCCCAACTGGCCGCCTTTTTTGCATGGCCAAACGGGGCCGCCTCACTTCAACGCACGTTCGCCCGCCAGCGCGCGATCACGCGGTTCAGCATATCGCTGTCATCGCCGGTCTTCACCCACAGTTCGCTGAACACCGGGTCGTCGCTCATTGGCCGCTTCGCCGCTTCCAGTTCATCCAGCTGCACGCGGATCGGCGCAGGCACGCCTTCACCGGAAATGATGCACTCGCGGTTGCGCAGCGCCGGGATGGCTTCCAGCAGACTGCGGCCGCCTTCGGGCAGCGCCGCCTTCACGAAATCCTGATCGCGTTCGTTGTTGAGCCTGAGCGAGATGATGGTGCCGCACTGCGACAGCGCTCCTTCGGCCAGATCGGACGGGCGCTGGGTGACCAGACCCAGCGACACGCCATATTTGCGGCCTTCCTTGGCGATGCGTTCCAGCACATCGCGCACCGGGCTGGTGCGGGAAATGGTGCGGTTGGGGATGTAGCGATGGGCTTCCTCGCAGATCAGCACCACCGGCCGCTTCCGCTCCCCGCGCGACCAGACGGCAAAATCGAAGACGATGCGGCTGAGCACCGATACCACCGCCGAGACGATGCTGGTCGGCACGCCTGACAGATCGATGACGGAGATAGGCCGGCCATCCACCGGCAACCGCAACATGCGCGCCATGAAATCGGCCATGCTGTCGTGGGCGAATTTGCGATCGAACATGAACTGCTGGCGCGGATCGCGCATCACCTGGTCCAGCTTGTTGCGGATCCGCATGTAGTTGGTGGCATTCTGGTTTTCCGACATCTTGCCCATTTCCGATTGCAGCGTGTCAACCAGAACCGAGAGCAGATAGGGGATCGGCGTATCGGTGGTGACAGCCGCCAGCCCCTGCGCATAGACCGATTTGGCCCGCGCCATCTGCAGGCAACGCGCCAGGATATCGCGGTCCATGTCGCGGGCGGCGCCTTCGCTGGTCAACAACACCTCGCAATGTTCTTCAAGGTTGAGCAACCAATAGGGCAGTTCCAGATTGTCGACATTGAACACCATGCCGGTATCCTCGAACGCCTTGGCATATTCGCCGTGGGGATCGATCATCACGACATGGCCTTCCGGGGCCTTTTCGATGATGCGATGCAGGATAAGCGCGGTGCTGGTGGATTTGCCGGTACCGGTGGAGCCGACGATGGCGAAATTCTTCGAAAGGAACGTGTCGAAATAGATCGCGGCGCGCACGCTGGTGGTTGGATAGACCACGCCAATCTGGATGTGCGGGCGATCATCGCCAGAAAAGACGCGCGCCGATTCCGCGCTGGTCATCGGGTAGGCCAGACTGCCGGCGCGCGGGTAGGTGCCCACCCCGCGGCCGAAGCCCTTGATGCTGCGATCACCGGCCATGCCGGCCTCGCCCACCAGATCAACCTCAGCGATGGCGACATTGTCTTGCCAGGTGATGCCGCGCAGGGTGGCAACCACCCAGCGGCCGCCCGATTCCACCTTGATCAGGCTGCCCAGCATGCCAGCCGACGCGATCACCACGTCGGGATTGTCCTTCAGGCTGTTGGCGGCGGCGATATCGACCCGCAAGCGCAGATGACCGGCCGTGACGCCCACCACTTCACCGATCACCGTTTCTTGCCTCATGGCAGTGCACTCCTTTGCCATCACGATGGGCCGATTTGGGTTAAGATTGGCTGAAGCCCTCCCCATTTGCGATGATTGCGCTTCGTCGCCAGCCGCGCCACCATGACTGCACTGCCTTGGGGAGGATGCACATGACCGATTTCTATCCGCACGAGATCATCGCCGAAGGGCTCGGCTTTCCGGAAGGGCCAGTGGCAATGGCCGATGGCAGCGTGCTGGTGGTGGAAATCCGCCCCGGCCGCATCACCCGCATTCACCCCGATGGCCGCACCGAAACGGTGGCGACACCGGGCGGCGGCCCCAACGGCATGGCGGTAGGGCCGGATGGCGCGCTCTATGTCTGCAACAATGGCGGGTTCGAATGGTACGAGCAGGACGGCATCCTGCTGCCCGGCAATGCCGCCAGCGATTACACCACTGGCCGCATCGAGCGGATCGACATCACCACCGGCGCCGTGACCCGCCTGTATGACAGCTGTGACGGGCACAAATTGTCCGGCCCCAACGATATCGTCTTCGATGCCCACGGCGGTTTCTACTTCACCGATCTGGGCAAGCATTTCGATCATTCGACTGATGCCGGCGGGCTGTTCTATGCCCTGCCCGATGGTTCGAAGATCACCCGCCTGATCCATGGGCCTGATCTGAACGGGGTGGGCCTCAGCCCGGATGGGAAGACCGTCTATGCCGCCTCCACCAGTCGGCGGGTAGTGCTGGGCTTCGATATCGTCTCCCCCGGCGTGTTGGCACCCGAACCGCTGCCGGCAGTGCCCGGCCGGTACGTGACGACCTGGGCCAGCAAGACCTATCTCGATTCGCTGGCAATCGAGGCCAATGGCAACATCGCACAGGCCACGCTGATCGAAAGCGCCGGCATCACCAGCATCGATCCGGTAACGGGCGCGCAGGAATACTTCCCCTTCCCCGATCTGCTCACCACCAACATCTGCTTTGGCGGCGCTGACATGATGGATGCCTGGATCTGCCTGTCCACCACCGGCAAGCTTGCCAAATGCCGCTGGCCGCGGCCGGGGCTCAAACTGAACCATAACGCATGATCTTGCACGCCAACGGACTGGACTTTGCCTGCGATGCGGCCGGTGGAGGCGATGACGTGGCGTTTTGCCTGCACGGCTTTCCGGAATCGCGCTTTTCTTGGCGCTTCCAGCTGCCGTTCCTCGCCGCGCAGGGCTGGCGAGCGGTGGCGCCGGATTTGCGCGGCTACGGCCAGTCGAGCCGACCAACACCGACCTATGCCGGCAAAGCTGCCTATCACATCGATCATCTCGTCGATGATGTGGTTGGGATGTTCGAAGCGTTGAAACCGCGCCGCAAATTGCTGGTGGCGCATGATTGGGGCGCAGTGATTGCCTGGGTCGTGGCGATGCGGCGGGCCGTGGATCTGGATGGCCTGATCATCATGAACGTGCCGCACCCGACGGTGTTCGGCGACCTGATCAACCACTATCGGCCGCAGCGGCTGAAAAGCTGGTATGTCGCCTTCTTCCAGATCCCGTGGCTGCCGGAGTTCCTGCTTCGGCAAAACCGCGCCGATGGCATCGCCAAGGCCTTCCTGAACATGGCGATTGACAAGGGCGCCTTCCCGCCACACGTGCTGGAGGAATATCGCAAGAACGCCCTGATCCCCGGCGCGCTGACGGCGATGATCAATTACTACCGCGCCAATCTGGGCATCCTTGACGAGAAGAGCCCGCCCATCGAGGTCCCGACACTGATGCTGTGGGGCGAGGAGGACACGGCGCTCGATATCAAGCTGACCGAAGGCTATGGCTCCCACGTCCGGGATTTCACTTTGGTGCGCTTCCCGGGCGTGTCACATTGGGTGCAACAGGAAGCGCCGGTGCCGGTGAACACGGCGATGCTGGACTGGCTGCGGGCGAAGGGGTTGGCGGCGGGCTGAGGCTGCCCCTCGATAATCACCCGACATTCTGATCAGTGCGCATCCCCCCACGAAGCGCCATGGCCGATTTCGACGCCCAACGGCACCGACAGGTCCACCAGCGGCTTGTGCGCATTGGCCATCACGGCGCGGATCACTGGCTGCACCGCCTCGATCTCGGCTTCCGGCACTTCGAATACCAGTTCGTCATGCACCTGCAGCAGCATCTTGGTGCCGGTCAGCCCGGCCTCCCGCAGCGCACCCGGCATCTGCACCATGGCGCGCTTAATGATGTCGGCTGCCGTGCCCTGCACGCGGGCGTTGACGACGGCGCGTTCGGCGAACTGGCGCTCGCCCTGGTTCTTGGAGAGGATCAGCGGCGCATGGCACTTGCGGCCAAACAGCGTCGTCACGAACCCGCTTTCCTTCGCAAACGCGATGGTTTCGGCCATGTAGTTGCGGATGCCGGGGAAGCGGCTGAAATAAAGCTCGATGTAGCGAGCCGCCTCGCTGCGATCGATGCCCAGTCGGGCGGCCAGGCCAAAAGCGGAAATGCCATAGATGATGGAAAAGTTGATCGTCTTGGCCCGGGCGCGGGTGTCGCGATCAACATGGCCAAAGACTTCCTTGGCGGTGAGCGCATGCACATCCTCGTTCGCGGCATAGACAGTCTTCAGTTCCGGCACATCGGCGATATGGGCGACCAGCCGCAGCTCGATCTGGTTGTAATCCGCCGCCATGATGACATTGCCCGGCGCCGCGACAAAGGCGTGGCGGATACGCCGGCCCAGTTCGGTGCGGATCGGGATGTTCTGCAGATTGGGATCGTTGGAGGACAATCGCCCGGTCGAGGTCGCTGCGAGGTGAAAATTGGTGTGCACCCGGTCGGTTGTCGGGTTGATCTGCTGTTGCAGCGCGTCGGTATAGGTGGATTTCAGCTTTGAATGCTGGCGCCAGTCCAGCACCTTCTGGGCAATGGGTGCGCCCTCCTCGGCCAACCGTTCCAGCTCGCTGGCATCGGTGGTCCAGGCGCCGGTCTTGCTGCTCTTCTTGCCGCCCTTGTAGCCCATCTTGTCGAACAATATCTCGCCGAGCTGCTTGGGGCTGCCGATGGTGAAGGGGCTACCGGCGAGTTCGTGAATCTCGCCTTCCAGCCGGCTGATTTCGACTTCATACAGCGCCGACAGGCGCGCGAGTTCGGCGCGATCAACCTTGATGCCGGCCATTTCCATCTGCGCAATCACCGGCAGCAGCGGCCGGTCCACCGTCTCGTGGATGGTCGTCACCTGTTCCTTCCACAGCCGGCGGCGGAAGCCCTGCCACAGCCGGAACGTCACATCGGCATCCTCGGCGGCATAATCGGTGGCGCGGCGCAGATCGACTTCGGCAAAGCTTTTCAGCCCCTTGGCGACATCCTTGTAGGCAATGGGCGTGTGGCCGAGGTGGCGGGCGGACAGATCATCCATGCCGTGATTCCAGCGCCCGGCATCGAGCGCGTAACTAAGCAGCATGGTGTCGTCATAGGGCGCCAGCACCGGCACGCCGTGGCGGGCCAGCACGATCAGATCATATTTCAGATTCTGGCCGATCTTCAGCACGGCTGGATCGGCAAACAGCGGGTTCAGACGGGCGATGGTCTCAGCCAGGCCCAGCTGCGGTGGCCGTTCGGCAAACATGCCGTCGCCAGTGCCGTGGGCGATCGGGATGTAGCAGGCCTTGCCCGGCGCAACGCTCAGGCTGATGCCAACCAGATCGCAGCGCATCTGATCGGTGCCGGTGGTTTCGGTATCGACCGCCACAGCACCCAACTTGATGATCTCCGCGACCCACCAGTCCAGCCGGTCCAATGTCGTCACTGTCTCGTAATCGGCGTGGACGAAGGCGACCTCGTCTTCCACCACGCTTGCCGTGGAGGGGCGGTGGGTATTGGGCGCCGGGCCACTGGAACCGCTACTGCCCAGCTTGGCCAGCATGGCGCGGAATCCGTGCTTCTTGAGGAACGCGGCCAGCGGTTCGTGCGGCGGCTCCTTCAGGGTCAGTTCGTCCAGGGGCGCTGGCAGCGGCAGATCATCTTTCAGGCGCACCAGTTCGCGGGACAGTCGCGCCATGTCGACCGAAGCGGCCAGCGTCTCCTTCAGCTTGGGCTTCTTGATCGCCGCAATATTGGCAATGACGCCTTCGACGCTGCCATATTCGCTAATCAGCTCGGCCGCGGTTTTCGGTCCCACACCCTTCACGCCCGGAATATTGTCGGCGGTGTCGCCCATCAGCGCCAGCACCTCGCCCACTTGCTCGGGCGGCACGCCGAATTTCTCGATCACCTCAGCGCGGTTGATGGTCTGGTTCTTCATCGTGTCGAGCATGTTGATGCCGGGTTCGACCAGCTGCATCAGATCCTTGTCGGACGATACGATGGTCACGTTCATACCGGCGGCGCGGGCGGCCACCGCATAGCTGGCAATGATGTCGTCCGCCTCCACCCCGGCCTGTTCGAAGCAGGGCACCGAAAAGGCCCGCACCGCATCGCGGATCAGCGGGAATTGCGGGATCAGGTCTTCGGGTGCCGGCGGGCGGTTGGCCTTGTAGCCATCATACATGTCGTTGCGGAACGTGTGGCTGCCGGCATCGAGCACCACGGCCAGATGGGTGGGTGCCTCCGCCTTGTTCAATTCCGCAATCAGCTTCCACAGCATCGCCGTGAAGCCATAGACGGCGCCCACCGGTGTGCCTTGCGGGTCTGTCAGCGGCGGCAACCGGTGATAGGCGCGGAAGATGAAGCTGGAGCCGTCGACCAGATAAAGATGCTGCTGCGTCATGGGGGCAACGCTAGCAGCATGGCGGCGGCGGGGCGAGAGCGCAGGTGACGACGCGAAAACCTCCATTTTTGGTGGTTAATTGGTTCGTAACCATCTCGTGGCAGAAAGCCCTCAATTCAGGGGGAATTTTTCGTGCTGCTCAAGAAGTCCGCTCTCATTGCCGCCTCGGCGCTTGGCCTGCTTGCCGCTCCGTCGGCCGCCGTGACCCAGTTTTCCGGCAATGGCCACCTCTATGAATTCGTGGCCATGAACCTGTCGTGGCAGGGCGCATTGGCCGCCGCTGCCGCCGCCACGCCGATTGCCGGCTACACGGCGCACCTCGTCACCATCACGTCCCAGGGCGAAGATGATTTCCTCAAGACCCTCACCGGCAGCGCGACCTTCGTGTGGGCCGCCGGCACCGACGAGGACGCCGAAGGCACCTGGAAGTGGGCGGCCGGTCCGGAAGCCGGGCAGACGTTCTTCGTTTTTGGTGGCGGTCCGGTTGGCTTTTCCAACTGGAACGCCGGTGAACCCAACAATGTTGGTGCCGAGGACTATCTCCACTTCAAGGCCAACACCGGCAACTGGAACGATATCTTTTCCACCTTCTCCAGCGGTGGATACGTGGTGGAGTACAGCTTGAACTCCGGCGCCATTCCGGAACCGGCGAGCTGGGCGATGCTGCTGGGCGGCCTTGGCGTGGTGGGCACGGCCCTGCGCCGGCGCAGCAGCCGCAAGACCGTCGCGGCATAAGCTACCCTCTTTCGAAGCGGGCCAGCGGTGGATTCCATTGCCGGCCTGTGCCATGGGGTCGCCCGCGTCTTTCCGACATGAGGCCACTTCATGCAGCCCTTCACCACACTTTCCGGCCAGGCCATTCCGTTTGGCGCCGCCAACATCGATACCGATGTCATCATCCCGGCCCGCTTCCTGAAAACCATCAGCCGTGCTGGCCTGGGCAAGGGCGCCTTTGCCGCGCTGCGCGAAAATCCGGACAATGTGTTCGACAATCACGCCGGCGCGCCGATCCTGATCGCCGGGCATAATTTTGGCTGCGGATCCAGCCGCGAGCACGCGCCATGGGCGCTGGGTGATCTGGGCATTCGCGTCGTCATCTCGTCGGGCTTTGCCGACATCTTTGCCGGCAACGCCTTCAAGAACGGGCTGTTGCTCGTCACGCTGCCGCAAGACGCGGTGGACCGGCTGATGGCGGTGGCGCAGGACGGCCAGCCCATTACGGTCGATCTGGAGAACCAGGTGGTGACGACGCCATTCCAGGACCGGTTCGAATTCGCGATGGACCCCTTCCGCAAGCAATGCCTGATCAGCGGCCAGGACGAGATCGGCCTGACTCTGGGCATGGGCAGCGCCATCACGACCCATGAAGCCCGCCTTGCCGCCGAACGGCCGTGGATCGCCGGGGCAGCCCACCGCGCGCCCTGATTCAGCCCCGCCATTCGACCCGGTTGGCAGCGCTGCGGGTTATCGGTAAGGGCTGGGAATGACCAAGACCCTTTTGCTCCTGCCCGGGGACGGCATTGGCCCCGAAGTTACCGCTGTTGCCCGCCGTGTGGCCGGGCGGCTTATCACGGGCGGGCTTGCCCTCAGCGTGGAAGAAGCGCCGTTCGGCGGTGCCAGCATCGATGCCCACGGCGTCCCCCTCACTGACGAGACGCTGGCCCGCGCCAAGGCGGCCGATGCCGTTCTGATGGGTGCAGTGGGCGGACCGCAATGGGCCGGCCAGCCGTATGACAAGCGCCCCGAAGCCGGGTTGCTGGGCCTGCGGGCAGGCATGAATGTCTATGCCAATCTTCGCCCGGCGCGCTGCTTTTCGGCGCTGGCCGACGCCTCCTCGCTGAAGCGGGTGTTTGTCGATGGCCTCGATCTCCTGTTCGTCCGCGAATTGACCGGCGGCGTCTATTTCGGCGAACCGCGCGGCGTCGAAACCCTGGCCGATGGCCAGCGCCGCGGCGTCAACACGCACGTTTACACCACCAGCGAAATCCACCGTGTCGCCCGGATCGCCTTTGAACTGGCCCGCGCCCGCAAGGGCGAGGTCTGCTCGGCGGAAAAGGGCAATGTGATGGAAGCCGGGCTGATGTGGCGCGAGGATGTGCAGGCGCTGCGCGATGCCGAATATCCCGATATCAAGCTGTCCCACATGCTGGC
>NZ_JAUMBI010000275.1:0-4586 GCF_032115815.1 Sandarakinorhabdus sp.
GCGGCGCTGGGATGGGCGGCAGCGCAATCGCCTGCCGAAGCCGGCATCGCGGCGCTGATGGCGTTGGCGGCGCTGCTGTGGCTGGGCCTGTGGGTGTTGGGCATCACACTGGTTTCGGCCCGCGCCCGTTCGGCGCAATCGGCGCTGATGGCGCTGGTGCTGGCCTGGGCGGTGCTGGTGGTGCTGGTGCCGCGCGCGGCGGCCGGCGTGGCGGCGTTGGCGCATCCGTTGCCCACCAAGGCGGAGACCGACCTGATCATCCATCAGGAACTGCGCGCGCTGGGCGACAGCCACAATCCCAATGATCCGCATTTTGCCGCGTTCAAGGCCGGGCTGTTGCAGCGTTACGGTGTTTCCCGCGTGGAGGATCTGCCGTTCAATTTTCGTGGCGCCCTGTCGAGTGAAGGCGAGCGGCTGACCAGCCAGCTGTTCGCCGGCCATGCCGCCGCGACGGCCGCCGTGCAGATGCAGCAGCACCGCCTGCTGGCGCTGGTGGGCGTGATCAGCCCGGCGATCGGCTTTGCCCAGGCCAGCATGGCCGGTGCTGCCACTGATCTGGCCAGCCATATCGCCTTCCTCGATGCAGCCGAAGCGCATCGCTATCGCCTCATTCAGTCACTCAATGGCCTGCACACATATCAGGTGCGCGGCGCCGATGATGCGGCCCGCAACAAGGATCCGATTGCCGAGCGCCAGAGCCGCGTTTCGGCGCGTTTCTGGGCTGAGCAGAAGCCGTTCCACCATGCCGGGCCAAGCATCGCCGATCGCATGGCCGGGATGCTGCCGGGCTTGGCGGCCCTGCTGTTGTGGGCCGCGTTGCTCTCGTGGCAACTGATCCGCTCGGGCCGGCAGGAACAGCCATGATCGCAGGCTTGGCGCGCGAATGGCGGCTGCTGGCCGGCCCGGCGCGGTTGGGCCTGATCGTGCTGGCGGCGCTGGCCAGCGTTGCCGTGGCGCTTGGCCTTGCCGATGTTGACGCCACCCGCGCCGATATTGCCCGTGTGGTGGCGCTGGAAGCCCGCGAAACCCAGGCCATCGCCGCCTTTGCCAAGGGGGATGCCGGCGAGTTTGGTTACTACCGCAATTTCCCGGTGTGGCGCGCACCCGGCGATCTGGCCTTCCTGGCACCCACGCGCGGCGATGCCGTGCCGGCGGTGATGCGCATTCGCATGCTGGCGCTGGAAGGCCAGATCAACGACAACGAGGCCGCCAATCCCGAACTGCTGCTAGCCGGCCGCTTCGATTTCGCCTTTGTCACGCTCTATCTGGCGCCGCTTTTGTTGATCGCGCTGCTGCATGATCTCTGGTCCGGCGAGCGTGAGGCCGGGCGGCTCGCGGCGCTCGACAGCCTGCCGCGCGCCCGGCACCGGCTGTGGAGCCCGCGGGTCGTGCTGCGCGCCGGCGGCGTGGCGCTGGCGCTGCTGGTGCCGCTGGCCGTGGGCGCGCTGGTCGAGGGCACGACACCGGTGCGGCTGGCGGCGGCCGCCATGTTGGTACTCGCCAGCCTGGGCTTCTGGATGATCGTCACCCTGGTTGTCGCCCGGCTTCAGGCGGCATCGGCCACGCAGGCGGCCGTGCTGGCCGGGCTGTGGTTCGCGATCACGCTGGTGGTGCCAGCCGCTGCGCACCTGGCCATCAATGCGGCGGTACCGCTGCCTGATGCTGCCGCCATCGCGCGCGAAAACCGCGAGGAGGTGCACGCCGGCTGGGACCGACCCAAGGCGGAGACCATGGCGCGTTTCGTGGCGCTTTATCCGGCCTACCGGGACCAATCGGCCACCGGAACGGCTTTTGAATGGAAATGGTATTTCGCTTTCCAGCAGTTGGGCGATCACGCCGTTGCCGCCGACAGCGCCGCCCGTGATGCCGGCATCGCCCGCCGGGAGGCCTGGGCGCAGCGACTGGGATGGCTGCTGCCGCCCTTGAAGGTTGCACAGGCCATGCAGCAGCTTGCCGGTAGCGATGTGAAGGCCGATCTGGCTTTCAAGACGCAGGTGCGCGGCTTCCACCGTGAGGTGCGGGAATATCACTACCCTTATCTGTTCGGCGGTCGGCCCGTGCGTGCAGCCGATGTGGCCAGCGCACCGGCGTTCGCAGCACTTTAGCTGCCAAGGAGCAATTGTCGGGCAAAGAGGGGCACGGCAAACTTGCCTGGCCACCGCCAAATGGCTTGTGGCAGCTGTTTGGCAGGTCGAAAGACGCTTGCTGTCGCTTGTGACAAGTTCCGTTACAAATTCGGCAACGACGATGTTACGAGTATCTGTAATATATAAGACTGTTCAAGCCTTGCTCTATCCCGACGGCGCGCCCCTGACACGCGCCGCAGGGCCGAAGCCTGTCAGGCGATCTGCATGCGCAGCATCCACACATATTTCTCGTGATCGCCCAGCCGGCGGGTGAGCAGATCGACGGTGACGATGTCGCCATGCTCTTCGGCGATGTCGAGTGCGTCGCGCAGGGTCTGGCAAAGCAGGCCATTGTCGCGCATCAGCATCGCCACCTGCTGGCCGGTGTCGATTGGCCGGTCTTCATCGCTGATGCAGCTGAGATGGCCATAAGTGGTATAGCTTGCCGGCGCCTTGTGACCGAGTGCGCGGATGCGTTCGGCAATCTCGTCGATGGCGGCGTAAATCTCGCCATATTGCTGCTCGGTCAGCTTGTGCAGGCCATAGAAGGCAGCGCCGGCCACATTCCAGTGCACCCCTTGCGTCTTGATGAACAACTGGAAGCTGTCGGCCAGCACCTTGCCCAGTTCATCGGCGACTTCGGCATAGGCGCCTTCGCTGAGGCCGGTGCCTGGCGCGAATTCGGGCTGATAGGCGGTGAGGCTGGGATTGTTGGTATCAGTCAGCGCAACGAGATCGTCTGACGCGGTGGTTTTGGATTTGGCCATGGGGGAAGCCTTTGCTGGGGGTGAGTTTCAGCAACGCCCCGTCGGGGGACAAGTTCCGCAACGATGCTGTTGTTTTATGCATCGGGTGCGGGATCGACGGCGCGGGCAACCTGTTCGGTTTTCTGTTCCGGCAGCAGGATCAGCAACAGGATGAAAGCGGCGAGCAGCAGGCAGATGCTGTTTGGCACGATGATCGCCCAATCGCCGCGGAGCACGCCGTAGCTGACCCACAGGGTGAAACCCACGCAGGCAAGGGCATAAGTGAATGCCGACAGCCCTTCGGTGTGGCGCTCCTTGATGATTTTCCAAGCCTGTGGGGTGAAGCTGGCCACCGAAATGATAGCGGCAAGGCTGCCGATCCATGTGGCCGTGCTCATGTTGTTGAACTTTCGCAGCCGGTGGCTGGATGGGCAACAGCCGTGGCGGCCCGGGGGTTGGCCGCCACGGTGCCCCGGTTCAGTTACCCGAACCGAAACGGGTAAAGTGGATCAGCGGCGCTGATTCCGGAAACCGTCGATATTGCTGTAATAGTCGTCGATCGAGCCGGACTTGCCGTAATCGAAATTGTCGAGCTCTTCGCGGCTGTAGGTCGGTGCGCTGCCCAGCGCCTCGCGGCTGAGATTGACGACATAGCCGCCCTCATCGGTATCGTAGGACAGACCATCCCACGGCAGCTGGTGATATTTTTCACCCATGCCCAGGAATCCGCCGAACGACATGACGGCATAACGAACCTGGCCGGATTTCTTGTCGATCATCATTGCTTCGACGCTGCCCAGCTTTTCGCCGTCGTGGTTGTACACGCTGGTGCCGGTCACCCGTTCGCTGCTGATCAGCGAACCGTTGGTGTCTGATGCGGCACCGTTGGCCTCGCGCCTGGAATCCGAATGATCGGCCGAGGACTGGCCAAAGGTCGATTGGCCGGTGGTGGTGCCATTGGGGGGATAGCTGCTCATGGGAACATTCCTGTGCGTTTAAGGGTTGACCGGGGGCAAAGGCGCAGCGGGCCCGCGCTATTGTCTCCTGCTCGAACAACCCGCCGGCTGGCCGCCGGTTCCCGCCCGCTTGAACACTTGGCCGCGAATATACACGCGCCGGTCTGCACATGGGCGCTGCGCCTGATGGCCGGAACCCAAGCGGTTTTCAGGCGTACTCTGCTCACACCGGGCGGCTGCGCGGTCCATTCATCAAGCCAAAGGAAATCCCGATGCCCCTGTTCTGTGAAGATGTCGCAGTTGCCGGTGTGCGGCCAGTATTGATCGTGCTGTCGCATCTGCGCTGGGATATCGTGGTGCAGCGCCCGCACCATCTGCTCACGCGTGCGGCGGCCGATTTCGATATCTGGTACATGGAAGAACCGGTGATCGAAGGCAGCATCGCCATGGTGCGCGAAATGGCGGGCGGGGCGGGGATCACGGTCGTGCAGCCGGTGCTGCCGGCCGGCACCAGCGCCGCCGATGCCCTTGCCCACCAGAGCGAAATTGCCGCCCGTCTGGTGGCGCGGGCCGGATCGGCACCGGTATGCCTATGGTATTATGCGCCGATGGCACGAGCCTTCGGGCAGCAGCTTTCGGCCGACCTGATCATCTATGACAAGATGGGCGAACAGGGCGCCTTCGCGCCGCCGAACTTGGCCGACCATGATGCGGCGCTGCTGCGCGATGCCGACGTGGTGTTCACCGGGGGTGTCTCG
>NZ_JAUMBI010000276.1:0-8847 GCF_032115815.1 Sandarakinorhabdus sp.
TGGCGGCGCGTGAGCGCGAGGTGGCGGACCGCGACGGCCAGATCAACCTGCGCGAAGCCCGCCTGGCCGAAAGCGCCCGCGCTCTTGACCAGAAGGACGCGGAAATCCGCCGCCTGACCGGCGTGATTGCCGACAAGGATCGCATCATCGCCACGCCGCGCCCGGATCGGCTTGCACCCGAAGGCGTGGCCAGCATCACCCGCGTCACCGATTTTGCCAGCACCATCGGCGTGCAACTGGATGATGCGCAGACGGCGCTGAAATCCCGTGGTTTCTCGTTGGGTGCCATCGAGGTGAATGCCAAGGCGCTGCTGCAGGATGAAGGCCGCAAGATCGAGATCCTCGATCGGGAAGCGATGAAGACCATCCAGCCGGGCATGCTCTCTGATCTGAAATTCAGCTTCCGCCCCGACAAGCCACCGCCGGAGGTGAGCGGGCAGACAGTGCCCGACCTGATGTTCCTGACCGAAAGCCGCGCCCGAGCCGTGCTGTCCAGCCTGGGCTTGCTGCTGGAAGCCAGCACCGGCCCGGCCGGGTTGAACGCGCGGGCAGCGCCCGGCCAAGCCATGCTGCAAACGCCCGCTGCCGGCACCAGCATGCCACGCGGCGGCCGCGTGCACGTGATCTTTGCCGCCCCGAAGGAGTGAAACCATGGCCAGCAATCCTCCGCGCGGCGCCGTTGCCGATCTGTTGGCCGAAAGCGTCGCGGCGCCGCTGGGCGAGGTGATTGCCGCCGTGGGTCAGGGCGTGGCCGAAGCCCAGCGTGCGCTCGATGAATCGGCGCTGGCCGCCACGCTGGCGATTTACGAGGAACAGGGCGATGCCGGCATGGCCCTGCTGCGCGAGATCGGTTACCGGCCCACCTTCTATGTGCTGCCCGATACCGCCTGCGAAGTGCAGGTTTCGATGCGCATCGGCGGCACCGGCAGCGCCGATGGCAGCGCCGGCACGACGCGCATTCCTGGCGCCATCGGCAAGGGCCGCACGTATGTGACGCCGGTGGATGCCGGCTTTCAGCAGCGCTTCGGCTTTCAGGCGACAGCGGCCGCCAAGCTCACCTTCCGCATCGTGCCGGTGCCGCCGCCCTCCGCATTGGACGATGCCCGCCCGATGCCGGCGCTGATCGGCAAACCGGCGCCGGACGCGCTTGCCCTGCTTGATCGCATGGGCCTGGCTGCCACGCTGGTGGACAAGGACGGCAAGCCGGTGAGCGATGCCGCCGGCCGCAAGGTGGCCGCGCAAGGCGTCGACGCCGGCCGATTGGCGCCGCTCGCCGATCCGGTGGTGCTCACCGTGGAATAGCGCTTCAAACCGCGGGCAGGGCAGCGGTGCGCCGGTTCATTTCACCACGCCAAAGGCATAGACGGTGGTGGAGGTGAAGACCTCGCCCGGGCGCAGCAGGGTGGAGGGGAACGACGGCTGGTTGGGACTGTCGGGATAATGCTGGGTTTCAAGGGCAATGCCGTCGCCCTGCCGCAGCAGCAGGCCATCACCGGCGGGCTGGCTGCCGTTGAAAGCATTGGCGGTATAGACCTGCAGGCCGGGTTCGGTGGTGGACACCAGCAACCGCCGACCAGACGCGGGATCGATCAGTTCTGCAGCGGGGCGCAGCGTGCCAGCGGTGCCGTCGATCACCAGATTGTGATCAAGGCCGCGCGCCAGCAGGATCTGCGGGTGATTGCTGCGCAGTGCCGGGCCGATTGGGCGGCCCTCCCGGAAATCAAAGGGCGTGCCGGCCACGGGCGCGATTTCGCCGGTGGGGATCATCCTGGCATCAACCGGTGTGTAGTGGCTGGCGAACAGGCGCAGCGCCAGGCTGTCTACCGTCCCGCCGCCATGGCCGGCCAGCGTGAAATAGGCATGGCTGGTGACGTTGATGTGCGTCGGCCTGGTGGTGGTCGCCCGCCAGTCCAGCCGCAACTCGCCGGCATCGGTGAGTGTGTAGGTGGCCGAAATGCGCACCGTGCCGGGAAAGCCGTTGTCGCCATCGGGGCTTGCAAGTTGCAGTTCGACGCCGGCGCCCTTGTCACTGTGGAACAGGCGCGGCGCCCACAGCTTTGTGCCCCAGCCCCCGCCGGACTGGCTTTGCCCGCCATGGCTGGTGATGCCGGTTTCCGGGTTGGCCGGCAGGGCAAAACGCTCACCATCAATGCTGAAGCCGCCGCCGGTAATGCGGTTGGCAAAGCGGCCGATCAGCGTGTTGAACGAACCGCCGCGATCCCAGGCAGCAAAATCTGGCCGGGTGAGCACCATGTTGGCGAGCCGCCCCTGCCGATCAGGCACGGACACTTCGGCCAGGGCGCCGCCCCGGGTGAGGATCACCACCTTCATGCCGGCCTTGTTGGCCAGGGTGATGGCGTCAACGGTTTCGCCTTGGGCGTTGGTGCCGAATGGCGTCATGCTGGCGGTGGGGGCCAGTGATGGGGCGGCGATCAGGGTCATGGGCGTGCACATTGCCTGCTTCATGGCAGCGGCACCAGTATCATCAGCAAGCCAGGTGTCGCGAACCAGTGCTGCGAACGCAGGCGCCGCCGGCTGCCTTGCGCCGCCATGGAACTCTATCTAGACGATGATGCCATACTGCAAAAGCAGACCCGTCGCAGCCTAGGATGATCGCATGAAGATGCCAGAACCCGACGCTGCTGTCATGGCCCGGCAGGCCCAGATTGCCGCCGCGCTTGGCGCCATCGTGCCGGATGGGGTGATCGCCGATGCGGCAGGCGTGTCGCCCTATGGCAGCGATGGGCTGGTGATGTACCGGCAGAGCCCTCTGGCCGTGGTGTTGCCGCGCACGACCGAACAGGTAAGCCACGTGCTGGCCTGGTGCCATGCCAATGGCGTGAAGGTGGTGGCGCGCGGTTCGGGTACGTCGCTTTCGGGCGGGGCGCTGCCGCTGGCCGATGGCATCGTGCTGGGCATGGCGCGCTTCAACCGCATCCTGAGCGTGGATTACGACAATCGCTGCGCCGTGGTGCAGCCGGGTGTCACCAATCTCGCCGTCTCCCAGGCCATTGCCCACAAGGGCTTTTACTACGCGCCCGATCCGTCAAGCCAGATTGCCTGCTCGATCGGCGGCAATGTCGCGGAAAATGCCGGCGGGGTGCATTGCCTTAAATATGGCACCACCAGCCCCAATCTGCTGGGGGTGGAACTGGTGCTGATGGACGGCACGGTGCTGCGACTGGGCGGCCCGGGGCAGGAGCAGGCCGGCTATGATCTGCTCGGGCTGGTGTGCGGTTCGGAAGGGCTTTTGGGCGTCGTCACCGAAGCCACGGTGCGTATCCTGCCCAAGCCGGCCACGAGCCGCGCGTTGCTGCTGGGCTTCCCTTCCGTTACCGATGCCAGCGATTGCGTGGCGGCCATCATTGCCGCCGGCATCATCCCGGCGGGGCTCGAGATGATGGACGCACCGGCCATCCGCGCCGCCGAGGATTTTGTGAACGCCGGTTACCCCACCGATGTCGAAGCGCTGATGATTGCCGAGGCCGATGGTAGCGCGGCCGAGGTGGATGACCAGCTTGCGCGCATCACCGCCATTGCGAATGCGCATAACTGCACGCATCTGCGCGCCTCCACCGATGAGGCGCAGCGTCTGCTGTTTTGGGCCGGGCGAAAGGCGGCGTTTCCCGCCGTCGGCCGTATCGCGTCGGATTATTATTGCGTTGATGGCACCATCCCGCGCCGCCAGCTTGGTGCGGTGCTGGGCGAGATCAGCGCCATCGTTGCCCGCCATGGCCTGGGGGTCGCCAATGTCTTCCACGCTGGCGACGGCAATCTGCATCCGCTGGTGATGTATGATGCCTCCGTGCCGGGCCAGACCGAGGCCGCAGAGGCGGCCGGCGCCGAAATATTGATGGCCTGCGTTGATGCCGGTGGCGTGCTGACCGGCGAACATGGCGTGGGTGTCGAGAAACGCGATCTGATGGAACACCAGTTCAGCGCCACCGATCTTGAGGTGCAGAGCCGGCTGAAATGCGCCTTTGATGCGCATGGCCTGCTCAATCCCGGCAAATTGTTCCCCACCTTGTCGCGCTGTGCCGAAATGAACGCCATGCACGTCCACGGTGGGCAGCTGCCGTTCCCCGAACTCCCTAGATTCTGATGGCTTATCGTCCTGCCACGATTGAGGAACTGGCCGAGATGATCCGCGATGCGGCGGCGCATGGGCGGTCGTTGGCCGTGTCCGGCACCGGCAGCCGGCCCGGCATCGGCCCTGGCGCCGCAGACGCGGACCTGGATCTGACCGGCCTTGGCGGCAGCATCGATCATGATCCGGGCGAATTGCTGCTCACCCTGCCGGCATCGACGCCGCTCGATCATGTCGAAAAGCTGTTGGCCCAATCCGGCCAGTGTCTGGCGTTCGAGCCGCCTTCGCCCGATGCCATCTGGGGCCTGGGCCACGGCACCATCGGCGGCGCGGTGGCGAGCGGGCTTTCAGGCCCGCGTCGGCCCTTTGCCGGGGCATGCCGCGATCATGTACTCGGCCTGTCGGGCGTGACCGGGCGCGGCGAGATCTTCACGGCGGGCGGCAAGGTGCTCAAGAACGTGACGGGTTTCGATCTGCCACGACTGCTCACGGGTTCGCGCGGCACGCTGGCGGTGTTGACGCAGATCACCCTGAAGGTGCTGCCGCTGGCCCCGGCGCAGGCGACATTGCTGCTGACCGTCGACACGGCGGCCAAAGCGGTGCGCATCATGGCCGACGCGCTGATGATCGATGGGGGTATCACGGGCGCGGCGTGGAGTGCTGGCGAGGTGCAGTTGCGCATCGAATCCAGCCCGGCCGTCCTGCCGGCGTTGGTGGATGCCGCCCGCGCCAGGCTGCCCGCCGGCAGGCTGATCGAGGGCGACGCCAGCCGCGGGCTTTGGACGGCGATCACCAGACTTTATGGCCATGTGCAAGCCGACGACATCATCTGGCGCTGTCCGCTGCCGGCCAGCCGTGCGCCGGCATTGGCGGCCTTGCTGCCGCCTGATGCGCGCCTGCGGCTGGATTGGGCAGGTGCGCTGGCTTGGGTGCTGCTGCCGGCTGGGGCCGCCGATCTCGATCTGCATGCGATTGTGGCGCAAGCCGCCGGGCGCGACGGCCACGCCGAACGGCTGCGCGGGCCGGCCTCGCCCATCCCGGCCCGTGCGCCACTGGAGCCGGGTCTGGCGGCCCTGTCAGCGCGGGTGAAGGCGCAGTTCGATCCGGCCGGCATTCTCTCCCCCGCCGCTGCACCGGGCGGCGCCGCATGAGCAGCATCGATGTCGCCGCTGCGCAGGACCGCATTCGCAAATGCGTGCACTGCGGCTTCTGCACCGCCACCTGCCCGACCTATCTCGTCACTGGCGATGAGCTGGACAGTCCGCGCGGCCGCATCTGGCTGATGAAGGACATGCTGGCCAACCCGGCCACGGCCCCATCGCCGCGCGCCGTGCACCATATCGACCGCTGCCTGTCGTGCCTGTCGTGCACCACCACCTGCCCGTCGGGGGTGGATTACATGCATCTGGTTGATGCCGCCCGCGCCCATATCGAAAGCAACCATCGCCGGCCGTTGCCCGATCGGCTGCTGCGTGCCCTGCTGCCGGCGGTGCTCACCCGGCGCGGCCTGTTCCGCGCGTTGCTGCGCGCTGGCCGGCTGGTGCGCGACCTGGCGCCCCTGTTGCCCGCCCGTCTGGCAGCCATGCTGGCGATGGTTCCGGATGCTGTGCCGGCACCGGGCCTGGCCGAGCGCCGGGCGCCGCTGCCGCCTGTGGGTGCCCGCAGCGGCCGGGTGATCCTGCACCTGGGCTGTGTGCAGCCGGTGTTGCGCCCGGCCATCGATGATGCCGCGCTGCGCCTGCTTGCCCGCCACGGGGTAGAAGTGGTGATCACCCGCCAATCATCCTGCTGCGGTGCGATCGATCATCATCTCGGCCGCGAGGCCGCCGCTGCCGCCCATGCTCGCGCCAACATCGAAGCTTGGGAAGCGGCAGGCGCTGTTGATGCCATCATCATCACCGCATCGGGTTGCGGCACAGTGATCAAGGATTATGCGGCGCTGTTTGCCGATGATCCTGCCATGGCCGCCCGCGCCGCCGCCGTTGCAGCCCAAGCGCGCGACATTTCCGAGTATCTGGCGCTGCTGCCGTCGCTGCCGTCGCAAATCGCGCCGGGCTTGCCCGTGGCCTGGCACAGCGCCTGTTCCCTGCAGCACGGCCAGCAGGTGAAGGCTGCTCCGCGCCAATTACTGGTGAATGCCGGCTTTGATGTGCGCGATCCGGCCGAAGCCCATGTCTGCTGCGGATCGGCCGGCAGTTATGCGATCCTGCAGCCCGAAATGTCGGCCACACTGAAGGCCCGCAAGCAGGACGCCCTGGCCGCCACCGGCGCCCATATCGTGGCGAGCAGCAACATCGGCTGCATCGGTCAGATTGGCGGTTCAGAACTGCATATCGTCCACATGGTGGAATTGCTCGACTGGGCCAGCGGTGGGCCGCTGCCACCGAGGATGCCGCCGCAGTGCGCCTGACAGTCTGTTTCCGCGGGCCATAGTGAACCCGGGACGATAAGGAAATCGTTCTGGGGCCCCGGTTTCGGGTTCATCCATGAAGGATGTGGTGCGCGACGCAGTCCGAAGGTCTTTGCTCTTTCCCTGATATTCCCTGTTATTGAAGTTTTTTGCGCGCCAATCGCGGCCTGCCGGTGGTCGTTCCGAGCCAATAAACGTAATACTCTCCGTGGATTAGCGTAGCAATCAGCCGCTCATTGGGCCCGATTCCCTGCTGCAATAACAGGGAATTTGATTCCGCATATCAGGGAATTCCTCCCTCCCGAGCAGGCAATTTCGGCCCATTTGGCCCGCTTTTGCACTGCAGGAGCCCCGTATTCCGCCTTGTTGGCACCCTTCGTGGGACACAAACGCCCTTAGATGGGTTCCAAAACCCTATTCGTGGGTTTCAAATTCGGTGCTCCGCAACTCAACGAGTCATTATTGAGTGTTGAGGCGCCGGATGTGGGTCAGACCACGGGCATTCCAGGACACGCGAGCGCCATAGGGAGTCAGAAAATGCCTAAATGGGTTGAAAGCTGCCAACCGCGAATAACGTTCAAAGTGTTCATGATATGTACTGAGCCGACGGATTCAGGTAAGGCTGAAGGCGAGGAGGTGGGCCATGCCTGAGATCGTCTACCAGCCCTTGAGTGCCTTGCGCCCGTTCCCCAGGAACGCGCGCACCCACAGCAAGAAGCAGGTGCAGCAGATCGCGCGCAGCATCGAGCGGTTCGGATTCACCAATCCGGTGCTGGTCTCGGACGATGGCGAGATCGTCGCGGGCCATGGCCGGGTGCGGGCGGCGGCGCTGCTAGGGATGCAGACCGTCCCCACCATTGCGCTGTCGCACCTGTCGGCTGCGGAACGCCGCGCCTATGTCCTCGCCGACAACAAGCTCGCGCTCAACGCCGGCTGGGACAGCGAGATCCTGAGCATCGAGCTGCAAGGGCTGATCGATCTTGATTTCGATGTGACCCTGACCGGGTTCAGCCTGGCCGAGATCGATTTCACCCTCGATGCCGCTGCCGAGGCAAAGCCGAGCGGCGGTACCAGCCGGGATGATCGTGTCCCGCAGCTGCCTGAGCATCCGGTCACGCGCCGCGGCGAGCTTTGGCAACTGGGCCGGCACCTGCTGCTTTGCGGCGATGCCCGCGATCCCGATTGCTATGTGCGCCTGCTTGGTAACGCCCGGGCCGACCTGGCCCTCCTGTATCTCCTATCGCAACAGCACCACATGCGAGGTCAGCAATCAATTTGGCGGCGTCATCCTGACCGAGCCCGATCAGGTCACCCAGCAGACCACTGCCACTGGCGGTACCTGGACGTACCAATTTGACAACGGTGAAGACCCCGCTGATCTGCCGATCGTCGCCGGGCGCCCGCGCTGGACCTTCTCCTATATGCAGGGCAACGCGGAACTCGCTGAGACACGCTATGATCGCGGCCTTCTGGTGGATTATGTGGGCTCTGCGGGAAGTTATGCCTATCGCTACGCGGTAGCGACCTATACGTTGTCAACAACTGGCAGTTTTTCGATTGCCACGATCGACTATCGCGGGACATTGCCGACGTTGATCACCAGCGCGGCAGGCGATGTTGAGTATCTCGAGTATAATCTGCGCGGCGACATGACTCGGCGGGCGACGCTGCCACGATCAACCAACATTGCTGCGTTGACCCTCACCACAGGTGGGGCCTTCTTGCCGACCGACACAGAGCTGGCGATCTGCTGCGTGAATGCGGGCACGCTGAACATCCCAGCGGGCTCGACCATTGTCAGCCAGAGCTTCCTTCCCGATTGGGGCGGTGTCGGCTATTATGGCCAATATTATGCCATGGGTTGCGGCGTTGGTCCTGCTGATGACAAGCGTTGCGGCAAGGCGGTTGCCCAGATCGACGCCAAGGGCAATCAAACCGATTATGTCTATTCGGCTGTTCATGGCGGCATCCTTAGCGAAACCGGGCCGGCGCCGCTGCCCGGCGGTGTCCGTCCGCAGACCCGCTACACTTACGCGCAACGGCAGCCCCATATCCTGGCAGCAGGCGGTGGTGTTGTTGCATCGGGACCGCCAATCTGGGTGCTGACGGCCAAAAGCATGTGCAAGACCAGCCAGTGGACGGGCTCGGCCTGTGCTGCCGCCAATGATGAGGTGCGCACCACCTATGAATATGGCCCCACCACCGGCGTGAACAACCTCAACCTGCAGATTCCGAGATCATCCCGGCCCTTGTTCCGAGATGAAGCCGGCCGGGATTCCGACATGATGCCGGCCACCATTCCGAGATGATCCCGGCCGCCTTGGCGGGGGATTGGGGCGCCTGATCGTTG
>NZ_JAUMBI010000277.1:0-20567 GCF_032115815.1 Sandarakinorhabdus sp.
GGCGTGGCGGTTGGTGTCGCGGCGTCTGGCCTGTCCTTGCCGGCATGGGCGGCAGAAAGCTCTGCCGAATACCCGCCGTTGAAGACCGGCCTGCGCGGGCAATATCCAGGCAGCTTCGAAACCGCCCACATGGCCCGCGACGGCAGCTTTGGCGGCGCGGTTCCGGCGGATGACAGCGGCGAACATTATGATCTGGTGATCGTGGGCGGCGGCATTTCCGGACTGTCGGCGGCCCATTTCTACCGCCAGGCCCTGGGCGACGATCGCAAGATCCTGATCCTCGACAATCACGATGATTTCGGCGGCCACGCCAAGCGCAATGAGTTCCACTACGGCGGCCGCACCATCCTTGCCTATGGCGGCACGATGAGCATTGAATCGCCCTTCCCCTACAGCTTCACGTCGAAAAAGCTGCTGGCCGATCTGGGCGTCGATCTCACCAGCTACGAACGGTTCGAGACCAAGGCCTATGCCGGGCTGGTCAACGCCACTTTCTTCGACCGGGAGCATTTCCTTAGCGACCGCCTGGTCACCGGCACGGGCAAGAAGCCGTGGGCGCAGTTCTTCGCCGAAGCCCCGCTGTCGCCCGCCGTCCGCGCTGACCTGACGCGCCTGCACACCGAGGTGAAGGATCATCTGCCCAGCCTCGACCCAGAGGCAAAGGCGGCGGCGCTGAAAGCCATGAGCTATCAGGATTATCTGCTGAAACAGGCCGGCATGCTGCCCGAAAGCCTCCCCTTCTTCACCGGTCAGGGCTATCGCAACAACAAGCGGGTGGACACGCTGCCGGCCTGGGAAGCCGCCTTGAGCAAGCGCGCGCCGGGCTTTGCCGGGATGACCCTGCCCGGCCAGATTCACGCCGAAGCCCAGCATTTCCACTGGCCCGATGGCAATGCCTCGGTGGCGCGGCTGCTGGTGTCGGCGCTGGTGCCGGGCGTGTTCCCGGGCAAGCTCGATCAGGAAAGCGTGGTGTTGGCGCCGGCCAATTATGCCGCGCTCGACAATGCGAAGAACCCGGTGCGCATCCGGCTGAACAGCATGGTGATCCGCGCCGAACATCTGGGGCCGGTGACGCGCAGCACCGAAAAGGCGGCGCGCGTGGTGTATGTGAAGGATGGCAAGCGCGTCGCGGTCACGGCGGCCAACGTGATCCTCGCCTGTTTCAACAACATCATCCCCTTCATCGTGCCCAGCCTGCCGCAGGCGCAGAAAGCGGCGCTGCTCTATCCGTCGAAAGTGCCGATGCAATACACCAACGTGCTGCTGCGTGACTGGCGGGCGTGGGCAAAGCTGGGCATCAAGGCCATCCACGCGCCCAACGGCTATCACACCACCACCGCGCTCGACACGCCGATGGCGATTGGTGGTTATAAGAGCGCGCAGAGCCCGGATGAGCCCGTGGTGCTGCACATGGTGCGCAACCCCAACAGCCCGGGCCTGCCCCGCAAGGAACAGAACCGCATCGGCCGCGCCGACATGCTGGCCACCGATTACACCACCATCGAACGCGAGATCAGGAGCCAGTTGCAGCGCATGCTGGGCAGCGCCGGCTTCGAGGCGGCGCGCGACATTGCCGGCATCACCGTCAACCGCTGGCCGCATGGCTACAGCTACACCTATGACACGCTGGGCGATCCGGATGTGCCCGATGAACAGCGGCCGCACATATTGGGCCGGCAGAGCTTTGGCCGCATGGCCATCGCCAATGCCGATGCGTCGGCCTCGGCCTTCACCAATACCGCCATCGATATGGGCGAACGCGCCGTACAGGAATGTTTGATCAGCCGCGGGCTGATCTAGCAAAAATCACCGGCTCTCGCCGCTGGACTTCGCCCGCCACGCCATGCCAGACTGCTGCAAAACAAGGCCGCCAAATCATGGCAGGCCAAGGGGTTGGCGGCGGAATCACGGCAAATGGCCATTATCACCATCTGGCATAATCCCAAGTGCGGCACCTCGCGCAATGCGTTGGCTTTGTTGCAGGATCAGGCCCATGATGTGCGCGTGATCGAATATCTGAAAAACCCGCCCGATGCCGCCATGCTGGCCAGCGTTGCCGCGGCCGTGGGCGGCGCGAAAGCCCTGCTGCGCACCCGCGGCACCGATGCAGAGGAACGCGGCCTGCCAGATGCAGACGACGGCGCCATATTGGCCGCCATGTTGGCCGATCCCATCCTGATCAACCGGCCGGTGGTGATCGGCCCCGGTGGCACCCTGCTCGCTCGCCCGGCCGAACGCGCGCTGGACGCGGCATGAGCATCCGCCCCGCCCGCATGGAGGATGCCCCGGCCCTCGCCGCCATCTATGCGCCCGCCGTGCTGAACGGCACCGCCAGTTTCGAGATCGAGCCACCGTCTGCGGCCGAAATGGCGCAGCGGCTGATGAAGGTGAAATCGCACGGCTGGCCGTGGCTGGTGCATGTGACGATGGGCAAGGTGGATGGCTATGCCTATGTCACCCAGTTCCGGGATCGCCCGGCCTATCGCTATTGCGGCGAAACCAGCGTTTATGTGGCGCCCGATGCCCAGCGCACCGGCATTGGCCAGGCGCTGCTGATGGCGGTGAGCAGCACAGCGCGCACGGCCGGGTTCCGGCAGTTGATCGCGGTGATCGGCGATTCCGGCAACAATGCCTCGATCAACCTGCACGCATCCTGCGGCTTTGAACGCGCCGGCCTGCTGAAACAGATTGGCGAAAAATTCGGCAAACCGCTCGATATCGTGATGATGCAGCGCAGCCTGATCAGCTGATCAGGCCATCACCCACTTTGGCCCACGACGGCTGCGCTGCCGCAACTGGCGCCCCACCGCCAGAAAGCCAAGGCTCAGCATCAGCCAGCTTGCCGGCTCGGGCACGCTGCTCACCGATACTGCCGGAATGTCGAAGCTGGTGGCAAACAGGCTGTTGATCTGGCTGCCAACCCCGCCCGCCCAGGCCGGCGTGAAGCTGGACCAGACGGGCTGCGGCAGCGCGAACCCCGTGATCCCGGCCAGCCCGCGCACATCAAAGGATTGGTTGCCCGCCACCACATTGCGCAGCCCTTCGGTCAGGCGTACGCTGGGCGCACCCCAGCGCGAATCCGGCAGGTTCGACAAGATGTTATCGATGAAGATCGAATCGTTGCAGCGGGTGCAGCTGACGCCGTGGGTGTAGGTGATGGCAGCGTAATTGCCGGCAAAGATCAGCCGTTCGCCACTACCGGTGCGCGGATCGAACGACACGAAGGCCTGCATGTTGCCGATGGCGCTGTTGTTCAAAATGGCGATATCGGATTGCAGCGGCCGGCCATTCAGGCTCCACAGCTGGATGCAATCGGGGTGCGAACCGACGCCCGGCGTGAAGGCCGAACAGCTGTTCGACGAAACGATCACGCGCTGGCTGTCCACCACGTTGATGCCGTCGGCAAGGCTGCCGGTGATGCTGTTGCGCGTTACCAGCACGCCCGTGGAACTGCGCACGCCCATGCCGGTGCCATGGCCGTTGAACTGCGAATCCCGCACCGTCACCTGGTGGGATTGCACCACCAGCAGGCCCGAACCGCGATTGTCGCTGTTGCCCAGAAACAGGCCCTGCGCCAGGCTGATGTTGCTGCTCAATTGCACCTGCACCGTGTGCCAGGCCCGGATATCAAGATCGGCGCGGCCATAGGTGCCGCCGGAAAAGGCCAGATTGTGCACGTTGTTCAGTACCATCCCGCCCTGGAAGACGGCGCCGCTGGCATCCACCTGCACATTGCCGAAATCGCGATTGCGCAGCACCAGCGGGGCGGCGAACGTGCCGGTGATGCGCAGCGTGTCACCCGGCCGCACGCTGGCCAGCACGGTCTTCTGGTTGCTGGTCGGAGTAAGGGTGATCACCTGTTGCGCACTGGCGGCACTGGCAACGGCCATCATGGCCAGGCCGGCCATCATCGTCGGGCGCAATCGGATCGGCGTCATTCATGAATCTCCCTGGCTGTCCGCCGGGAGGCCCATGATCGGTCACCCGGCTGGCAGCGGTTTCGCCCTGCTGGCAAGAACCCTGTCCAAGGCCGGTAACGGCTGCACCCTTTTGGACTTTGCGTGCCGCCGCCGCATTTCATCCATTATGGATGCTGTCACCTCCGGGCTTGCCGCCCGCGCGCGAAGCCGCCATGGGCGTGGCATGGCGATCACTCTTCTGTTCCCCACCCCGCTCTGGCAGGGCCGGCTTGATGATGCCGGGCTGCTCGCCGATCTGGCCCACAGCTGCCGGTCACTGGCCGAGGATGACAGCGCCGGCCGCCGCTGGAGCCGCGATCACCGCTATCGCGGCTACACCAGCTATGCCTCCTTGAACGATCTGCCGGCGCGCGATCCGGCCTTTGGCGATCTGGCGCGCTGGCTGGTGAAACAGGCCAACGCCTTTGCCGCGGCTGCCCACCTTGATCTGGCGGGCCGCAAGCCCAAGCTGGACAGCCTGTGGGTCAACATCCTCAAGCCCGGCGGCGGCCACAGCGGCCATATCCACCCGCACAGCATCATTTCCGGCACGCTCTATGTGGAGGTGCCCCCCGGTTCCGGCAGCATCCGTTTCGAGGATCCACGCCTGCCGATGCTGATGCACAGCCCCCCGCGCACCGGCGATGCGCCGGCCGAGAGCCGCAATTTCGTCCATGTCGAACCGGCGGCGGGCGATCTCTTGCTGTGGGAAAGCTGGCTGCGCCACGAAGTGATGCCCAGCGCCGCCAAAGCGGAACGCATCTCGATCAGCTTCAATTTCGCTTGATCTTCGCTGATTTAACCCGTCGCCCCGGACTTGATCCGGGGCCCCGCTTTTTTGTCGCTGCAGCGTGACGTAGCCGGCGCAGTCAGGCCGCTTCACCCCCAAGAATCAAACGGCCCGTCGCTCCTGGGTGGGGGTGGAGCGACGGGCCGGGCGGGCCCTCCCCGCCAAGTGGGCCGACCCCGGGGGGAGGCGGCCCATGGCTGAAGTTGATATCAGAACTTGAAGCTGACTTCACCGCCAATAATGCGGCGTTGGCCGGGCGAAATGAACGATCCACCAAATTCGATAGCCGGAATCACCTCGTTCAGCCACAATTTGTCGAGCAGGTTGTTGGCAAACACCGAAACCTGCCAGTTCTTGCCCTCGATGCCGGCGCGCAGGTTGACGACGCCGAACGCATCGCGGCGCGTCACATCGTACCGCGCGTTGCCCACCACCGCCGGCAGCGCCAGAGCCGAAATCGGCAGCAGGCCGCTGAACAGGGTCGGCTTTTCCTGATCCTGCACGCTGTGGAACCAGGTTGGCCCGGTCAGGCGGTAATCGGCGCGGAAATTGGCTTTCAGGCGGTCGCTCACCGGCACACTCACCTGCGTGCCCACATTCAACGTGTAATCGGCGGTATAGGGGCTCTTGTTGCCCAGCGTGTCGGGCCGGCTGCGGTTGGACTTGATCTCGCTGTCGGTGACGTTGCCGCTGGCAAACACCGTCCAGCCATCAACGATCTTCGCATTCAGGTTCAATTCGGCGCCCCACAGATCGACGCGATCGATGTTCGACACCACGCGCAGCAGGCCAAAGCCGCCCACGAAGAATTCGAAGAACTGCATGTCGCGGACCTGGGTGTAATAACCCGCCAGATCATAGCTGATGCGGCCATCGAGCAGATTGCCCTTGATGCCGGCTTCGAACGCGGACGAGCGTTCCAGGCGATATTGATCGTTGATCGTCACGCCAGCATTGATGGTGCCGGGCACGCGGCCATTGTTGAAATTGTTGTTCACGATGGCGGCCGAACCCTGGTTGTTGAAACCGCCGGCCTTGAAGCCCACGCCCCAGTTGGCAAACAGATTGGTATCGTCGTTCACCTTGTACGCCAGGGTGATCTTGGGCTGCAGCTGCTTGAAGGTGCTGGCCGAAGGCGGGATCGGCCCACCCACCTGGCCGGGGTTGATCTGCCCGCCGCTGATCGGATCGAGCACGAACGGCACCAGATTTTCGGCGCGGCGGCGTTCGATGTCATACCGCAGGGCCAGGCCGATGGTGAACTGTTCCACCGGCTTCCAATCGAGCGAGCCGAAGGCGGCATAGACATCGGTGCGGAAACGATCGTTGAACAGCTGGCTGGTGGGGTTGGACGAACCCGGCGCGTTGTACAGCGTGCGCGACACGCCCTGGCCCAGATCGGCCCCCAGGCTGATGCCGGTTTCACGATCGATGTTGAGATAATAGAGGCCAAGCGACCAGTTGATCGGGCCATCCAGCGTGGAGGCATAACGGATTTCGGCTGAAATGTCCTTCTGCTGGCGGGTCTGCAACTGGGTGCCGTCGCAGGTCGTCGGGCTGTAGGCGCCGAAGGTGGAACCATTGGCCGGGGCGAAAATGAACGGCACCGGGATCTGGCCGATGAACGTCGGCGGCGCCAGCGGATAACCAGTGAGCGCACCGGTGGTGGCAAAGCACTGGTTCGACGCTGCAACACTGGTCGGCGTCGCGCCGGGGAAGGTGTAGCGGGCGAAATCGGCCGAGGTGCCATCGGCTGTCAGCGATTGATCGACATCGGAGAACAGCGCCCAGGCCGAAAGTTTGCCGGGGCCGAAATCATGTTCCAGCCGGGCCGAAACCTCGAAGGTCTCCTGTTCGTTGGTGGGGCGAATGTTGCTATAATAGCGGAACGGGCGCTGGTTGACGTTTTCATAGAAGGCCGGGTTCACCGCCGCGAAGTTGGGCAGATGGAAACTGGCGTTGAAGTTGATCGACGCGCCTTCCAGCCGGGCAAAACGGCTCTTCACGTCCAGCGTGGTGGCCTCGCCCAGCTTGGCGACGATGCGGCCATCCAGACCGAAGTTGAACTGGTCGTCCACCACCTTGCGGTTATCGAGATACTCGTTGCGCCAGAACCCATCGGTGGTCTGCATGTTGGTCGAAAGCACGACGCCGATCGTGTCCGTCAGCGGGCCGGCGACATAGGCAAAGGCCTGGGCGGTGGCGAGTTCGCCATAGTTGGCGCGCACGCCGCCTTCCCATTTGTCGCTGGGCTTCAGCGTGGTCATCACGATGGCGCCGGCCGCAGCGTTGCGGCCATAGATGGCGCCCTGCGGGCCCTTCAGCACTTCCACCTGGCGCAGCGTGCCCTGCACCTGGTTCAGCTGCGCCGTGTTGGTTTTCAAAATGCCATCGACCACCAGCGCCACGCTCGATTCAGCGTCACGGGCGCCATTGAGGCCGCGGATGTTGATCTGGGTGTCGCCGGCTTCCGCCGAACCCGAAACGATGGTCACACCGGGGGTGAGCTGCAGTATTTCCTGGCTGCGGAAGGTGCCGGTTGCCGCCAGCGTTTCGGCAGTGACCACCGACACGCTGGCAGGAACGTCAATCAGGCGCTCGCTGTTGCGGCGCGCCGTCACCAATATCTCGCCCGACTCGTCTTCAGCGGCGGCAGCCTGCTGGGCCATGGCTGGGGTGGCGGCCAGCATCAGGCCGGAAACCCCGATCAGCAGCCGGGCCAGACGCGACGGCAGCAGACCGCCAGCAGCCGGCAGCACGCCGCCAGCCACCGGACCCGCGCCGGCACTCGCCGGCAGCACCCGGATGCAATTGGCCAGCGTCTGGCTGCAAATCTTCGTCATGTTTCCCCGCTCCCGCCCGTTCTGGCACCAGTTTAGTGACAAATGCGTCGCTGCTATTGTATACAAAATCGTCCATATGCAAGCGGGCTTTCGTCCGTTTCGCTGCAAACACGGGGCGGCGCGACCATTTTGCAACAGGATGAAAATGTCGGGTAACGCCACCAGTACCAGCCACGCCGCAGCCAGCGCCGCCGATCGCGCCTATGCCGAAATCAGGGGCCTGATCCTGGCGGGCGATGCCAGCCCCGGCACGCCGCTGCGCGAGGAGGCGCTGGCCGATATCGTCGGCGTGTCGCGCACGCCCATCCGTGATGCGCTGCGCCGGCTGGAGGTGGAACTTTACGCGGTGCGCACCCCCGGCGGCCGCCTGGTGGTGGCCGATTGGGACAGTGACGATGTTGCTGAAATCTTTGCCTTGCGCGCCATGCTGGAAGGCCATGCCGCCGCCCGCGCCGCCCGCCGTGTCAGCCCGGCGCAGTTGGCCGAACTGCGCCAGTGCAACGCCGCCATCGAAGCCGCCGTCGCGCTGCCGCAACCGGATATCGCGCGCTTCCTCGCCGAAAACCGCCGCTTTCACGATATCATCCTGAGCGCGTCGGCCTCGGCGCGGCTGTCCACGATGCTGGCCGGATTGGTGGAACAACCGATCGTGCGGCGCACCGCCACCCGCTATGACCGCGCCGATCTGGCCCGTTCAGCCCACGAACATGGCCAGTTGATCCAGGCCTTTGCTGCCCATGATGAAGATTGGGCGCGGGCAGTGATGACCGCCCATATCCGCCGCGCCCTGCACGCGTTTCAGGATGCAACACCTTCGAAATAGGTGATTATTTCGGCCATGCTGCGCAGCTCCGCAGTCTTGGCGGCCAGATCGAACAGATTGGCATCGTGCACGGCCGACAGCCGGTCCCCCACGCCTTCGCGCACGATCACCGGCACGAAACCATGGCAGATCGCATCCACGGCACTGGCGCGCACGCAGCCCGAGGTGGAAAGCCCGCAGATCACCAGCGTATCGATGCCTGCGCTGTTCAGCCGCACCGCCAGATCAGTACCAAAGAAGGCGGACGGAAACTGCTTGGTGATCACCGCCTCGCCCGGCGCCGGCTCCAGCGGCGACTCGAAATCGCCCAGCGGGCTGCCGGCCTCGAACACCTTCAGCGCCGCGATCTTGCGGAAGAACATGCCGCCATCGGCGCCGCCCGGCTGATATTCCACGCGGGTGTGAAACACCGGCACACCATGGTCACGGGCCGCCGCCAGCACCTGCGCGGCCGCATCACGGGCGGCCTCCACGCCAGCATACAGCGGCGATTCCGGCGCGAAATAGGCCCGCGCGAAATCGATCATCAGCAACGCCGGCCGCGGCCCCAGCATCAGCCCCTGGCCAAAGCCGGCCGCCGCATAATCCGCCTCCGGATTGGCCTGATTCACGATTTCCTCCGTTCACGCCGTCTATACAGGGGCGCCTCGACTTTGTATACAAAACCCCATGTCTCCCACCAGCCCGAACATCACCGATCCGGTGACAATCGTCGAGGTCTCGCCCCGCGATGGCCTGCAAAACGAGTCCGTGCTGGTTTCCAGTGACCACAAGCTGGCATTGATTGACCATCTGGTGACCATGGGTGCCAAACGTGTCGAAGTGGTGTCCTTCGTCAATCCGCGCCGCGTGCCGCAGATGGGCGACGCCGAACAAGTGGCACTTGGCCTGCCAGAAGCGCCCGGCGTGCGCTTCATCGGCCTGTGCCTGAACGAACGCGGCGTCGCCCGTGCCATCGCCACGCAGGACAATCCGCGGCCGCTCGATGAAGCCGGCTGCGTGCTGGTGGCCAGCGACACGTTCGGCGTCGTCAACCAGGGTCAGAAGATCGCCGATGGCATCACCGCCAACAGCGCCATGCTGAAAATGGCAAGGAATGCAGGGCTTTACGCTCAGGTCACCATCAGCGCCGCCTTCGGCTGCCCTTATGAAGGCCCGGTGCCGGCAGACCGCGTGGTGGAACTGGCCAGGCGCATGGCCGATGCGGGCGCCCAGGAAATCGCGCTGGCCGATACCATCGGGGTGGCGGTGCCGGCGCAGGTCGGCGATCTCACTGCCCGCGTGATCGAGGCCATTGCCCCCATCCCGATCCGTCTGCACCTGCACGATACCCGCGGGCTGGCACCGGCCAATGCCTGGGCGGGCTATCAGGCCGGCTGCCGTACCTTTGATTCTGCCCTTGGCGGCCTTGGCGGCTGCCCGTTCGCGCCCGGGGCTGCCGGCAATGTCGGCACCGAAGAACTGCTTTATCTGTTCGGCCGTTCGGGCATCGCTACCGGCTATGATCTTGAAACCACGCTGGAAGCCAATCGCTGGTTCGCCACCATCATGGGCCGGGCGCTGCCCAGCCGGGCGGGCAAGGCCGGGGACTTCATTGCGCGCCCAATTCCAACCGGAGCAAACTCGTGAGCTATCGCTTAGGCGTCGATGTGGGTGGCACGTTCACCGATCTGATCGTGATCGACGAGGCCACGGGCCGCGCCGTGCGGGACAAGGTGCCTTCCACCCCGCATGATCCTTCCGAAGCGGTGATCACCGGCGCCCGCCAACTCTGTGAAAAGGCCGGGATTTCGGCGGCCGATCTGTCGCTGTTCCTGCATGGCACCACTGTCGCCACCAACGCTGTTCTGGAACACAAGATCGCCCGGGTCGGCCTGATCGTCACCGAAGGCTATCGCCATATCCTGCAGATCGCCCGCTCGCTGGTGCCGGGCGGCCTGGCGGCCTGGATCATCTGGCCCAAGCCCACCCCGATGGCGCCGCTGGAAGCCACGATCGAAGCCGCCGAGCGCATCGGCGCCGACGGCGCAATCGTGCGTCCGCTCGACGAGGCGGCGCTGCGGCAGAGCCTGAAGCGGCTGGCCGAAGAGAAGGTGGAAGCCATCACCATCTGCCTGATCAACAGCTACATGAACGATGCCCACGAACGCCGCGTCGCTGCGATCTGTGCAGAGGAACTGCCGGGCGTGCCCGTGTCGCTGTCGGCCGACATCCTGCCCGAAATGCAGGAGTATGAGCGGGCGCTGACCACGGTGGCCAACAGCGCCGTGCGTCCCACCGTATCGCGCTATGTCGGGAATCTCGAAGCCGCTCTGAAAGACTGGGGCACCACCGCCAAGCTCAACCTGCTGCGCTCCGACGGCGGCTTGATGAGCGCCGAAAAGAGCCGCACGGCGCCGGTTAACCTGCTGATGTCTGGCCCGGCCGGCGGTGTGGCGGGCGCGGTGTGGATCGCCAAGAACGCCGGTTTCCCCAACGTGCTGACGCTCGACATGGGCGGCACCTCCACCGATGTTGCCCTGATCGAGGATTATCAGGCGCGTCTCCGCCGCGAGACCAGCGTTGGCCACCTCACCGTGCGCGCTTCCAGCCTTGACGTGAAGACGGTGGGTGCCGGCGGTGGCTCCATTGCAACCGTGCCGGAACTCACCAAGGCGCTGCGTGTTGGCCCGCAATCGGCCGGCGCCGTGCCCGGTCCGGCTGCCTATGGCCGCGGCGGCGAACTGCCGACCGTGACCGACGCAAACGTGGTGCTCGGCTATCTGCCGGAAAACCTGCTCGGCGGCAGTTTCAAGCTGGACCGCGAAGCCTCCAGGCGCGCCGTGCAGACGGTGGCTGATGCGCTTGGCCTGCCGCTGCTGGAAGCCGCCGCCGGCATCATCGCCATCGTGAATGAAACCATGTTCGGCGCGCTGCGGCTGGTGTCCGTCCAGCAGGGCTATGACCCGCGCGATTTCGCCCTGATGGCCTTTGGCGGCGCCGGCCCGCTGCACGGCAATGCCATGGGCATGCTGATGGGCAGCTGGCCCGTGATCATCCCGCCCTCGCCGGGCGTGTTGTGCGCCTATGGCGATGCCACCACCCGGCTGCGGGTTGATGCCCAACGCAGCTTCAACAAGCTGGTGACGCAAACCAGCGATGCCGAAGTCGGCGCGGTGATCGATGAGCTTATCGTCCAGACCAGCGCCGAGCTGGCCACCGAAGGCGTGGCCGCCAGCGAGATCGAGATCCGCGTGGAGGTCGATGTGCGCTATGCCGGCCAGGCCTTTGAAGTACCGCTGTTTTCGCCTCCCGGCTCCACCATCGCCAGCCTCGCCGAACGCTTCGATGCCGAGCACAAGCGATTGTTCACGTTCAACCTTTCGGTGCCGCAGGAACTGGTCAACATCCGGGTCGTCGCGCTGGGCAAGGCCGCCAATGTTTCGGCCGAACGCATTGCGAAAGGTGACGGCAACCCCGCTGCCGCACGGGTGCGCGACCACGAGGTGTGGATGGACGGCCAGGCCCGCGCCGCCGCCATCTATGACCGGTCAAAGCTGCGCGCTGGCGACGTGGTGGCCGGCCCGGCGGTGATCACCGAGATGGATTCAACCACCCTCGTCCACAATGGCCACATCGCCAGCGTGGATGATTTTGGCAATCTGCTGATCACGCCGGAGAAATGATGCGCTCCCTTCATCATCCCGTCTTCGCCACCGGCCTGCTGCTGCTTGCGACGCTGGCCAGCCCGGCCCAGTCCGCCGTCATCAAATCGGCACCCGATGGCTTTGTTTCGGAAAGCGCGGCCGTGGTTGATGTGCGGCCGGCGCGGGTGTGGCGGGCGCTGACCAACTGGTCGAAATGGTGGGACAAGGCCCACAGCTATAGTGGTCAGGCCGGCGCCATCCAGCTCGATCCGCGCGGCGGCGGCCTGCTGCTGGAACGCTGGGACAAGAACAGCGTGCAGCATGCCGTCGTGCTGAGCGCGGTTGCGCCATCGTCGCTGCGCTTGTCGGGTGGCTTTGGCCCGCTGCAGGCGTTGCCGGTGAACGCCATACTGGAATTCAGCCTTCGCGGCGAAGGCTCTGGCACACGGTTGACGATGACCTATCGCGTCGCCGGCCCGGCCGCAAACAACCTGGATACGCTGGCCGTGCCGGTCGACAGCGTGATGAGCGAAGGGTTCAGCCGGCTGCTGAACTACGCCATGACCGGCAAGCCCTGAAGGACTGCACCATGCCTGCTCGCATCATCGAGACCAATCCGCGCCCCTTCGCGGCCAAGACCATCGATCCGGTCACGCTCGACATCATCGAGAACGCGCTGCGCAATGCCCGCATCGAAATGGACGCCACCCTGGTGCGCACCGCCATGTCGCCCGGTATCCGCGAGCAAGGCGACGCTTTCCCGATGATCGCCAACCCGGCGGGAAAGATGATCGTTGGCCAGTTCGGCAGCTTCATCGATGGTTTCCTGCGTGGTTGGGACGGCAGCATCGAGGAAGGCGACATGATCTTCCTGTCTGACCCCTACAGCTGCGAAGGCGCCATCAGCCATTCAAACGACTGGCTGGTGCTGCTGCCGGTCTATCGGTCGGGCCGGCTCGTGGCTTGGACCGCGATGTTCGGCCACCAGAGCGACATTGGCGGCAAGGTCGCCGGCTCCATGCCGATCGACGCCCGCGCCATCTTTGAAGAAGGCGTGCGCATCCCGCCGGTGAAGATCTGGCGCAAGGGCGAGTATAACGAGGATCTGATCAAGCTGGTGATGCACCAGACCCGCAAGCCGGACTGGTGCGCGGCCGACCTGAATGCGCTGATCGCCTCCTGCCGTGTCGCCGCGCGGCGCATCGATGAAATGTGCGCGCGTTTCGGCGAGGACGACGTGGTGGCGGCGATGGACCAGCTGCTGGCCCGCAATCACCGCGCCATGAAGGCGCTGATTGCCACGTCCGTCTCCACCGACAAGGTGAGCTTTGAAGATTTCGTCTGCGATGACGGCGTGGGTTATGGCCCCTACAAGATCAAGTGCACCATGCAGCGCGTTGGCGACAAGGTGGTGCTGGATTTCGACGGCACCGATCCGCAGAGCGACGCAGCGATCAATTTCTATTTGAACGAGAACATGTTCAAGATGTTCTTCGGCATTTACATGATCATGGTCTTCGATCCGCAGATCATGTTCAATGATGGCTTCTATGATCTGATCGAGGTGAAGATCCCCGAAGGCTCGCTGCTGAAGCCGCGCTACCCCGCCGCCCTGTCGGGTCGCACCCACGCGCTGGGCCGCATTTTCGACCTGCTGGGCGCGCTGCTGGGCCAGCGCACGCCGGAGTTCCTGTGTGCCGCCGGTTTCTCCTCGTCGCCACACCTGATGTATTCCGGGCGCGATCAGCGGCCGGGCAAGAATGGCGAATGGTTCCAGCTGTTCCAGATCGGTTTCGGCGGCATTCCCGGCAAGCCATTCGGCGATGGCCCCGATGGCCATTCGCTGTGGCCGGGTTTCACCAACGTGCCCAACGAGTTCTTGGAACGCTATTTCCCACTGCGCATCGAACGTTACGAGGCGCTGGCGGATACCGGCGGCGCTGGCTTGAACCGTGGCGGCAACGGCATCCTGATGAGCTATCGTTTCCTCAGCGCCGGCAGCGTTTCCATCCATGATGACCGCTGGTTCACCTACCCGTGGGGCGTCAACGGCGGCGCGCCGGGCAGCCGCGCCCGCAAGATCCTGGAAAAGGCCGATGGCACCCAGACCATCGTCGCCAACAAGCTCGACAGCCTTGATGTCGAAGCTGGTGACCAGTTGCACTTCATCACTTGGGGCGGCGGCGGCTGGGGCAACCCGCTGGAGCGTGATCCGGCACTTGTCGGCCTGGAAATCCGCCAGGGGCTGGTGAGCGCCATCGGTGCCCGCGCCTACGGGGTGGTGGCCGACAGCGAGGGCCGTGTGGACGCAGCAGCCACGTCAGCCTTGCGTGCCGAACTGGCCGCCGCTCAGCCTGCCGAACCGGAGATCTTCAATCGCGGCGGCACGGTGGACGAGCTGCGCGCGGCGTGCGAGGCCGAAACTGGCCTGCCGGCGCCAAGGCAGCCGGTGTGGCACCACATGGCCATCGCGGCCGAATAAGGACCAGCGATGAGCGTTGAGAATAACGGCCCCCTTGCGGGCATAAAAGTCGTGGAAATGGGCCAGCTGATTGCCGGGCCATTCTGCGGGCAATTGCTGGGCGACATGGGCGCCGATGTGATCAAGCTGGAACCGCCCGGCCAGGGTGATCCCATGCGGGTGTGGGGCCGCGGTGATTACCCGCTGTGGTGGGAAGTGGTCGCCCGCAACAAGCGCGCGGTGTCGTGCAACCTGCGTGAGCCCGAGGGCCAGGCATTGGCCCGCAGCCTGATCGCCAAGGCCGACATATTGATCGAGAATTTCCGCCCCGGCACGCTGGAGAAATGGGGACTGTCGCCCGACGTGCTGATGGCCGAAAATCCCGGCCTGATCATCGTGCGCGTCTCGGGCTATGGCCAATCGGGCCCTTATTCGGCCCGCGCCGGCTTTGGCGGCATCGGTGAGGCGATGGGCGGCTGGCGCGCGATCGTGGGTGATCCGGATCGGCCGCCCAGCCGCATGGGCGTTTCGATCGGTGACACGCTGGCGGCCACCTATGGCGCCATGGGGGCGCTGGCGGCGCTCAACCATCGCCATGCCACCGGCAAGGGCCAGATCGTCGATTCCGCCCTGTATGAAGCCGTGCTGCAGGTGATGGAAAGCCTCGTGCCGGAATATGTCGCCTCGGGCTATGTGCGGGAACGCTCCGGTTCCGTGCTGCCGGGCATTGCGCCGTCCAACGTCTATCCGTGCAAGGACGGTGAATATCTGATCGGTGCCAATCAGGACACGGTATTCGGCCGCCTGTGCGGCGCCATGGGTCGTCCCGAATTGGCGAAGGACCCGCGCTATGTGAACCATGTCGCGCGCGGAAAGCATCAGGAAGAGCTGGACGCCCTGATCGGCGACTGGACGCAAATGCTGACCATCGCCGAGCTGGAAGACAAGATGGTCGCCGCCGGGGTTCCGGCCGGCCGCCTTTATCGCCCGCAGGACATGCTCGACGATCCGCATTTCCAGGCGCGCGAAGCCATCATCGCCGTTCCCCACCCGCGCTGGGGCGAGGTGAAGATGCAGAATGTCTTCCCCAAATTGTCGGCCACGCCCGGCAGCGTCCGCCGCCGCGCGCCCGAGACGATTGGGCAGGACAATGAAGCGGTCTATGGTGAGATGCTGGGACTGGATGCTGCTGCGCTGGACGAGCTGAAGGCCCGCGGTATCATCTGACGATCTGCGGCCACAATGCCGCCAGCATGACGAGCCCCAAGACGGCGAGCACGGCCGCAGCACCCATGCGCACGGCCTTCAGCGGCACCCGTTCCAGCAGTTTCTCGCCCAGCAGTACGGCCGGCACGTTGGCGATCATCATGCCCAGCGTGGTGCCGATGGTGACGGCCAGCACATCGTGGAACCGCGCGCCCAGGGCGATGGTGGCGATCTGGGTCTTGTCCCCGATCTCCACGATGAAGAAGGCAACTGTGGTGGCAAAGAACGCCTGCGCGCCGCTGGCCACGGCCGGCATGTCGTCCATCTTGTCGGGCACCAGCGTCCACGCTGCCATGGCGATGAAACCCAGCGCCACTGCCAGCTGAAACCACGGCCCGGCCAGCCAGCCAGCCAGCGCCGCCCCGGCCCAGGCGGCCAGTGCATGATTGGCCAGAGTCGCCACCAGGATGCCGGCAATCACGCTGCCCGGCTGGCGAAAGCGCGCCGCCAGCAGCAAGGCGAGCAGCATGGTCTTGTCGCCAATCTCGGCCAGGGCAACCAGCCCGGTGGCAGTGGCGATGATGGCAAGGCTGCTTTCCACCGCGTCGGCATAGGCGTTTGGCGCGGCTTTGCAATCGGCCACTTGCACCACCACCGTATCAGGCAGACAATGCACCTATGTCCCTGTTGCCCCTTTTGCTGGCGGCTGCCACCGCCAGCGTGACGCCGCCGGCCGCATCCGTTCCTGGCCAACCGCTGATTGCGCCCGCCATCATCGACAACAACCTCGAAATACTGGGCGACGCGCTGGAAGCCGAGCAGCTGAAAAAGCGCATGTTTGTCGATGTGAAGGTGAACGGCATCGGGCCGCACCGTTTCCTGGTCGATTCCGGCGCTGATCGTTCGGTGGTCAGCGATGGGCTGGCGGCCCGATTGAACCTGCCGGCTGGCGAGTCGGTGCGCTTGCAGGGCATGGCTGGCGCCATAAGTGTTGGCACGGTCGAGGTGGCCATGCTCACCATCGGCAAGTCGGAAATCGGCCCGATCAACGCGCCGGCGCTCTCAGCCCGGCATCTGGGTGCCGATGGCCTGATCGGCATCGATGCGCTGGCCGATCAACGGCTGTTGCTGGATTTCGACAAGCGCACCATCACGGTGCAGGATTCGCGCACGCCCTTTGCCGCCACTGGCCAGGAAATCGTGGTGACCGCCCGCCGCCGCAAGGGCCAGTTGATCATCACCCAGGCATCGATCGGCAATCGTGCCGTATCGGCGGTGATCGATACCGGCAGTGAAGTCACGCTGGGCAATCGCGCCTTGCGTGAACGGCTTTATGGCACCCGCAGGCCCGAAAAGATGATCGATATCGAACTGCTGTCCGTCACCGGGCAGGTGCTGAAGGCCGAGGCCATGGTGCTAAGCAATGTGAGGATCGGCGGACTGATCCTCAACAATGTCGTGGTGGCCTTTGCCGATGCGCCGCCCTTCGCCCTGTTCGGCCTGAGCACGCAGCCGGCGATCTTCCTGGGATCGGATCTTCTGTCCAGCTTCCGCCGCGTTGCACTGGATTTCGGCAACCGCAAGGTGCGCTTCACGATGAGGTGAAGCGCGCCCAAGCTCAGTCCTGGAACGTATTGACCGCCAGACGCTGGAACTGGCTCTGGCAACCGGCTTCAACCAACGCCGTCCCCAGCGCCTCTACATCCGCGGGCGCCGCGATCTGCTTCACATTCAGCGTCACCGGTGCCTTGCCGCCACTGATCTTCAGCGCACCCAGCTTGCCGGCCACTTCGGCCGGCAAATTGGCCAGCGCCTGACCGGGTCCGAAGGTGAGCGAGGCGGTCACGCCATCGTCTCGGGTGATGGCATAGGTCTGGGCCACCGTGGTTTCCGCGCGCCACAGCGTGATATTGGCCGGATCGATGGCGCACACCGTATCGGACTGGCGGGTATCCAGCGCCCACACGCCGGGCGGGGTGGGCGGGCCCTGATCCTGACCGGCGGAACGGACTGCCCCGATGCGGGCGCGGCGGGCCGGCTTCTGCACCAGCAGATCAGAAAAGGCGACCTGCTGCGCTTCAGCGCTCGCCGCAGTCAGGCTGAAGGTGCCGGGGCCGGAAAAGCTGCGCGTGCCCTTTGCATCCAGCACGACGATCGAATCGCCGGCCTTCAGAGTCACCGGCGCATCGGCCAGACGCTGGCCGGGCTTGAACTGGGCGGCCGACGGACCGGCCGCGCGCACCACCAGCGGGCCAGCCATCGCGGTGGTAGCAGCAAACGCCACAATCAGGGCTGCAATAGGCTTAATCGAGATCATAAACGCCTCCGGGTCCAACCTGTTCCATTCGCTTTATCAGATACGCAAGTGCGACGTCTTGTGGTGCAGCGGCTGAACGAGCCCTGAGCGCATCCAGCGCTGTCGGATCGCCACGTTCGAAGCCGGCATAAAGTCCGGCCAGCACCTTGTCGTCCACCGCGGTGCCCGCACCAATGGGTTCATAGACTTCGATCGGCTTCTGGCGGCCGCGCACGCGCACCCGGCCCATGGCGCGGAAATTTTCCAGCCCCATCTGCGATGCCGCTTCCCCGCTCACCAGCGCTGCCGTCTTCATCGTCTTGTTGGCACCTTCCAGCCGCGCCGCCACGTTCATCGAATCGCCCAAGGCGGTGTATTGAATGCGGCCTTCCCCGCCGAAATTGCCCACGACCACGTCGCCCCAGTGCATCCCGACGCGTGTGCGGCCCATCGCCGGGCGTTCGGGCGTGGCCACCTTGAAGCGTTCGCCGGCCTGGGCCATCTCCACTGCGCAGGCCAGCGCCCGCGCGGCATCATCGGGCCGGGCAAGCGGCGCACCCCAGAAAGCGACAACCGCATCGGCGACGAACTTGTCGATGGTGCCGCCATGTTTCAGGACCACGTCGCTCATCGTGTCGAGATATTCGTTCAATGTCGAAGCCACCACTTCCGGCGGCTGGCTCTGACACATCGACGTGAAGCCCTCGATATCGGTGAACAGCGCGAAGATCGGCCGGCGTTCCCCCTGCAGCGCCAGCCGGGCCGGATCGCGCAAGATCTGTTCGGCCACATCGCGCGGCAGATATTTGCCAAGCGCGCCCTGTGCGAATTTGCGCTGTTCGGCACCAACGATGCGGGCCAGTGTGCCAGACGCCATCAGCGCCATCAGCCAGGCGATGCCCAACCCCGCGCACGACATGCCATAGGTGTCAAAGCCCTGCCCCTGCAGGCCATAAGGCAGCCAACCCAGCAAGCCGATGCCGATCACCGCAAAAGGCACCAGCAGACGGGCGCCGGAATCCAGCCCGCCGGTCAGGCTGCCCAGCACCACCGCCAACAGCGCCAGCCCCCACAGCACCAGTGGCGACAGTGGCTGCAACCGCTTGCCATCCAGCGCCTGCGCAATCAGCACGGCATGCAACTCCACGCCCGGCGTGGTGGCGCCGGAAATCCGGGTGAAGGGCGTGATGAACCGGTCAACCTCGGGCAGATCGGCACCAACCAGCACGATCTTGCCGGCAATGGCATCCTTCAGGGCGGCGGCGGTATCGGGATCACCGAACAGATCCACCGGCAGGGAGGCAAACACCGGCCGATCCGCCAACAGCGGTTTGCGGAACATCGCCGAGCCGCGATAGCGTTCATAGCCAGTCGCGCCGGTAATGGCGCCCACCAGCAGTTTCGGTGGCCGCTGCGCCGGGTTCGGCCATTGCCGCCACGTGTTGTCACTGTCCACATCCAGCCGGATGTTGGCGGTTCGCACCGGGGCGCTGGCAACACTGCCGAAAAAGCCGCGCATATGCGCTTCCTGCCATGGCATCACGAACTCGCCATTCTCGGCATTGCTGGAAAAGCCAAAATACGTTGGCGTCTTCATGTCGAGCAGCGCTTGGCGAAGCACCGGATCTTCCGGTTGCGGCTGATCGATCAGGATGTCGACGCCGATGGCGCGCGGGCCCAACTTGTCGAGATTGGTCAGCGCGCGGGCCAGCATGGTGCGATCCAGCGGGGAACGCTTGCCAGTAGCCGCGAGAGTCTCCTCGGTGAACACCACCAGCACGATGCGATCGTCCTGATCGATGCGCGGCGCGCTCAGATCGACCCGAACGTCGTACAGGCCGCGTTCGGCCGCCAGGGCAAAGGGCATGTTCCAGCTGTAACGGCCAACCAGCAGCGCCAGCACCAGCACAAGGCCAGTAACAAGCAGACGCAGCGGGCCGGCAAGGCCGATGGCACGCTGCAGATTGGCAAGGCCGACCTTCACGAAACGTCAGGGGCCCGGGCGCGTGCCGGGCCGGCTGCTCATCAACGGCTTGGCCGCATCCCCGATGATTGCAAAGCCCGACCAGTAATAGGGATGTGAGGTCTCGGCGACATCCATCATCTTGACCTGGCTGCGGCGCAGGGCTTCACCCACGCTCACCTCGCCGGCATCGGCAAACAACCCGGTGATCAATGTTTTCGTCGCATCGAAGCTGTCGGGCACCGGCCAGTGGCTGGCGATCACCGCCCGCGCGCCGGCACCCACAAAGGCCCGCACCAGGCCATCGAGGGCGAAATTGCCGCCGGTGGTGATGCCGGCTTCACGCGTGGCCGAAGCGGTGGCAGCGCCGGCCGTATCACAGGCGGAAAGGATGATGGTATCGGCGTCCAGGCTGAGATCGAAGATGTCGCGGAAGCTGAGCAGGCCATCGGTGAGCGGCCCACCAAAGCTGGTGAGCAACGCCGGGCGCGCCGGGCATTCCGGGCGCGGCGCCGTCACCAGACCGTGGGTGGCAAAATGGATGACGCGATAATCTTTCAGATCACGGCGTTCCATCAATGCGGTATCGGTGAATTCGGC
>NZ_JAUMBI010000277.1:20577-33707 GCF_032115815.1 Sandarakinorhabdus sp.
ACTACTGGCCGGTATCGGCGTTGCCGGTGCAGCGAGACCAAAGCCGCTGCCGCTATCGGCACCAGCGCCGCGCACAGTGCTGGTCTGGGCCAGCTTGTTGGCTTTCCCGCGCGGCGCGGGCGGGGCCGGCGGCGGTGCGGGCGGAAGACTGGGCGGCAAGGCCCCGGCCGGTACCGCATTCTCGCCCAGGCCCAGATAGGCATTGGCCGCCCGGCTGCCGACGATGTTGCGCACATCCATGAACGATCGCGCCGAGGTGGCGGTAGAAATCATGCGATCACGGCCCAGCCAGGCAATACCGCGGGCATCGAAGGGATCGGCATTGGGATCATCCTGCCGGGCCTTGTACTCGGCCAGCTTGTCATCATTGGTGACCAGCAGGTTGAACGGCAATTTCAGCAGGGCGCCATCGGGTTCCACCACCAGATGGCGGCTGGCCAGCACCAGCTGCGCCGCTGCGCCATCGCCCGGGCCGGTGAGCAGGCCGTAGAGCCGCCGCGCCGCCGGCACGTCGAACGGATAGGTGGTGGGCCGGCCATTTTCGAACAGCACCACCGAATCGCGTATGGTCTTCACCAACTGGCCAAGTTCGGCGGCGGTGGCGGCAATTTTCACCACGGCGGCGCCGTCTCGGGCAATGGTGATGCCATAGGCTTCATCGCCAAACAGAATCAGCTTGTAATAGGCCTCATTGGCTTTCAGCGCTTGTTGCAGGCTGGCCAGCGTGACCGTGGTGTTGCTGATGCTGCGATAGCGCGGGAATTCGGCCAGCTTGGCCAGAACCGCCGTCTGATCGCGGCCCAGTACAGCCAGCTTGGCCCGCAGGGCGGCAATCTGTTCCTGCTCGATCACCGTGGGCGCTTCGATCTGCGCCAGCCGCGCGACATCGCCCTCGGTGCGCACGATATCGCGCGACAGGGTGATGGACGAACGGAACAGAGTCGAGGCTTCGTCACTGCCGCCCGACAACTCGCGCGCCAGCACGGCCTGGGTTTGCGCCACGCCGGGACGCACCAAGATCTGCGCCGCATCGAAAAGATCGGCGGCGGCGGCCGTCTCCCCTCGCTCAGCCAACTGGGCAAACCACGCGCCCAGCGACGGCCGCAGCACCTGGCCGGCGCCCGGCGTTTCCGGCGCGGCCTTGATAATGGCGCGAAACAAGGTTGCCGAAGCCGCAGCGTCGCCCTGACGGGCCAGCAGCGCAGCCAGTTGTGCCTTTGCGGCCAGCAGCGCCGCGCTTTGCGGGAATTGCGCTTCGGTAAGCGCCACCGCCTGCTCCAGCGCGGCGCGGGCGCCCGTCGGCTTGCCCAGCCGTTCGCCCACAATCGCCAATTGGTTGGCAACAGCAGCGCGCAGCCACAGGATCGACAGCACGCGGCCACCACGCAGCCGGGCCAGCTTGGCCTGAGCATCGGCCAGTGCGGTATCGGCGGCGGCCAGTTCGCCCAGGCCAGCGCGGGCAGAAGCTGCAAGATATTGCGCCTGGCCATCCAGGATCGCCACCCGCTCTTCAGGGGTCAGCGCGGCACTGCCGGCGCCCAGCGCGCGCATGGCGGCATCATCGGTGTTGAGTCGCTGCGAAAGCGGCGTGTCGATGAAGCCACTGGCCAGGCGGCTGGCATCGGTGGTGCCGACATTGCCGCTGACCGGGCGGGCCAGGATGTCCAGCGCTTGCCCATTGCGGCGCTGGTTCAGCATGTGCTGGGCTCTGTGGTTGCGCAGCAGCCGGCTCGCCACCGGATCACTGACGTCAAGCACCTGGGCAGCACGGGCGAACAGGCGATCCGCATCGGCAAATTGCAGCAGATTGGATTGCTGCAGGCCCTGGTTGGTCAGATATTCGGCACTGCGGGTAAAGCCCGGTGCGCCCTGACGGCTGCGTTCCACCAGCAGATCGAAGAACTCCGCCGATTCGGCATAGCTGGCCGAATTGTTGCGGGTATAGGCTTCGGCCAGCGCCTGGCCCGGCTCCAGGCTGCCCGCCTGCAGGCGAGCAAAGGCCACCGGATCGCCAGCTTCGGTGGCGGCCACTTCCACAGTGCCCACCACGGGCGCATCGGCCAGCAACGATTGCAGCCCCAGTTCCAGCGCCGAGGCATAGCCGGCAAAGCCATCGGCCACGAACAGGGTGCGCCCGCGCATCACCTGGTAGCGCACGTGGCCCAGCCCATCGACCGTGCAGCGCGACACCTGCACGCCGGGCAGGCCGGCGATGCTGGCAGCAACCGGCACAGCGCATCCGGCCGGCAAGGCTGGAGCTGCGCTGCGCAATGCATAAAGATTGCCCACCGGCGCGGCCGCATCCCGGCAGATGATGCGATAACCGCGATCAAACAGGCCCTTCAGCGCCGGATCGGCCGCCTGGCTCTGCGCCGTGCACAGCACGCCGGCGGTGCCGATCCGGAAACTGTCGGTAAGCGAGAGACTGTCAGCCGCCATGGCCGGCGGTGTGGCCAAAGCGCTTGCCAGTAGCAGCGATAGGGTCCGGCGCATCACTTCAGCCCTCCCGGCGTCCGTACGCCTCTTGGCATAGGGTCCATCCACAAGGCGGGATTGCCGCCGCTGGTGACAGGATCGGTGGCATCGGGATCGACAAACAGCGGGCTGAAATCGATCAACCGCTGGAGCAGCACGATGGGCAGTTTCTCGGCCGCAGCCTGGGCGGCTTCGCGCTGCTCTTCCTGCTCCGGCGTCAGCTCTTCAATGTTGTTGACGATGGTCACCACCGGCTGCTGGATTTCTTCGGGCAACAGACCGGGGCAATTGGCGCTGACGAACAGGCATCCATTCACCGTACTGTCGGCCGTCACAAGGCTGATGCCCGGATCCAGCTGTACCAGGGCCAGCGTGTCGCCGTTGATGGCAAAGCTGTTGTCGGCGCGCTGGATGCGGCCGTTGATGACCACGTTGATAGGGTTGTTGCCTTCGAACGCGCGGCGGATGCGCAGGCCGCCGGTGCCGGTGGTGAAGCCGGCCTTCAACTGATCGGTGCCGCTGTTCTGGATCAACACTTCTTCACCGGTGCCGATCAGAATGGTGCCGGCGCCGATTGATCCGCCGACCACGGTTGGCGCGCCAGCGGCGTTCACGGCATCAATGCGGGCCTGTCCGGCCAACGTGCTGCCTGCCAACTGGGTGAGCAGGCTGTCGCTGGCCACCCAGAGGCGCGGCGCGGTGATGGCCAGCGTACCGGCCGGCGTATCGACACCGGCGCCCAGGCGCACGCTGCCACTGCCCTGCACCACTTCGATCCGGTTGTCGGCGATCAGGTTCAGGCGGTTGTCCGCCCCCGCCTGCGCCATGGTGACAGCGCCCGTCACCCGCATCGTGCCGTTGGTCCGCAGAGTCACACCCGGATTGGCCGCTTGGCCCGGTGCAATCGCCGGCAGCGCCAACTGATCGACCGTCATGCCGCCAGCAAAGCTGCGCACCGTGATGCTGCTGGCCCGCAGCGCCCCGAATTCGCCGTTCGACAGGCGATAGGTACCCGCCGCCGGCACCGCATTGGCGCCGCCAACGATAACCGTGGTGGCGCCCGTCGTGTTGAAGAGGATGCTGCCACCGGCTGCGCCAACAGCCGCCAGCGGATCCAGGAAGATATCGCTGGACGTGACCGTGAGGCTGGGCGTGTTGATGTTGAAATCAAGCGTGGCGGTGCCGCCCACATCCACCAGCATGCTTGTTGCCGCAGTGGCATTGTTGACGAAGAAATTGCCGGTGGCGGCCGCGATGAACCGTCCGGTGCTGGCATCACCCAGATTGATGTCGCCGACCAGCCGGATCGGCGTCGAGGCGAGCAGGGCGGCAAACAGCGGATTGCCGCCCTGATCGAAGGTGATCTGGGGCAACAGATCATGCGCTGCGATATAGACGAAACCGCTGGGCGACGTGGTGAGGTTGCCCGCGTTGATGCCGCCGGTATCGAGCAGCACGATGCCGCCCGGCGCCGCGATATTGCCCGTCGTCACGCCCAGCACGCCCGAAAGCGTGGCGCTGCCCGACACATTGATCGCCCCGGTGCGGATCGTGGCCGGTGAGGTGGCGAACAACACACCCGAAGCCCCCGCTTGCGGGTTCACAGTGCCAGCATCGATCGCGCCAGTGGTGATGGCGCCGCCGGCGGTGAGGAACACGCGGTTGCCCGACGACAAGGTGCCGGCCGTCAACGTCGTGTTCGACGAAAGCCGGATTTCGCCATCGGCGCGCACATTGCCGGTGGCGAGCGTCGCGCCCGGCCGGTTGGCGGCCAGCACCAGCGACTGGCCGGTGGTGATATTGCCGGCCGTGATGCTGCCATCGCTGGCAAGGCTGATTTGCCCCTGCGCCGCCAGATCAGCCAGAACCAGGCTATCCACTGCCGACAGATCAAGGAAGCCCTGGGTTGCCGTGCTGCCGATCTGCAGCGAGCCGACCCCCAGCCGCGCGCCAATGGCGGCGTTGATGGTGCCGGTCACCCGCAGCAAGCCGGTGGAGCGGGCCTCGAACAGACCTGTCGTAAGATTGCCGTTGATGATGGTGTCGCCCGCCCGCGCCGTCGCGGTCGCGGCAAACAGCGCCGTATAGTCCGGCACGCCGACCGGGAAGGTTATCAGGCTGCGCTGGGCAAAATCATCGATGCGGATGCGCCCGGTGGTGGGCGTGGCCAGTGCGCCGGTGGTGATGGTACCACCCGACAGCAGCACCAGATCGCGGCCGCTGGTGATTGCACCGCTGGTCAACGCGCCCTGCGCCAGCAGGCCGACATCGCCGCCACTGGTAACAGCGCCAGTGGTGACCGGGCCCAGCGCCCGCACATAGATGTCGGGCGTCACGCCAGCGAACGGATCGATTACACCGGCATCCAGCGCGCCAACGGTGATGACGCCGTCGGAACTGATTGTCAGGCGGCCACCGGCACTGGCACTGCCGCCATTGATGGCGACATCACTGAACACACCAACGTTGCGATCGCCACGCAGGCTGGTGAAACCAACGCCGGTCACGCCGTTGATGCTGATATCGCGATTGGCATCGATATCCCGCAGCTGCACGCTGCCGTTGGCACTGCTCATGAACACATCACCGCTGCCGGTGGTATTGGTGGCCAGATCAATGCCGTTGGTGGCCGAAATCTCCAGCCTGGGCGTTGTCACCACCCCGGTTGCCCCGGCAGTTGGCACATCAAAGGCCGACAAGACCCGCCCGCCCGACGAGATGAACATCTCACCGGCAGCCGTGATCGTACCGCCATCATTGAAACCGATATCGCGCCCGTCCACGAACGTCACGTTGCCGGTGAAATCGATCTGGGCGCCAACGCCGGCCACGATGCCCGACCGGTCCGCCGCACCGCGCGCACCGGCGCCAGTCAGCCTGTTGTCGGCAGAAAACACATCCTGCAGCACCAGCCGGCTGCCGGCCCCAGAGGAAAACACCCGCGTGACACCTTGGGTGAGCGCACCAACGGGATTGATGATCCGATGGAAGATCTCGGTCGTCCCACCGATCGTCAGGGCGCCTGCGGCGGATCCATCGCCGGCATCTGCCGCGCTCAGTGCGATGCGCCCACCGACCGCTGCGGCAGGTACACCGAAATCACGCACTTCGGCATAGGTTTGCAGCCGCACGACACCTGCAACGGCGCCGCTGGCGCCATTGATGTCAAAGCGGATGCTGCCGCCATCGGCGGCGCCAGCGCGAGCGCTCAGATCGCCGGAGAAACCACCTTCGCCTCCCGTGAACACGTCAACCGAAGCTGCAGTGAAACTGCCGGGCGTCGCAGACGACACATCGCGGCCCATGCCGATGACGATATTGCCACCTTGGCCCGCGCCACCGTCACCCGGCGAGGTACCGGTACCGCCGTCGCCGCCCCGTGCATAGGACGTCACCGTCAATTGGCCGACGTTGATATTGCCGCCGTTGCCGGTTGAACCGATCTGGATGAGGCCACCAGTGGCAGCGCCACCTGCCAGACCTTCGCCCAGTACGTCGCCGCCAAAAGTATCGCTGTCAAAAGTCGCGCTTCCGCCAGAAGCAAGATTCATCGTGCCGCCGCTGGCGCCATCCACCACAGCACGCAGCGTGCTGGCCGTCGCAGATCCGGCACCGCGGGTGCTGTTGGCGATCACGCTGCCACCGAACGATTCGCCCTGCATCAGGAACTGGGTGGTGAACACGGCGGAACCACCGCCGCCGATCAGCAATTCGGCCGTGCCGCCAAGAGCGTCGCCGCCCTGCCCGCCGGCCACCGCGTTGCCGCCGCTGGACAACAGGAAGAAGCGTCCGCTCGCCGCGTTGACCTGCGAGTCGGCGCCGTTGACCGTGACGCGCGCCGTTCCCGCCGTGCTCAAACCGCCAGTGCCAAGGCCATCGGCCCGACCGGCGTTGCTGTTCACGTCCAGCGTAAGGCCGCCGGCCAAGTTCAGTTGTGCGCCGCCGCTGATCGCAACTGTGGCATTGCCAGCCGTGCTGTCGCCGCCATCCAATACCCCGTCCAAGCCCTGCACATTGGCCACCAGATCCACACTGCCGGCCGTCATGGTGCCGCCGGTCAGCGTCACCACGATATTGCCGCCCAGGCTCAAACCAGGCTGCTGCGCGATACCGTCATGAGCAACCTGCGCGAGGAAACTGGCTGCGCCGCCAATGCTGACCACACCCGCCGAAGTGAGCGTGATGCTGCCTGCACGCGCCTGGCCCGCCGTGATCTGATCGGTGTCTGCCGTCACATCGGCATCAAATCGTCCACCGGCCTGAAGCCGGCTGCCGGCCAGCACGTCGATGGCGATGCTGCCGCCCCGCATGTCGGCCTGGGTGTTTTGTTGGCCACCAAAGCTGCGCGCCTGAAGACCGATGTCGCCGGCCACCAGCAACTGGCTGCCACTGAACAGAGTGACCGTGCCGCCCGTGCTGCTCCTGCCGAAGCCATCGGCTTCAAGCCGCAATCCACCGATTTGAATATCCAGTGTGCCGGCAGTCACGCTCACACGTGCAGTGCCGCCTGTAACGTTGCCGGCACGCCCATCGCCCCTGGCTTCTGCAGAGAGATCGCCGCGCACGATCGTCGAACCACCAGACTGGATAATGCTGGCCACGCCGCCCAAGCCATCATCGGCAGAAAGCCCCCCTCCGCTGTCGCCCTCTGTCGACAGGCTGAGGGAGCCGCCGATGCTGCTGTTGCCGGCGTTGCTGAAGGTCGCAGTGCCGCCAACGCCGGCACCGCCGCGCCCATCGAATGTGTCTCCGCCGCGGCCGTCGGCTTGCATTCCAAGGCCATCGCCGGTGACGATCGAGAAGCTGCCGCCTGCCGCGTTCTGCACTGAGATGGTGCCGCCACGGCCAGCGCCGCCCTGCCCGCTACCGCCGAAGCCGCCTATTCCGACGGCTTCCAATGCGACCCCGCCATTGAGTTGCGAGAACCGCATGATGCCGGTGTTGGCGAGCAGGATACTTCCCCCCTGGCCCAATCCCGCCACATCGCCGTTGCCACCTGTGGCGTTGCCGCGGACATCAAGGGCGCCCACATCAATGGATGCACCCGGCTGGACGGTGAGCAGACGCACGGTTGCGCCTGTCGCATCACCGCCGGTCGCGCCGCTGCCCCCGGTCGTATCGGCAAAAATCTCGACAAAGCCGGCAACAAACGCCGCTTCGGCGTTGCTGGTCAGCAGTTCGAACCGGCCACCGGCGCCGCGTCCGCCGGTGCCGGTGGCAGTCGCGTTGCCGCCGATGGCCGTGATGAAGCCTTCCAAACCGCCCTGCGCGGTCAGATCTCCCGTCAGCGTGATGTTGCCGCCAAAGGCCTCCCCGCCGCCGACGCTGCCATTACCGCCGCGCGTTCCCGCGTCCATCAGGATATTGCCGGCAACCGTGACATTGCCCCGAACAGCAAAGCCGCCACCAGCACCCAACCCGCCGATACCGTCCGACGAATCCCCGCCAATGGCCGTCGCCGACCAGCCGATCCGTCCATTGATCTGAGACGCGCCTTCAAGTGACCGCAAATCGATGCCACCGGCGCGGCCTTCGCCGCCCACGGCACCGGATCCGCCTTCGCCATCCACCGAAATCTGCTGCCGCCCGCTTTCAGACCGGCCGACCTGGTTGCCAGCGCGGAAATTAGCAAAACTGCCCATGTTGGCTTCGCCGCCAAAGCCGCCGCCACCATTGCCACCGATCAGGCCTGTGCCACCGGCTCCGCCACGGCCCGTCACCGTCAGGATCACGCCCGGCTGTACGATCGATGCAGGCGCCACCAGGAGCGTGCCGCCAATGGCAAGCATGTTCACACCGCCGGCCGAAGCCTGGCCGCCATTGCCGCCAGCCCCATTGACCGTGCTGCCAGCACCGCCATCGCCGCCAACGGCGCTGGCGTTGGCATCGATGATCCCGGTGGTGATGGTGCCGGCATCCGGCCCGCCGACATCATTATTGAGGAAGCCGATGAGCACACCGCCGGCAATCGCATCTCCGCCGTTGCCGCCATCATTGGTGGGGCTATCGCCGCCGCGCCCGCCGATGGCTGCCACGGTGGCCGTGACATTGCCGGTCGTCATGGTGCCAAGATTGTTGGTGGAGCCAATGAACACGCCCGCTGCCGCCGCCAGATCGGCACTGCCACCACGGCCCAGATCCCCGGCACCATTACCGGCGGTGGCTCCTGCCACGATTGACAGATCACCGGTTGTTATGGTCGTCGTCGCCACTGCCTGACGCATCGACAGCGAGACTTGGCCGGCCAGCGCATTGCCGCCGTTACCTCCCGTCGCCGTACCGCCGGAGGCTTCGCCTATCAGCTCGACAAAGCCAAGCAGGTTCAGTTGAGCATCGCCCGTGGTGCCGGCCAGCACTTGGCCGCCGGTGCCGGTGCCGCCGCTGGCACCCTGCCCGCCGATGCCGCGCGAACGCATGTTGATCCGGGGTGTGGAAGACGCCTGGGCATCAAGCGTGATCTGGCTGGCAGTGTCTGCGTTGACTTGAATAAGGCCGCCAATACCGTTGGCGCCAAGACCCGAAACCGCGTTACCGCCCACGCCCGAACTGCCAAGGGCGATGCCGTTTGTGCCCCCGATCGCCAAGATCGAAATCTGGCCGGCGTTGCTGGCCAATATGCTGATCGTTCCGCCGCGACCTTCGCCGCCATTGCCGCTGCCCAAGGCGTTGCCGCCGTTGGCCGACGTGAATATGTTTTCCAGGTTGCTGATATCGATGGCGCCGCCATTGGCCGAAATCTCGACCGTGCCGGAAATCGCTTCGCCGCCGTTGCCGGCGCCCCCGCCGTCGCCGCCGGTTGACCCGGCACTGACGGTGCGCACCTGGCCCAGCGCCAGACTGCCGCCAGATTCGGCGCGAACCCTCACGGTGCCGGCAAACGCACTGCCGCCATCGCCATCTGTGCCGTTGCCGCCTCGCGCGGCGGCGTTGACATTGTTCACAAACGCGTTGCCCAGCAGCTGCCCGCCGGTGCGCGCCTCGATGGTCGCGCTGCCGCCACTGGCCTGGCCGCCAACAAGCCCACCGCTTGCATCGCCAAAGGCGTTCACCACCATGCCGCCCGTGACCGTGGCAACGGTACCATTTTCGATCTGCAACGACGCAACACCGCCGTTGGCGGTGCCGCCAGTGCCGCCGGAATTGGCGCCGGAAATCCCCGAGGCACGCAACACCAGATCCGTCGTATCGAAACTGCCACCGATCAGTTGCACAATGGCAGACCCGCCGAAAGCGCTGCCACCTTCCGTGCCCAGCACCCAACCGCCATTTGCCTGCACGATCAGCCCGGCACCGCCCAACCGCACCACCCCGGCCGATCGCATGTCGAACCGGCCGGCCTCTGCGGTCACGCCGTAAAGCGGCGTCGTGGCAGTGCCCTGCACGTCGGCAGACAGGCCTTGCGTGCTGCGAATCTCGCCGAGTGTGCCGACATCAACATTGATATTGCCGGCCTGAATGACGGCGTTGCTGCCGAACGTATCGTTGAGGCTGGCGGCCGACAATGTGATGCCGCCGCCCACATCGATCAGGCCGCCGCCGGCGTTGACCGCGATGGTGCCACCGAGGTTGGCCGTGCCATCACCATTGGCCCGCATCTGCAGATTGCCGGCCACATCCAGCGTGCCAGTCGAAACGTCCACGCCCAGTAGCCCCCCGGTGCCATCCCCTTCCACCGAACTGCCGGCTACGACGGCATTGCCATCGAGCACCAGATCGCCACCAACGCTGATCAGACCGTCGAAAACGTCCACTTCGGCCCGGCCCGCATTGGCATTGCCGCTTGGCAGGCCCAGTCCGCCTTCACCGCGCACGTTCAAGGTGAGCGCCGGTGTGGTCAAACTGCCTTGCGAAACGGCAACGAATATGGCGCCGCCGCCGCCATTGCCGCCCTGTGTCAGGCTGTTGCCGCCGATCCCGTTGGCCTTCAGTTCGATCAGCGGCGTGCCCGGGTTGATGATGTTGAGCGTGCCGCCCGATCCCACGATGAAATCGATGCCGCCACCGGTGCCATTGCCGCCAATGTCGCCATTGCTGCTGCTGCCGCCTGTGCCGATGACTTCGGCCACAAACGTGCCGCTGCCGCCCATATCCAGTTCGAGCGTGCCATCGACGCCCACGCTGATCGTGCCGCCCGCGCCATCGCCGCCGGGGCCGTTGCTGTTGCTGATGCCGTTGGCATTGACGGTCATGGCGATATTGCCCGACCGCGAGAAATGCGCCGCGCCGGCTTCGTTGCGCAGCACGATGGACCCGCCAAAGGCGGTCGGCACAGCGCCGCCCGCGATAAACCCGCCATCAGCCGACGCCGACAGCGACAGGCCGTTGCTTTCCAATGTGCCGGCCAGCGTCTCGATCAACACCGAGCCGCCGGTGGCTTCCCCGCCCGCGCCATCGCCGAAGACAGCGCTGGCATCAAACGACAACGCACCACCAACGCTGGCCGTACCGCGATTGCCGAAGGTGATGATACCGCCAGCCATCGACGCATCCGTCACCGGGCTGAAGCTGGTCGCCGAGGCGTTGGCCCCCAATTGGCCGCCAACGATCAGGCTGTTTTCAACGTCGAGGCTGACCACGAGTTCGCCAGCCGCGCTCGGCAATCCCGGTTGACCGAACTGCAACTGGACGCTGGCATCCAGCGCGATATCGCCATCAACCTGCAGGCTGCCGGTTCCGGAGCCCCCGATGTTCACGAAGCCACCGTTGGCGACCGGACCAACAGCCCTCGCCGACATCACCAACTGATCAGTGACACCTACGGTGCTTCCATCTTCAAAGGCCAGGGTGAGCGTGCCGCCGGTCCCGCTGGCAAAAAGGCCATCAAAGCCGGTGAAGCCTTCGGCCACCATCACCAGATCGCCGTTCACCTGCAGGCTGGCATTGTTGACCTGGGTGAGGATCGTGCCGGCAAAGCCGCTGTTGCCGAAGCCGCCATCAAGGCCGTCGCCGCCATAGCCATCGGCCACCAGCTGCAACGGCGCGATGCGCACGCCCAGCGTCACATCGGCTCCATCAAGAACCCGGAACGTCACGTTGCCGCCGCGGCCGACACCGCCAGTGCCCGAAACCGAATCGCCGCCCGAACCGATGGCGCTGAGACGGATGTATCCAAGGCTGGTGGTGCCACCGGAAATGACCAGTTCGGCAGAGCCCGCTTCGGCGTCGCCAGCCTGCGCATCGGAACTGAACGCACCGGTGGCGTCAGCCGAAAGATCCATGCCCACCGCGGTGAGATTGGCGTTGTACAGCAAGACCTGCAGGCTGGGGCCATCGGCAAAGCCAGCGATCGATTCGACGCCAAAACTACCGAAGAAGCCATTGGCACCCGGCGTGCCGGCCACGCCGGGAGGCAGCCCAGCGGCGCCACCAGCGCCACCAAGGCCGGCCGCGCCGCCCACGGCACCCACGCCACTGCTGCCGGCCGCAGCCGCCATATTGGCGCTGATCAACGGTATATTCAGGCTCCACGGCGTATTCAGATCGTTGCTCGCCGCGCCGATCAGAAGGCTGCCGCCCGTGGCATTGCCACCAGGACCAGCATTGCCGCCCGCGCCGCCGTTACCGCCAGCGCCGCCATTGCCGCCATTGATGAAGATGGCATCGCCATCAAGGCCGGCACCACCATCGGCACCTGCGCCGCCAACACCGCCGCTGCCGCCACCACCGGCCACGGCTTCGCCGATAAGCGTCCAGCTGGAAATCGTGATGCTGCCGCCGCTGTTGGCGGCATCGGTGCCGATGGTGATATTGCCGCCCTGCGCTTCGCCGCCGGCACCGCCAGCGCCGCCAGCCTGCCCAGCGCCGCCGGGATTGCCATCGCGCTGGGGCGGCTGCGGGATGGCCGCCGCCAAGCCGTTGGCACCATTGCCGCCATCGCCGCCAAGGCCGGCCCGGCCCGACACGTCAACAGTGAGGAAGGGCGTGGTGAGAATGCCGCCGGGCCGCACGGTCACGCTGGCCGAACCGCCGCTGCCCGCGCCACCGGCGCCGCCTTGCTGACCCGTGTTGCCGGTAGCGCCGTTCGTGCCTCGGCCAATCGCCGTCAATTGGGCGCCGCCGATCAGATCAAAAATGCCGCCTTCGGCAATGATGTCCGCAGCGCCGCCAATGCCGGCACCACCGGCACCGCCGCTGCCCTGCGCCGTGCCGCCCACCCCGCCGGCATCGGCCGACAGGCTGGCGATGGACATGCTGCCCACCACCGTCACGGCCGCGGCCCCGGCCGCTTCGTGCCGTTGCAGGCGCACAGAGGCTGTGCCGCCTTGGCCTTCGCCAGCGGCCGCGCTGGAGCTGCCGCCCAGACCAGTTGCAATCAGCGAGACGGGACCGGTGATGGTCACATCAACCGGCAGGCCCGCCGTGAAATGCGGCGTCGCCAGGATGATCGATTCACCGCCCCTGGCATTGCCGCCGCCCAGATCGCCATTGCCGCCGCCGCCGCCAGCGCCGCCAAAGGCGGACGTGAGGATGCTGACCGCGCCGGCCGTGACCACGCTGCCGCGCGCCAGCAGGCTTGCGCCGCCGCCCGTGGCATCACCGCCGCGCCCGCCAAGGCCATCGCCATCGATGCCGCCACCGGTACCGCCGGTCACCCGGCCATCGACGGAATACAGCGTGCCGAAATCGAAGGTGGAACGGTTGGTGAGGGGCTGCAC
>NZ_JAUMBI010000278.1:0-13164 GCF_032115815.1 Sandarakinorhabdus sp.
CAGCGCTGCAGCGGCGCCAGCAGTTCGCGTTCGGCGCGGATGCCATCGATGGCCGGCCGGTCCAGCGCCAGCGGATGGCGCCGGCGGGTTTCGGAAAAGCGCCGGATCAGCACATCATCGCCGCATTCCAGCAGGATCAATCGGGCATCACGGCCCGAATCACGCAGCGCGGCGACGCGCTGGCCAAGCGAAGCGGCATCGAAGGCGCGGGTGCGACTGTCGATACCAAGCGCCAGAGGGCGGCTGGTGGCACCGGCGATCAGCGCGTCGAACAGCGAGAGCGGCAGATTGTCCACAACTTCGTGCCCGGCATCTTCCAATGCGCGCAGCACGGTCGATTTGCCGGCGCCGGACAGGCCGGAAATGATCAGGATCGGCGGGTTCATCGCGTCTTTACTGCCGGGAAGCCCGTGCATTGCCAAGCCATGGAGGCTCAGGGCCCGGGCGGCCCGGGCCGGGGCGGACTCGCCGAAGGGATCAAACGGCAACAACGGCACCGTCTCGCCAGCCAGCGGCAAATGGTCAATTTCAGGCAGGCGCTCCGCCGGACGTGACAGGTCGAGCGCCAGTGCAACCGGGGCCGGCGCGGTGGGTTCCGGCACGATGCCCACCCCGCGCACTTCCAGCAGGCCGGCCAGGCGCGGTGGCGCACTGGCGATGACGCGGCTGCCCTCGGCCGTCACTACAACCCGGTCATCCGCCACCAGCCGCCAGCCGGCCGCCACCAGCCGCAACGCCAGATCGGATTTGCCCGCGCCCGACGGCCCCAACAGCAGCACCGCCCGGCCATCGAGCGCAACGGCGGTGGCGTGAAGCGTTTCCATCGTCAGGCCGCTGGCAGCAACACGCGGAACAAGGCGCCGCATCCTGGCGCATCCTCCACGATGATCTGGCCGCCGTGCGCCACCACGATGGCGCCGGCGATGGAGAGGCCAAGGCCGGAATGGCGGCCAAAATCCTCGCCTTCCGGGCGTTCAGAATAAAAGCGGCGGAAAATGTCGCGGCGATTGGCGGGCGGCACGCCGGGGCCCTGATCGCTCACCGCCAGTTCCACCTGATCGCCGCGGCTGGCCAGCGCCAGCGTCACCCGGCCGCCGTCGGGGGAGAAGCTGATGGCATTATCAATCAAGTTGCGCAGCACCTGCGCCAGCCGGTTGGCGTCCCCTTCGATCAGCACTGGCCCGGCAAGCCCGGCGCGCTCGACACTGACCGTGCGCGGGCGATTGGCCGCGCTGCTGGCAATGGCATAAGCCGCCACCAGGCCATCGGCGAGCGCGGCGACATCGATGGGTTGAAAGCCGGTGCGTGACAGTTCGGCATCCAGCCGGCTGGCATCGGCGATATCGGTGATCAGCCGATCGATGCGGCCAACATCGTCGCGGATCACGCCCAGCAATTGCGCGCGCAGTTCGGGCTTCTCCACCCGGTCCAGCACCTCGACGGCAGAACGCAGGGAGGCCAGAGGGTTCTTCAATTCGTGCGCGACATCGGCGGCAAAGGCCTCGGTCGCGTCGATCTGGCGCCGCAATGCGGTGGACATGTCGGAAATGGCGCGGGCGAGGGCGCCGATCTCGTCCTTGCGTTCCGGCAGGCGCGGCACCACCACTTCGCGGCTGCGCCCCAGCCGCACCCGGTGCGCGGCAATCGCCAGCATCCGCAAGGGCCGCACGATGGTGCGCGCCAGATAGAGCGACAGGCCCAGCGTGAGCGCCATGACACTGAGCAGCAGCCAGGCCGAGGTGAGGCGTTCGCGGCGCAGGATGCTGGCCAGATCATCGGCCGAATCGGTGAGCAACACATGGCCCACCCCCGGCACCGGCGCGGCTGCGGAGACGATCAGGCTGCCATCATTGGCCCGGCGCAGATCCGTGACCGGCTGGGCGGCGCTGCTGCTGCGCGCCAGTTCCGGCCACACGCTGGCCGTGTCCACCGCCGGTTCCACATAGGCTGCAAGGGTACGAAACCCCAGCACCGCATCCAGCGCCCGATCAATGGCCTTGGCCGAGGACCGGCGCCAGCCATAGGCGGCCGGGTCTTCGATCACGAAACGCGGCGTCTTCGGATTCAGCCAATTGTCGGCAAGCCGCTCGCCGCTGCCCGCATACAGCCTCACCCTTGTGCCGCGCTCCATGCCGAGCCGCATGATGCTGCCCGCCCGTGCTGGTTCAGGCAGATCGGCCACCAGCCGCGAAACGGTGATGGCTTCATTGGCGAGGCTGGCGGTGCGTTCATCGAGCAGGCGCGACCGCACCGTATCGAGATAGAGCAGCATGATCGCCAGCACGATCACGGCGAGCAGGTTCACGGCAAAGATGCGGGTGCGCAGCGAGCCAAAACCAAGGCCGCGGCGCCATTCCTGCACGGCCTCCTCGGCCTTCACCTGAGCCTACTCCTCGTTGAAGCGGTAGCCGACGCCGTACAGCGTCTCGATCGCCTTGAACTGGTGATCAACCGCGCGGAATTTCTTGCGCAGGCGCTTGATGTGGCTGTCGATGGTGCGATCATCCACATAGACATCGTGGGAATAGGCCGCATCCATCAGCTGATCGCGCGATTTCACGAAGCCCGGCCTTGCCGCCAGCGTTTCGAGGATCATGAACTCGGTAACGGTCAGCGCGACATCGCCGCGGCGGCCTTCGCCGGCATCCCAGAACACGCGGTGCCGGGCCGGATCCATGGTCAGGCGGCCGCGCACGATCGGATCGACGGCCGGCGCTTCATTTTCCGCATCGGGAGCCACGCGGCGGTTGGCGGTGCGGCGCAGCACGGCGCGGATCCGCTCGATCAACAGGCGCTGGCTGAACGGCTTGCCGATATAATCGTCGGCGCCCATGGCCAGGCCCAGCGCCTCATCGATCTCGGTGTCCTTGCTGGTCAGGAAGATCACCGGCACCTGCGCCTTCTCGCGCAGGCGGCGCAGCACCTCCATCCCGTCCATGCGCGGCATCTTGATGTCGAGGACAACCAGATCGGGCTGGTTTTCCAGCAATGCCTTCAACGCGCTGTCGCCATCGGAATAGAGCCGCACCGCAAAGCCTTCGGCCTGAAGCGCAATCGACACCGAGGTGAGGATGTTGCGATCATCATCAACCAGGGCGATGGTGGGGGATGGCGGGTTTTCGATATCCATCAACTGGCCTTTTGGAACCTTGGCCGGCCGGTGGCAAGAGCGCGCCGCCGGTGACCCTCTCGCCCAGCCTCACGGTTGCGACAGGACATGGCTGGCATGCGCCCGCAACAGGCCCCGCTTCTTTGACGAATATGTATACGTGGGCTATGCGATCATGCAAAATCGGGCAGCAAGGCTGACCCAGCGATGAGGGAGTATTCACCGTGCCGTCCACCGTTGTGCCCGCCCATGGCCTTGTTCAACAGGGTCTCGCCACGCCGGCGGCCCTGCACTGGAATCTGCTCACCGGCCCGCTGGTGGAACTGGCCGTGCAACGCGGCGAAGGCCTGCTTTCCGAACATGGCGCGCTGGTGGTGAAGACCGGCAAGCACACCGGTCGCAGCGCCAACGACAAGTTCATCGTGCGCGACGCCGCCACCGATGGCACCATCTGGTGGGACAAGAACAAGAGCATCACGCCCGAGCAATTCGCTGCCATCAAGGCCGATTTCGAAACCGCGCTGAAGGGCAAGAGCGACCTGTTCGTGCAGGATCTCTATGGTGGCAGCCAGCCCGAACACCGGGTGAAGGTGCGCGTGATCACCGAATTTGCCTGGCACAGCCTGTTCATCCGCACCCTGCTGGTGCGCCCGGAACTGGCCGATCTGGCCGCCTTCGTGCCGGAATACACCATCATCGATTTGCCAAGCTTCAAGGCCGATCCGGCCCGCCACGGCTGCCGCAGCGAAACCGTGGTGGCGGTGGATTTCGAAGGCAAGACCATCCTGATCGGCGGCACGGCCTATGCCGGCGAGATGAAGAAGAGCGTCTTCTCCATCCTCAACTATCTGCTGCCGCTGAAGGGCGTGATGCCGATGCACTGCTCGGCCAACATCGGCGGCGCCGGCGATACCGCCATCTTCTTCGGCCTTTCGGGCACCGGCAAGACCACGCTTTCCGCCGACGCCAGCCGCACGCTGATCGGCGATGATGAACATGGCTGGTCCGATACCGCCGTCTTCAATTTCGAAGGCGGCTGCTATGCCAAGGTGATCCGCCTTTCCGCCGAAGCCGAGCCCGAGATTTACGCCACTACCCGCCGTTTCGGCACGGTGCTGGAAAATGTCGTGATCGATCCCACCACGCGCGTGATCGATCTGGATGACAACAGCCTGGCTGAGAACAGCCGCGGTTCCTACCCGATCGATTTCATCCCGAACGCCAGCGCCGACAACATGGGCCCGGTGCCGCGCAACATCATCATGCTGACGGCCGACGCGTTCGGTATCCTGCCGCCGATCGCCAAGCTGACGCCGGATCAGGCCATGTATCATTTCCTGTCCGGCTACACCGCGCGCGTGGCCGGCACCGAAATCGGCGTGACCGAGCCGGATGCCACCTTCTCCACCTGCTTTGGCGCGCCGTTCATGCCGCGCCATCCGTCGGTTTACGGCAATCTGCTGAAGGAACGTATCGCCAAGGGCGGCGTGGACGTGTGGCTGGTCAACACCGGCTGGACCGGCGGCGGCGCCGGCACCGGCGGCACCGGCACCCGCATGCCGATCAAGGTGACGCGCGCCCTGCTCAACGCAGCGCTCGACGGCAGCCTGAAGACCGCCGAGTTCCGCATGGACGACAATTTCGGTTTCGCCGTCCCCGTCTCGGTCGCCGGCGTCGAAGCAACAATTCTCAACCCGCGCGAAACCTGGGCCGACAAGGCCGCCTATGACGCCAAGGCCAAGGCGCTGGTCGGCATGTTCATCGCCAACTTCGCCCAGTTCGAAGCCCATGTGGACGCCAGCGTGCGGGATTCAGCGCCGAAAGCCGCCTGAACCGGCCAGACCAATGAGATGAGGGCGGCCCGCAACGGCCGCCCTTTTTCGTTGCGGCCAATCACTTCCCCTGGCAGCCTAGCGCAATGAAACGCGCCTGGTTTGATGCCCCCGCCGAAGTGCTGGCCAAAGCGACGCCGCAATTGATCCTGGGCTATCTCACCGAGGCAACCCAATTTCCAGCTGAATTGGCACAAATCAGTGCCTGGCAATTCACGATCACCCATCTCCAGCAATTGGCGGCTGCGCTGCCCGATGCCCATTTCTTCATGGAATTTGCCATTCCCCGCATGGGACGCCGTGCCGATGCCGTGATCGTTGCCGGCCCGTTGATTCTGGTGCTTGAGTACAAGGTTGGCGAACACGGCTTTGCCCGTCACGCCATCGAGCAGGCGCATGGCTATGCCCTCGATCTCAAGAATTTCCACGTCACCAGCCATGACAAGGCAATCGTCCCCCTGCTGATCGCCACCGAGGCCCAACCTCAGCAATTGGGGCTGGGCTTCTGGGCGCCCGACAGGGTGCACGCGCCCATTTGTCTGGCACCTGACGATGTGCTGCCCAGCATACAACGCCTGCTTTCCACCGGGACAGGCGCCGCCATTGACGCCGAAAGCTGGGCCGCCGGTGCCTATCGCCCGACGCCGAGCATTATCGAGGCGGCTGAAGCGCTTTATGCCGGTCACGATGTGGCGGAAATCTCCCGGTCCGAAGCCGGCGCGGAAAACCTGTCGCGCACGGCCACGGCGGTGGAAGCGGTCGTCACCCAGATGCGGGACACTGGCGGCAAAGCCATCTGCTTCGTCACGGGCGTTCCGGGCGCCGGCAAGACTTTGGCCGGCCTCAACATCGCCTGCGGCCGGCTAGCGCGCGATGTCGGCGAAGATGCCACCTTCCTGTCGGGCAACGGCCCGCTGGTCGATGTGCTGCGGGAAGCATTGCGGCGTGACCAACGCCTGCGCATGCCAGGGCGCGGGCGAGAAGCCGAACACCTGGCAAACCGCACGCCCGACAAATTCATCCAGAACGTCCACCATTTCCGCGATGAGTATCTGGCAGCGGATCAATTGCCGTCCGAACATGTGGTGATCTTCGACGAAGCCCAACGCGCCTGGGATCGCGCGATGACCAGCGACTTCATGCGCCGCAAGCGCGGGCAGCATGGCTTCGACCAGTCGGAACCGAGCTTCCTGCTATCGGTGATGGATCGTCGCCCGGATTGGTGTGTGGTGGTGTGCCTGATTGGTGAGGGGCAGGAGATCAATCGCGGCGAAGCTGGCGTGGCGGAATGGATGCGCGCCCTGCAGAGCGACCTGCCGCACTGGAAGATTTTCCTGCCGCCGCATTTGCTGGCCGATGATGGCCCGCTTGATGCCGGACTGCGCTGGCACGTGTCGCGGCGGGCGGCCGCGTCACTGCCTGACCTGCACCTCGCAACGTCGGTGCGCTCATTCCGGGCCGATCGCGTGTCGGCGTTCATTGCGGCGATGCTGAGCCATGATTCAGCAGCAGCGGCTCGGTTGCGGCCGGACCAGAAACAGTTCCCGATCTGGCAGGTGCGCGACTTGCATCAAGCGCGGGCGTGGCTGCGCCAACAGCGTCGTGCTGGGGAACGGGCCGGCCTGCTCGCCTCATCCAACGCGTTGCGGCTGAAGCCGGAAGGGCTGCACGTGAAGGCGCCCATCGATGTGTGCCACTGGTTCCTGAACGGCAACGACGACGTGCGTTCCTCAAACGCGCTGGAGGATGCCGCCACCGAATTCGCCGTGCAGGGCCTGGAACTGGATTGGTCCTGCGTCGCCTGGGATCTGAATCTGCGCCGGACTGACGATCAATGGGAAGCCCGCGAATTCCGCGGCACACGCTGGAATGCCATCCGCAGCGAGTCTGACGGCCTGTCGCGGGCTGATTATGTGCGGAACGCCTATCGCGTCTTGCTCACCCGCGCCAGGCAGGGGATCGTGATCTTTGTACCGCGGGGTGACGCCGCAGATGCAACGCGCCCGCCAGCCGAGTATGAGGCCATTGCAGATTGGTTGTCAGCTTGTGGCGTTCCCGTCCTGCCTCAAAATACCGGCTGATCGTGAATGCCGCATTCGGTCTTGTCCCAATGGCGCCAGCGGCCGGCGCGGGGGTCTTCGCCAGGGCGCACCTGGCTGGTGCAGGGCTGGCAGCCGATGGAGGGGTAGCCGGCGGCTTCGAGCGGGTGGCGGGGGAGTTCGCGGGCCACGAAATGCGCGTCGATGGCGGCCTTGTCCCAATCGGCGAGCGGGTTGATCTTAAGGCGGCCTTCGTCGAGTTCGAAACGTGGCAACCCGGCGCGGCCGGACTGGAAGCCCTTTCGACCAGAGATCCACGCGTCGAAGCCGGCCAGCGCGCGGCGGAGCGGCTCCACTTTGCGCAGGTCGCAGCAGCCATCGGGATCATAAGCCCAGCGCAGGGACTTGTCGTCGCGACGGGCAATCTCATACGGGTCGGGGCGATAAACGCGAAGGTCAGTGAAGCCCAGACTTTCGGCCAGGCCGTCGCGATAGGCGAGCGTCTCGCCAAACATCTTCTGGGTGTTGGCGAAGATCAGCGGCACGCTGCGATCGATGCTGGCGACCAGATCGAGGAGCACCGCCGATTCCGCCCCGAACGAGGAGACAACGGCGACACGGCCCTGCAACTCGCCCGCCAATAGTTCAATCAGCATGTCTGCCGCGCTGTGGTGGGCAAAGCGCGCGTTCAGCGTCGCCACGTCGTCGCCAGTGAAGGCCGGTGCCGTAGCAATCACATCCGGCAGGCGCCCCGGCGCGGTCATGCGTTGGACTGTTGGCGCAGCGCCCAAATCGGTTGCAGGCTGTCGGCCGCCTTCATGTAGACATTGGGGAAGCGCGCCAGCGTGCGCTCTGCCACCGCCGGATCAATCGGCGTTTCCGGCAACACCGCATCAAAGCCGGCGCGGGTGAGGAACATCAGCTGATCAACATAGAGCACGCCGACCGCGCGAATTTCCCCCGTGAAGCCGGCTTCCCGCAGGATGCGGGCGCTGCTGTAACCGCGGCCTTCGCGGAACTTCGGAAAGGCGATGTCGATGCGGCGCAAGGCGCCCAGATGCGGGACGAGCAGACGGGCATCATCGCCCGCCTCCAGCCGCACGGCGGTGCCACCAGGCTGATAGTCGGCCAGCGGCACGGCCGGTGCGGTGTGTTCCGGATCGGCGCGCAAACGATAGACTTCAGCCATACACGGCCTCCTTGAAGGGTTCGGCGCCGACGCGGCGATAGGTGTCGAGGAAACGCTCCGCCGGATCGGCACGCAGCGTCTTGTAGCGGTCGAGGACCTTTTCCACGGCCGTAACGATGCCATTCTCGTCAAAGCCGGGGCCGAGGATCTTGGCCAGCGTGGCGTCTTCGGCGCCGGAGCCGCCAAGGAGGAGCTGGTAATTCTCCTCACCCTTGCGATCGACGCCCAGGATGCCGATGTGGCCGGCGTGGTGGTGACCGCAGCCGTTGATGCAGCCGGAAATCTTGATCTTCAGCTCCCCCAGATCATCCTCCTGCGGCGCCAGCTTCACCGCCAGTTTCTGGGCGATGGGGATGGAGCGGGCATTGGCCAGCGTGCAATAATCCAGGCCGGGGCAGGAGATGATGTCCGACGCCAGATCGAGGTTCGCCGTGGCCAACCCGGCCGACACCAGCACCTGCCACACATCGAACAGATCAGCGCGGCGCACATGCGGCAGCACCAGATTCTGCGCGTGGGTCACCCGGATTTCGTCGCCGGCATAACGCTGGGCGAGATCGGCGATGATATCCATCTGATCGGCCGACGCGTCGCCGGGGATTTCGCCCGGCGCCTTCAGGCTGATGGTGACGATGGCATAGCCGGGCGCCTTGTGTGGATGCGTGTTCACCGCCACCCAGTTGGCGAAATCGGGGTTGGACAGATCGATGGAGGCCGGCGCGTTGGCATCGAGCACCGGCGGCGCGAAGTGCGCCGCGATGCGGGCCAGTTCGGACGGCGGCGGATCGAGGCCGAGCGGCTTCACCAGCGCCCATTCTTCCTCGACCTGGCGGGCGAATTCGGCGGCGCCCAGATCGTTCACGAGTATCTTGATGCGCGCCTTGTAGATGTTATCCCGTCGGCCGTGGCGGTTATAGACCCGCAATATGGCTTCCATGTAGCTGAGATAATCCGCCACCGGCAGATATTCACGGATGACATGGCCCAGCATCGGGGTGCGGCCCATGCCGCCGCCCACCAGCACCTTCAGGCCGATCTCACCCGCATCGTTCTGCACAAGCTCAAGGCCGATATCGTGCAGCTTGATGGCAGCGCGGTCGATCTTGCTGCCGGTCACCGCGATCTTGAACTTGCGCGGCAGGAACGAGAATTCCGGGTGTAGCGTCGACCATTGCCGCAGCAGTTCGGCATAGGGGCGCGGATCGGCGATCTCGTCGGCGGCGGCCGCCGCGAACTGATCGGAACTGATGTTGCGGATGCAGTTGCCGCTGGTCTGGAAGGCATGCATTTCCACGCTGGCCAGATCGGCGAGCAGGTCCGGCATCTCTTCCAGCTTCATCCAGTTATACTGGATATTCTGGCGTGTGGTGAAATGGCCATAGCCGCGGTCATACCGGCGGGCGATGTGGGCCAGCATGCGCATCTGGCGTGAATCGACCGTGCCATAGGGGATGGCGACGCGCAGCATATAGGCGTGCAGTTGCAGATAGAGGCCGTTCATCAGCCGCAGTGGCTTGAAGGCTTCCTCGCTGATTTCGTTCTTCAGCCGGCGCTCCACCTGGTCGCGGAATTCGGCGACGCGGTCATCCACGATCGCCTGATCATATTCATCGTAACGATACATCAGATGGCATCCACAGGCAGGGAGGGCAGGGCAAAATCGGGGCGCACGCTGGGGCCAACGGCCCGCACGCGTTCCCGGGTGGAGCGCGGACGCCAACCATCAGGGGCGGGATCCACGTCGATCAGAACGAGATCGTTGATGCGTTCCTGCGGCGCCAGGCGAGCAATCAGCGCCTCGCCGTCGTCATCCACGGCCACGGCATCCCTGAGGTGCAGGCTCCAATCAGAGCCGGCCCACCACAGCACATCGCCGGTTTCAAGGCGGTTTCCAGTCAGCAAACGAGGCATGTGGTTTCCTTCAGCTTTGCGCGCGCCGCCGGCAGGGCAGCGACGTCGCCAACGATGATGAGCGCCGGTGAAGCGATGGCCTCACGCTCCACCAGCCCGGCCAGATCGGCGAGCAGCGAGGTGACGAGGCGTTCATTGACCTGGGTGGCGCGTTCGATGACGGCCACCGGCGTATCGGGCGCCAGGCCATCGGCCATCAATTTTTCAGCAATCGGCGCGGCACCGGCCAGGCCCATGTAGATCACCAGGGTGCGGCCCTTGCCGGCCAGTCCGGCCCAGTTCTGTTCCGCAAGGCCACGGCATTCGCCGGCGACAAAGCTGACCATCGAGGCATGGTCGCGGTGGGTGAGCGGCATCAGCGTGGAGGCCGCCGCACCATTGGCCGCTGAAATGCCTGGCACGACATGCACCGGCACACCGGCAGCCAATGCGGCGTCCACTTCCTCGCCGCCGCGGCCGAAGATGAACGGGTCGCCGCCCTTCAATCGCACCACCGTATTGCCGGCGCGGGCTTCGGCAATCAGCAGATCGCCAATTTCATCCTGGGCCAGGGTGTGGCGGGCGCGGCGCTTGGCCACGGAAATGCGGCGGGCGTGCGCCGGGATCAGCGCCATCACCTCGTCCCCAACCAGCCCGTCGTGCACCACGACATCGGCCGCCGCCAGCGCGCGGACGGCGCGCAGGGTGAGCAGATCGGCGGCGCCGGGGCCAGCGCCGACCAGCAGGATGCGGGCGGAGTGGGGGTGGAAATCCATGCTCCCCCCTTGCCGCATCGCGCGGCAAGGGGGGAGAAAGGCTTTCTTTGCTGCGGCCTAGGCCGGCTTGTCAGTCGTTTCCGAAGGTCCGCTGCCACCAGCCCTTGCGGGGCGGAGCCGCCGGGGCGGCGGGCTCGGCGGCTTCAGCAACCGGTTCTGCCGCAGCGGCAGGTTCGGCAGCGGCCGGCTCGGCCACGGCCTCAACGGCCGGCTTCTTGCGGCTGCGCTTTGGCTTGGGCGCCGGCGCTTCGGCAACCGGTTCCGGCACCGCTTCGATCACCGGTTCCGGCGCGGCAACGATCTCCGGCGCCGGCTCTTCCTTCTTGCGACGGCTGCGCTTGGGCTTGGCGGCGGCCACTTCAGCCACCGGTTCAGGCTCCGGGGCGACCTCGACAACCGCTTCCGGCGCTTCATCGCTCACCGGCGCGGCATCGGCCTTCTTGCGGCGGCTGCGCTTGGGTTTGACAGCAGCTTCTTCAGCCACCGGTTCCGGCGCGACCGGTGCGGCTTCAGCGACCTCATCGGCAGCCTCACCGTTGGTGCGTTCGGCTCCGCCACGGCGGCCACGACGGCCACGGCGGCGGCGCTTGCGGCGACCGCCGTTCTCGCCGGCTTCACCATTCTCGGTCGCGTCAACGCCGGCGTCTTCACCGTCATCGGCCCCTTCGTCGGCACTGTCGTCGCGGTGCTCATCATCATGATCGTCGCCGTGCGTTTCGGCCTGATCGTCGCCGCGTTCTTCGCCGCGCTCGTCAGCCTTATCGCGGCCGCGGCCGTCACGGCCCCGGCGACGGCGACCACGGCCACGGCCACGGCGGCCATCCTCGCCGCGCTCTTCACGGGCTTCTTCACCCTCTTCGCCGTCATCATCGTCGCTGTCGTCGGCATCGCTTTCCTCGACGATCTTCACGATCGGCGGCAGCGCCACCATTTCCACCTTCTTGGATGGCGGCGGGCCGCCGGCATCGATCTCGAAATTGGGGCCAATCAGCGAATCATCGGGGCGGGTGACGATGGTCACGCCATATAGTTCTTCCAGTTCGGCCAGTTCGATGCGCTTGCGGTTGAGCAGATAAACGGCAACTTCCTCGCTGGCGCGCAGCACCAGATCGCTGTGACGGCCGCGCAGGGCTTCGGCTTCCAGCGCGCGCAACGCCGCCAGCGCGGCCGACGACACCGAACGCACCATGCCGGTGCCTTCGCACATCGGGCAGATGTGGGTGGAGGCTTCCAGGATGCCGGTGCGCAGGCGCTGCCGGCTCATTTCCATCAGGCCAAAGCTGGAGATGCGGCCGATCTGCACGCGGGCGCGATCATTCTTCAGCGCCTCCTTCATGGCCTTTTCGACCTTGCGGACGTTGGAGCCATTTTCCATGTCGATGAAATCGATCACCACCAGGCCGGCCATGTCGCGCAGGCGCAACTGACGGCCAATCTCGTCGGCAGCTTCAAGGTTCGTCTTGGTGGCGGTTTCCTCGATGCCATATTCGCGGGTGGAACGCCCGGAGTTGATGTCGATCGACACCAGCGCTTCGGTCGGATTGATGACCAGATAGCCACCGGATTTCAGCTGCACCACCGGCTGGTACATGGCTTCCAGCTGATCCTCGACGCCAAAGCGCTGGAACAGCGGCACGCTGCCTTCATATTCCACCACCTTGTCGGCGTGGCTGGGCATCAGCATCGACATGAAGCGGTGCGCCGCCTCGAAACCGGCGCGGCCTTCCACCAGCACCTGATCGATCTCGCGGTTATAAACATCGCGGATGGCCCGCTTGATCAGGCCGCTGTCTTCATGAATCAGCGCCGGGGCCTGGCTGGCCAGGGTCTTTTCGCGAATCTCGTCCCACAGGCGGGTGAGATAATCGAAATCGCGGCGGATATCGACGGCACTGCGCTTCAGGCCGGCGGTGCGCACGATGGCGCCCATGCCGTTCGGCAGGTGCAGATCGGCCATCACCTGCTTCAGGCGCTTGCGATCAGCCGGGTTGGAAATCTTGCGCGAAATGCCGCCGCCATGCGCGGTGTTGGGCATCAGCACGCAATAACGGCCGGCCAGCGACAGATAGGTGGTGAGCGCCGCACCCTTGGAGCCGCGCTCTTCCTTCACCACCTGGATCAGCATCACCTGGCGGCGGCGGATGACTTCCTGGATCTTGTAACGGCGGCGCAGCGCCATGCGCTTGCGGCGCAGCGCGTCCGACGGCTCATCGTGATGGCCACCGGTTTCCTGCACATCATCGCTGTCTTCGTCGCCGTCGCCATCATGGCCATGATCGTCGGCGGCCAGTTCGGCTTCCTCGCGCAGCAGGGCGTCGCGATCTTCCTT
>NZ_JAUMBI010000279.1:0-5405 GCF_032115815.1 Sandarakinorhabdus sp.
CCCGGCCATTGGCGACATGATGACCGGCTTCTACACGGCGCAGGGCGTGCTCGCCGCGCTGCTGCAGCGGGCCACGACAGGGCAGGGACGCTTGGTGGAAACCTCGATGTTCGAAGCCATGGCGCACTTCAACCTTGATGATTTCACGCATCTTTTTGCCGCCGATCAGGTGATGGATGCCTACAGCCGGCCCCATGTGTCGCAATCCTATGTGTTCCAGTGCAGCGATGGCCTGTGGTTGGCCCTGCACATGAGCAGCCCGCCCAAGTTCTGGGAAAATCTCGCCGAAGCCGTGGGCCAGCCCGACATGCTGAAACTGCCGGCCTTTGCCGATCGCAACGCCCGCATTGCCCATTATGAAGACGTGGTGGCGCACCTGGCGCCGGTGTTTGCCAGCCGCCCGCGCGCTGAATGGCTGGCCACGCTGCGCCGCCTGGAAGTGCCATCGGCCGCGGTCGCCACCAGCGTGGAAGTGCTGCAGGACGAGCAGGCCAAGCATCTGCAGCTGGAAGTGTTCGCCCCCGGCCCGATGGGCGAGTTCCGCACCATCCGCTCGCCGATCAGCTTCGATGGCCAGCGCAGCCTTGTGGTCACCGCGCCGCCGCTGCTGGGTCAGGATAATGACGCCATCCTTGGCCGCCACGCCGAAGCGGCTGAATAGTTGACCGGGCGGGCGAATCCCGGCCTAACCAAGCCCATGACCGCCGAGAAGGATCCCGAGTATCTTTCGACCCTGGAACGGGGCCTGAAAGTGCTGCGCGCCTTTGATGCGACCCGGCCGGAAATGGCGCTTTCGGAGGTGGCGGCGGCGACCGATCTTTCCCCTGCCGTGGCAAGGCGCTGCCTCAACACATTGGTTGCGCTGGGGTATATCCGCCAGGATGGCCGGCGTTTCCTGCTGACGCCCGAGGTGCTGACCTTCGGTTCGGCCTATCTCTCCTCGATGAACATCGAAACCATCGCGGTGCCGCCGTTGCAGGCGCTGGGCCAGGCCACCGGCGATTCGGTCAGCCTTGCCGTGCGGTCGGGCCGCGAGATCCTCTATGTCTGCCACATCCCGTCCAACCGGCGCATTCGCCTGGGCGCTGGCGTGGGCACGCGCTTTCCGCTGAATGCCACTTCGATGGGCAAGGTCATCATTGCCTTTCAAGGCGATGCCGCGATTGATGCCTATCTTGCCGGCGGCCCGCTGCCGCGGCTGACGGAGCGCACCATCACGGATCCGGAGGCGTTCCGCGCCCGGCTGCAGACCATCCGCGAACGCCGGTATGACAGCGCGCTCGATGAACTGGATTATGGCATCGTCTCGGTGGCGGTGCCGCTGTTCGACGCCGCCGGCCAGGTGGTGGGTGCCATCAACTGTTCCACCAGCACCACCCGCATCAGTCAGGATGAACTGGTGCGCACCCGGCTGCCGCTGCTGGCCGATGCAGCAGGTACCATCTCCAGCGAGCTGCGACGTTTCCCCCAATTGGCACGGTCGCTTTCCGGCAGTTGATGCGCGAATGCCGCCGGGCGCTGTTCGGCTGCTGCCGGCCAGTACCGGTGTGCTGCCGGCCTGTTCCGGTGTGCTGGCGGGCGCTGGCGGCATGCTGGCGGCCGGGTCCGGCGCGATGTTTCGCACCGTTGCCGCCGCGCCACAGCGGCCAACTGCCGCGCTGAGTTTCGCATATCGAACTTGACTTCGCATGGCGAAGGGCTAAGCGCCGATCAGGTCAACAGTCTGCCGGAACTTTTTCCCCGGCAGCGCCAGGCGGCAGCGGCGGCAAACAGCCGTGGCCGTCACTTCAGGGGAGGCAGTTTCCATGCAGATCAATTTCGCCCGCCGTACCGTTCGCCTGTTGGCTGGTTCGGCTCTCGCGCTCGTGGCCGTTCCGTCGTTTGCTCAGGCGGCTGCTGCCCCGGCAGACAGTGGCGAGATCATCGTCACCGCCACGCGCCGCGCCGATACGGTGCAGAACACGCCCGCCGCCATCACCGCTTTCAATGCTGCTGCCATCACCTCGGCCGGCATCGAGCGTCCGGGTGACTTCATCGGGCTGACCAGCAACGTCAACCTGGTCGAGACCCAGAACGCCGGCAACGCCTTCGTCATCATCCGCGGCATCACCCAGGCCCGCAACAGCGAGCCGAGCGTGGCCGTGATCGTGGACGGCATCCAGCAGGTGAACCCGGCCCAGTTCAACCAGGAACTGTTCGATATCGAGCAGATCGAAGTGCTCAAGGGCCCGCAGGGCGGCCTTTATGGCCGTAACGCCATCGGCGGCGCCATCATCATCAAGTCCAAGGCGCCCACCGACGAACTGTCGGGCAAGATCACCGGCGGTGTGGACAATGGCTTCGGCTATTATGTGCGCGGCAACGTGTCGGGGCCCATTGCGGAGAATTTGAAGTTCCGCCTGTCGGGCAGCTGGTACGATACCGATGGTTTCATCCAGAACACCTTCCTGAATGAGAAGGCCGATCCGATCAAGGATCTGAACCTGCGCGGCAACCTGCTGTGGACCCCGGCGGAAGGCCTGGATGTCGATCTGCGCGTTGCCTATTCGAACCTGCAGACCCAGGCGCTGTATTTCAACATCGTGGGTGATGTGAACGACACCAGCCTGCCGGTGCAGGTGAACAACCGCGGCCAGAACGACCGCGAAATGTGGAACGCCGCCCTGAAGGTTCGTTACAGCGGCGATTGGGGCAGCGTGCAGAACGTGTTCAGCTATGATCGGCTGACCGAAGTGCTGACCGGCGACGCCTTTGACTTCAAGCCGATCAAGCAGAGCTTCTTCTTCAATCTGTTCGAAGGCATTTTCGGGCCCGGCAAGGGGTTCGATCTCAACCAGAGCCAGTTCCTGGAAGTCGATGCCTGGTCCAACGAGCTGCGCTATGAATCGCCGGCCGACAAGCCGGTGCAGGTTACGCTGGGCACCTACATGGTCGGCACCAAGCGCTACATCTCCACCGGCAACATGATCGATACCAATGCCGGCGTGTTCCCGGTGTTCAAGACGCCGAGCACCAATCCGCTCAACCCGCAGTTCAGCTTCCTGGCTGACAGCCAGGACAATTTTGCCTGGGCGGTGTTCGGCAACACCAGCTGGAAGGTGAACGATCAACTGCGCGTGGATGCCTCGCTGCGCTATGACCGCGACGATCGCGCCAACACCACGCTGACACCCACCGCTTTCCTGCCCAACGTGCCCGGCTTCCCGCAGGGTCGCACCGGCGAGCTGCGCAAGCGCAGCTTCCAGTCGTGGCAGCCGAAGGTGACGATCACCTACAAGCCGGTGGACAATGTCACGCTTTATGGTGGCTGGAGCCGCGGTTTCCGTTCGGGCGGCTTCAACCAGACCGGCGTGGGCGGTGTTGCCGCCAGCAACGGCATCGTGGGCGTGAACGATGTGTTCAACGCCGAAGTGGCCGAAACCTTTGAAGTGGGTCTGAAGACGCAGACGGACGACCGCCTGCTGACCTTCAACACCGCGGCCTTCACCACGCGCACGCAAAACAGCTATTTCTTCGTGTTCCTGGCCGCCAACTCGACGCAGAACCTCGGCAACGTCCCGCTGGCGCAGATCAAGGGCTTTGAAGCCGATCTGACCCTGCGTCCGACCAAGGGCCTCGATATCAATTTCGGCCTGGGTTACACCGACAGCGACATCAAGCAGTTCTCGGATGCGCGCCGCATCGGCAACGAACTGCCGCTGATCAGCCGCTACACGCTCAACGCCGGCATCAACTATGTGACGCCGATCAGCGACGATCTCGATCTCAACGCCCGCGTTGATTATCGCCGCACCGGCCGCACCTGGTGGGATGTCGAAAACTCCACCAGCCGCAACCCGGTGAACATCGTTGATGCCCGTCTGGGCGTGTCGAACAAGCGCTGGAGCGTCACGGCGTTCAGCCAGAATTTGTTCAACGAAATCTACAACGCTGAATTCTCGCCGGGTGGTTTCGTGTTCAAGGCCCGTCCGCGCCGCTATGGCGTCGAAGCCAGCTTCAACTTCTGATCTGAAAGGCACCCCCATGGCCCGCGTTCTCGTTCTCTATTATTCCTCGTGGGGCCATGTGGAGACCATGGCCAATGCCGTGGCCGAGGGCGCAGCCAGTGTGGACGGCGTGGAAGCAGTGGTGAAGCGGGTACCGGAACTGGTGCCCGCCGATACCGCCGCGGCCTTTTACTACAAGACCGAGCAGGGCGCCCCGATCGCCGATCCGAACGAGCTGGCCGATTATGATGCGATCATCATCGGAACGCCCACCCGGTTCGGCAACATGGCCGCCCAGATGCGCAACTTCCTCGATCAGACCGGCGGCCTGTGGGCCAAGGGTGCGCTGATCGGCAAGCTGGGCGGTGCGTTCGTTTCGACCGCCAGCCAGCACGGCGGCCAGGAAACCACGCTGACCAGCATCCACACCACGCTGCTGCACCATGGCATGATCATCGTGGGCCTGCCCTACAGCTTTGCCGGCAACACGATCATGACGGAAATCAGCGGTGGCACGCCCTATGGCGCCTCCACGCTGGCCGCCGGTGATGGCAGCCGCCAGCCCAGCGCCAACGAGCTGGACGGCGCCCGTTTCCAGGGCAAGCACACCGCCGAGATTGCGAAAAAGCTGTTTGGTTGAGTATCCTTTCGGGGAGAAGGAGAGCATCATGACCATGACCCGTCGTCCGAACCGCCTGCATCACACCGCTTATGTGACCAAGGATCTGGAAGCCACGCGCGCCTTTTACGAGGACGTGATCGGCCTGCCGATGATTGCCACCTGGACGGAAGCCGACGAGCTGTTCGGCAAGATGCGCACCTATTGCCACGTGTTCTTCGAACTGGCCGATGGTTCGGCGCTGGCCTTCTTCCAGTTTGCCGATGCCGATGATCAGGCCGAATTCGGCCCGGAAATCCCGTCGAGCCCGTTCATCCACATCGCCCTGCATGTGGACAAGGCCACCCAGGACGAGATCGCCGCGCGCGTTGCCGCCGCTGGCATCACCGAGCCGCAGACCTATGTGCTGGAACATGGCTATTGCCGCTCGCTCTATGTGACCGATCCCAACGGCATGATCGTGGAATTCACCCATGATCTGGCCGAAGCGCTGGATCCGGCGCTGGATGCAACGCGCCGCGCCAACGCCCGTGCCGAACTGAAGCGCTGGCTTGCCGGCGATCACACCAACAACAACAATTTCCGTCGCGAAGCGGCGTGACCGGCTTGGCGCTGTCCGCTCGGGTGGATGGCGCCTTTGCCGCCGGGAGGGTCCACCGCGTTGCGGTGCCCGGCGGCGACCTTGTAATTGAGGTGGCAGGGCAGGGGCCTGCGATCCTCCTCTGGCATGGCTGGACGCTGGACCGGCTGCAGTGGCGCGGGCAGGCGCCGCTGACCGAACGGTTCACATTGGTGGCGGT
>NZ_JAUMBI010000280.1:0-4974 GCF_032115815.1 Sandarakinorhabdus sp.
AAATGGCACCAGCAGTACATCAAGGACATGTATCGCAATAATCTGCTGGTCAAACCCGGCGCGCTCACCGTGTGCGGCGTGCCCATCGATCTGAAGACGGTGAAAACCCCCACCTTCATCCAGGCCGGCAAGGAAGATCATATCGCCCCGGCAAAATCGGCCTTCAAACTCACCAAGGCCTTCAGCGGCGAAACCCGCTTCGTGCTGGCCGGCAGCGGGCATATTGCGGGCGTCGTCAACCCACCCTCGGCCAAGAAATACCAGCACTGGACCGGCGACTCCGCCGCCGCCACCCTCGAAGACTTCATCGCCAGCGCCACGGAAACCAAAGGCAGCTGGTGGCCCCACTGGCTCACCTGGCTCACCCCCCGCTCCGGCAAACAGGTGAAACCGCGCGTGCCGGGGAAGGGGGCCTACAAGTCGATCGAGGACGCGCCGGGTGCGTATGTGAAGGAACGGATTTGAGGGAAGGCTAGAGGAGCCTCCGGCGGGCAGGGACGCAGTCCCTGCACTCTTTTGTTTTCAGGCGGACCCTTTCAATAAGGCCCACCCGTAACCTCGAACTTGATCCGAGGTCCCGCTTTCTTCCTATGCCAGCCCCGCCCACGCTGTAATGTTGGCGCAGGCACGAACATTAGCCTGAGAATCCTATTTCCGGCTTATCTACCCGAATGCAAGTCGGATGCTGGCCTGCGCCAACATGACAAGTGGCGGTGGTGATGGGCTGCCCAAAACAAAAGCGGGTGCAGGGGCTCAGCCCCTGTCCGCCGGAGGCCCCGCTTACTCCGCCGGCGCCCTGCGGCGAGGTGGGGTATGGCGGAGTTTCTGCCTCCCACTATCAGGGAGGCATGATCAACAATCCCGAAACGTCGGTACTCTACAACGCCCAGTGCCCGGTGTGTCACGTCGAGGTTGGCCATTATGCACGCTATGTTGGCGAAGCGGGGTTGCCGATCCGGTTTGATGATCTGAACACGGATGCGCTGCAGCGGTGGGGGATTGATGCCGATACGGCCGCGCGCAGCCTTTATGTGCAGCGGGATGGGGTGATCGTTTCCGGCGTTCCGGCGTTCCTGCTGCTGTGGTCGCAAATGCCGCGTTATCGATTGCTGGCGCGGATCGTGGGGCTGCCGGTGATCAGGCAGATTGCCAGCGCGGCCTATGATCATGTGTTTGCCCCGGCGCTGTACCGGCGGCACCGGCGCCGGCAGGGCAAGGGCAGCGCCACCGGCGCTTAGGGTAAAAGCCGCAAGGGGGGTGCGGTGGGGCCGCCCTATCTTGCCGGGCGTTGATGCTGCATGGAGGCGGTTGAAAGTGAGGCTCTGCCTTGTCCGAATTCAACCTGCCGCTTGCTAGTGCGATTATCTGGATGGTGGGCCTGTGCCTGGTGGGCGGGCTGATGACCCCGCGTGCTGATTGGTATGCCCGGTTGCGCAAGCCTGCATGGCAGCCGCCCGGTTGGGCGTTCGGGCCGGGGTGGACGATCATCCTTGGTCTGGCGGCATGGGCGGCGGTGCGCGCCTGGAATGCCGGCGATGCGGCGCAGCAGCGGGACGTGCTGATCCTGTTTGGCGTGAACGGCCTGTTCCATCTGTTGTGGAGCCCGCTGTTCTTCAAGCTGCAGCGGCCCGATTGGGCGCTGATCGAAGTGCCGTTCCTGTGGGCATCCGTGCTCGCCATGGTGATCGGCCTGTGGCCCATCGACAGCCAGGCGGCGCTGCTGATCATGCCCTATCTGGCTTGGGTGGCGTTTGCGGCGTCACTCAACTGGAAGGTTGTCGATCTCAACCCGCGTTGAGGGATCTGGGGCGGGCCGCCTTATTTCACGGCGCTCACATCCCGCACCGAGCGCTGGTAAAACTCCTCCTTTGCCACCACGCGGCCTGAGGCGTCCCGTTTGAACGTCACTTCGTGCAGCTCGCTGCCGTCCTTGGCGATGCGGCGGAAGCGATCCTGGGCGATGGGTTTGAGGAAGGAGAGGTTTTCGGCCGCCTTTAGGTCGGGCAGGTCGAGGGTGACGAGGCCGCCGTTCCAGGGCAGGATGATCGTTTCGTTGTTCCAGGTGTTGTTGGTGTAGCGGCCGGCATAGTCTTCAGGGGGGACGGTGACGGGCGGCGGGCCTTTGAAGGCGTGGGCGCGGCGGGCGTCGAGCAGGCGGTGGACTTGTTGGGTGTCGTTCCACACTTCGTGATTGTCGGTGGTCATCACGGCGACGGCGGTTTCGCTGTCGGGCCGGATCAGCATGGCGGTGTGGTAGCCGGGGCAGCTGCCATCGTGGCCTATGTAATTGCCTTCGTCGGATGGTTCGTTGACGAAGCCCAGGCCCCAGCTGCCGTAGTTCACCTTGTCGATGAACTGGATGCGCTGCATTTCACGCAGCGTGCTGGGTTTCAGCACGCCCGGCGTGGCGGGGGCGGTTTCCTGCGCCATCAGGCCGATCTGCCACAGGCCAAAGCGCACCAGATCTTCCGCGGTGCTGGTGAAGCCGGCGGCGGGTGTGATGGCTGCTGCGTTGAACCGGCTGAGCAGCGTGCGGTTGCCGGCGCGGTCCAGCGGGCTCCAGCCCACGGCCATGCGGGTGCCGAGCAGATCATAGGGGTGATCGGGCCGCGTATCGGACAGGCCGAGCGGTTTGATGATGCCGCTGGTGACCAGGCTGGCGTAATCCTTGCCCGAAACCGCCACCGCCGCTTCACCGGCCAGGGTGACGCCGACATTGCTGTATTGGTAGGTGCGCCCCACAGGATAGAGCGGTTCGTGCTGGCTGATTTCGGCCTTCAGATGATCGCGGGTGGGGAAGATATAACTGGGGCCGTTCCAGTTGCCGACATCACTGTCCCGCTGGACGCCGGCCGAGTGGGTGAGCAGGGCGCGCAGGGTAACAGGCACAGAATCGCGGCCGTCGGGCTTGGGTGCGGCCCAGGGCAGATAGGTGGTGACCGGTTCATCCAGCCGCAGCTTGCCGGCCTCCCACTGCTGCATCACGGCCACCGCGGTGAACAGCTTGGAAATGGAGCAGATGCTGTAGATGGTGTCGCCCTTGGCCGGCACCTTTTTCGCCGCATCGATGGTGCCATAGCCTTTTGACCACAGCAGCCGATCCTTGTGGCCGATCGCGACCGAATAGGCCGGCCAGCGGCCATAGACCTGCGCCGCATCGGCCCAGGCATCGATCAGGCGGATGGCTTCGAGGGTGGCGGGATCGGTGGGCGGCGTGACGGGCTGCGCGCTGGCTGTGGTAGCCAGCAGGGCAACAAGGGCCGCCAGCCGCTTCACTCGGCCGCCTCCAGCATGGGCGCGGCAGCAGCGTGCGCCTTCGCAAACACCATCTCGTCCGTCACCGGCCCTTCCAGCAGTTCCTTGCGGTCGTACTTGTAATCGGCCGTCACCAGCCACGGTGCGCGGTTGCCGGAACGGGGCAGGGCATCGGCGCCGCGCTGGACGTAGCCGGATTGCAGATCCATCGCGAGCCTTTCGGGCACCACGTCCGGCGCAGGGGTAGGGGTGGCAATGTCCACGCCGGTTTTGCGCATGTGATTGAGCAGCCGGCAGACATAATCGGCGATGAGGTCAGACCGGAGGGTCCAGCTGGCGTTGATATAGCCAAAGCTCTGGGCGAGGTTGGGGATGCCGGAGAACATCATGCCCTTGTACGCGAGGGCATCGGCGGTGCGGCGGGTTTCGCCGTCCACCGTGACGGTCATGCCGCCCAGCGCTTCCAGTTTCAGGCCGGTGGCGGTGACGATGATATCGGCCTCCAGCAGCTGGCCGGATTTCAGGCGGATGCCGCCAGCCTCGAACTTCGCGATCTGATCGGTGACGATCTCGGCCTTGCCCGCGCTGAGGGCCTTAAACAGATCGGCATCCGGCACCAGGCAAAGGCGCTGATCCCATGGGTTGTAACCGGGGGTGAAGTGGGTTTCGAGATCGTAATCGGCCGGCAGCAGCTTGGCCAGGCGCTTCAACAGCGCTTCGCGCACCTTGCCGGGGTTGTTTCGCGTCTGCTTGTAGAACCATTGGCCCATGGTGACATTCTTCCAGCGCACCAGATCATAGGCCATCTGCGCCGGCAGGATCGCCTTCAGGAAATTGGCAATCGCGTCGCTGCCGGGGCGGGAGACCATCCAGGTGGGGGAGCGTTGCAGCATGGTGACGTGCGCCGCCGTATCGGCCATCGCCGGCACCAGCGTGACCGCGGTGGCGCCAGAGCCGATGACGACGACGCGCTTGCCCGTGTAGTTGAGGGTTTCCGGCCAAAATTGCGGATGGATGATCTGGCCCTTGAACTCGGCCTCGCCCTCCCATGTTGGGCGGTGGCCCTGGCCGTAGTTGTAATAACCGCTGCACATGTAGAGGAAACGGCAGGTGAGGGTGCCCTTGGGGGTCGTCACCGTCCAGTGCGCGGTTTCGCTGTCCCACGCGGCGGCCTGCACCTTGTGGCCGAAGCGGATGTGCTGGTTGATGCCGTGTTCGGTGGCGGTTTCGCGGATGTAGCTGCGGATGGAAGGGCCGTCGGCGATCGCCTTGGCGGATTTCCACGGCTTGAAGCGATAGCCGAGCGTGTACATATCGGAGTCAGAACGGATGCCGGGATAGCGGAACAGATCCCAGGTGCCGCCGATGGCGTCGCGGCCTTCCAGGATGGCGTAGGTTTCGTTCGGGCAGTTCTGCTGCAGATGAACCGCCGCGCCAATGCCCGACAGGCCGGCGCCAACAATCAACACGTCGAAATCAGTGGAACTCACGAGGCCAATCTCCCTTTACGCGAACGTAAAGCGAGGCGGCTGTGGCGGCAATGGGGCAAAACAGCCAGCGCCGGACACGAACCGGCACCAGTTGGCAGCGGCCGGTTACCGGCGGGGCGCACCCGGCAGCGGCGGCAGCTGGCGCGGACGATCCTTGCGCGGCATCTGCGCCTGATAGGCGACCAGGCAGTGATCATTGCAATAAGGGAAGCCAGCGTTGGATGGGCGA